>NZ_JBHZGO010000048.1:0-198107 GCF_042747725.1 Coleofasciculus sp. H7-2
ACCACATTCCGCACAGATGTGATTTTGCTTACCTTGCTTCACACCATTCTTACGGGTATGAGTAGAACCACAACGAGGACATTGCATGGCTAAGCACCTTGAATTCATACTTTATTATGCAACGCCGCTCAAGGCTAAGGGCTGAGGACTGAGGGCTGAGGGCTGAGGAGTCAGGAGTCAGGGCTGAGGGCTGAGGAGTCAGGAGTCAGGGCTGAGGGCTGAGGAGTCAGGAGTCAGGGCTGAGGGCTGAGGGCTGAGGACTGAGTGAGGACTGAGGAGTCAGGAGTGAGGGCTGAGGAGTGAGGGCTGAGGGCTGAGGGCTGAGGAGTGAGGAGAGGGGAGAGCCAAAGAGAGGGAGTTATCAATTAGCAATTAACAATCCAAAATTAGAACCTGAGCTGCATAGCGTAATCGCATCAAACAAACCGTTAAGATACTTGAAGAGAGAGAACCCCGATCGTTTTGTCCCAGGTGCAATATCTGGGATAAGGAATGCAAGTAACCTAGTTATGCTTGATGCCAGCTCAGTTTTAGAAGTATTGCGACCCGTGCAAGATCCCGAACTCCGCAAGAGTTTGGTCGAGTTGAACATGATTCGCAATGTGCAAATTGACTCCGGAAAAGTCAGCTTCACTCTGGTGCTGACGACACCTGCCTGTCCGCTACGCCAGTTCATCGTGGAAGAGTGCGAGCAGGCGCTAAAGAAAAATTTACCAGAAGTGACAGATGTAGTGGTGGATGTCACGGCTGAGACGCCCCAACAAAAATCGCTTCCGGATCGCGCAGGAATTGCTGGTGTAAAAAATATTATCGCGATTTCTAGTGGCAAGGGCGGTGTGGGCAAAAGTACTGTGGCGGTGAATGTGGCAGTGGCTTTAGCACATTTAGGAGCTAAAGTCGGTCTGATTGATGCGGATATTTACGGACCTAATGACCCGACGATGCTGGGATTGTCAGACGCCAAGATAAGCGTGCGGCAAGGTGCCAATGGTGAAGAGTTGGAACCCGCTTTTAACTACGGCGTCAAATTAGTTTCAATGGGGTTTTTGATTGACAAGGATCAGCCGGTGATCTGGCGGGGACCAATGTTGAATGGAATTATTCGCCAGTTTCTCTACCAAGTGCAGTGGGGGGAACTAGATTATTTGATTGTGGATATGCCTCCCGGCACTGGAGATGCTCAGTTAACTCTAGCGCAGGCGGTGCCAATGGCTGGGGTAGTAATTGTGACGACGCCGCAGACGGTGGCTTTGTTGGATTCGCGTAAGGGCTTGAGGATGTTCCAGCAGTTGGGAGTATCTGTGTTGGGAATGGTGGAAAATATGAGTTATTTTATTCCACCCGATATGCCCGATAAGCAGTATGACATTTTTGGCTCTGGAGGCGGTGAAAAGATGGCGCAAGAACTCGGCGTGCCGTTGCTGGGTTGCGTACCGCTAGAAATGCCCGTGCGAGAGGGGGGCGATGCAGGAGTGCCGATTGTGGTTGCCGATCCTGAGTCGGCTTCTGCCAAAGCGCTGATGGCGATCGCTCAAGCGATCGCGGGCAAAGTCTCTGTCGCCGCCTTAACTTAAGAAAAATTAAAAAGGTAAAGTTAAAAGTTTTGCCTTTTTAATTTTTAATTTTTAATTTTTAATTCTTGAGCAATGTTACAAAAGTCACTAACTGGTTTTCGCTGGAGATCGCTGCTCTCCCCTTGGCAGGAGGTAGATTGGCTGCTATTGGCACTGACTGTTGGACTCACCATTTTTGGAGGTGTGATGATCCGCAGTGCCGAACTTAACCAGGGATTGACAGACTGGTGGTGGCACTGGTTGATTGGCGGCATTGGGTTGACATTAGCGATGTTTATCGCGCGATCGCGTTACGAGAACCTGCTCCAGTGGCACTGGATTATTTATGGCATCACCAATTTGTCCCTGATCGGGGTGATGATTATTGGCACCAGCGCCAAAGGTGCCCAACGATGGATTACTATCGGCGGCTTTAACATTCAACCCTCTGAATTTGCTAAATTAGGGGTGATTATCACCCTAGCGGCTCTTCTACATACTCGACCCGCCTCCACCATTCCATCTGTTTTGAGAGCTTTGGGCGTGACTGCGGTTCCCTGGATTTTAGTATTTTTGCAGCCCGACTTGGGAACCTCCTTGGTCTTTGGAGCGATCGTGCTGGGTATGCTCTATTGGGGGAATGCCAATCCCGGCTGGCTAATACTGCTGGCTTCTCCGGTGATTTCGGCTATCTTGTTTAACGTATTTATGCCCGGATGGTTCCTCTGGACGGCAATCATGGGCATTATTGGTTGGCGCACCTTACCGTGGCCTTTGTCGGGTGCCATCGGAGCGATCGTCGTCAACCTGGTGGGAGGCGAGTTAGGACAAATCCTCTGGGGATTTTTGAAAGACTATCAAAAAGACAGATTGATATTGTTCCTTAAGCCGGATCTAGACCCCCTCGGCGGCGGATACCACCTGATCCAATCTCGTATTGCCATTGGCGCAGGCGAACTTTGGGGACGAGGACTTCACAAGGGAACCCAAACCCAACTTAACTTTATTCCGGAACAGCACACTGACTTCATTTTCTCTGCAATTGGCGAAGAACTCGGCTTTGCAGGTGGTTTGGTTCTGCTATTTATCTTTTGGTTGATCTGCCTGCGCTTGGTGATTATTGCCCAAAATGCTAAAGACAACTTTGGCTCTCTATTAGCAATTGGCGTCTTATCGATGATTGTGTTTCAGGTGGTTGTCAACTTAGGCATGACGATGGGACTTGCACCCGTAACCGGCATTCCCCTTCCCTGGATTAGTTATGGTCGTTCAGCGATGTTGAAGAATTTTTTAGCGCTGGGGATTGTAGAGTCTGTGGCCAATTATCGACACCGATTGAAGTTTTAGCTTTTTGTCATTCGTCATTCGTCACTCGTTTGACCCATGACGAATGACTCCTAACTGCTATTAAGCTAATAAATGAAAACTTAAGCGAGAAAAAATCATGATTCTGCCTGGAACGGCTGTTCGAGTAAAGAATACTAACGATATCTACTACGGCTTTAAAGGGCTAGTCCAACGGGTTAGCGAGGGCAAGGCAGCAGTCCTATTTGAAGGGGGCAATTGGGATAAAATCGTCACCTTCCAACTATCAGAATTAGAACTTGTAGAGACAACAGCGGGTCGCAAAAAAGCAAAATAAGATTGGGAAAAAGGTAATTGGTAATTAGTCATGGTTCATGGTTCATAGTTCTTACCCAATGAACCACGAACCATGAACTACTGATTACCGATTACCCAGTACCGATTATCCATTACCAAAAATATGCGACTTCCCCTGCCACAGTTTGCCACGGGCGATCGCCCCGCCAACCATATTGCTGAGGTGATTGAGACGGCAACGACTGAATTCCTGGCACAATGTCTCGATCCGGAAGACTTGAGCTTCCCCGTCATGCCACCCTTTGGCAGCTGGGTCAAGGCTACAGATGAAGAGTCGGGAAATCTCGTCTTTGCTGTTGTTTATCATGCCTGCACCAGCCCAATTGATTCCGTTCACCGGGCAAGAGCCTTGGGGCTATCATTGCAGGAACTGCGAGAGCAGCAACCTCAAATATTTGCCATGCTGAAAACCGAGTTCCGCGCCGCTATTGTTGGGTTTGAAGCCACCCATCAAGGGGTCAATGGTTCTAAGCGACTTGGTGGAACGATTTATCAGTACCTGCCGCCTCGTCCGCCGCAAATTCATCAAGCGGTTTACCACTGCGAACCGGAGGAAATTGTTCACTTCAGCGAACAGATGGATTTCTTAAGAACCTTATTGCAGGTCATGGGTGCGCCCGTGGAGGCGCTGATTGCAGCAGCGATTCGAGAAATTTATCAACTACGCAAGGCTGACCGTGACTGGTTAGTGAAGGCAGGACGAACCCTCAGCGTCCTTCTCAAGGACGACTACGACCGCTTGAGGTATATTTTGAGCCAAATCCGTTTATAGGCAGTGGACACCCTAGAAGCTTAACGCCCAAAAATGAAAGATCGGGACTTACGCAAAGCTTATACATATAGCGTTTTTTCGGGTTCAATCCCCCTGTGGTTGCCCACACTATGTGGTGATGTGCGGCGAGTCCTGAGATGTTTTATCCTCAAAATAGCGGTCGTTCGCGCTTAGGGGCGCATCCGTTGGGGCACCCTGTAGATCCAAAATATATTCATCTACTGCACCATGCACCGCTATTTCTTTAGAGGTAGGGCGCAAAAAACGGTTTTTCTGTAGGATGTCTCCAGTGATACCACCATGCTGCAAAAGTCAGCGTCGTTGCTGACTTTTGAAAGCATCGCTTCAAACTCATCTCCAAGCCGCTGTTTATGGAACCGATTTTGGAAGTGTTCCGAAAGGAACCAATAGTTCCCTTCGCTCTTTTGCTAGTAGTCATCTTGACCGTGCCCATCTTTTTTGAGCGGCTGCGACTGCCAGGACTGGTTGGTTTGCTGGCAGCTGGAGTGGTACTTGGGCCTAATGGGTTGAAGCTGCTTCAGAATGAATCAGAGACGATGCAACTGCTATCAGACATCGGGTTAGTTTACCTGATGTTTGTGGCAGGGCTAGAAGTTGACATTGAACAGTTCCGCAAAACTAAGCATCGCTCTGCCGGTTTTGGCACGTTTACCTTTTTAGTGCCTCTAATTATGGGAACAATCGTGGGGCGTGTATTTAACTTTGACTGGAACGCTTCAATTTTGATTGGCTCTCTGTTTGCCTCCCATACCCTCTTGGCTTACCCGATTGTGAGTCGTCTAGGCGTTGTGGGGAACGAAGCCGTCACGGTGACAATTGGAGCGACCATCTTCACTGACGTTGGCGCTCTACTGGTATTGGCTGTTTGTGTAGGAATTCATGGAGGCGACTTCACGATTGTGAAGCTGCTCACCCTTTTTGGGTCGTTGATTGTCTACTCTGCGGTCATTTTGTTTGGCTTTGATTGGGCGGGTCGAGAGTTTTTCCGACGCACTGGGGAAGAAGAAGGCAATCAATTTTTATTTGTACTCCTGGCACTATTTCTGGCGGCGTTGGGTGCCCAGTTAATCGGCGTGGAAAAAATTGTCGGAGCTTTCCTTGCCGGTCTGGCGGTGAATGATGTTGTGGGGGAAGGGCCGGTAAAGGAAAAGGTAGTTTTTGTCGGTAGCGTCCTGTTTATCCCGATTTTCTTTGTGGATATGGGGCTACTGATTGATATCCCGGCTTTTATTAAAACGCTCAGCTCTATCTGGCTAACGCTAGCGATTGTGGTGGGTTTGATTAGTAGTAAGTTTTTAGCGGCTCTGTTGGCTAAATTCGTCTACCGCTACAACTGGCGCGAGATGCTAACGATGTGGTCGCTGTCGCTACCGCAGGTGGCGGCAACGTTGGCAGCAACGCTCGTGGGCTATCGGGCGCTCAACCCGGCGGGTGAGCGGCTCCTGACCGAGGGTGTCTTAAACAGCGTCCTGGTTTTGATGCTGGTAACGGCAACGCTAGGGCCGCTGATTACCAGTCGGGTCGCACCTGGACTAACCGTAACGGAAGCTGAGCCACTTGAGAGCGATAAAACTCGACTGGATGAGGGAAATGCATCGGCAAGCCATCCTTTTACAGTGGTTGTACCCGTCTACAATCCGCAGACTGAGAAGTATTTGATGGAAATGGCGGCGCTATTGGCGCGGCATGAAGCTGGACGAATTGTGCCTTTAGCCATTACGACAACAAATGCTCAGATGGACGCACCGCAGATGGAAGCCGCGTTCCAACGCAGTGAGATGCTACTTGAGCGAGCTACGGAACTCGCTGGCGAACTGGGTGTGAAAGCGGAGCCGCTGCTGCGCCTGGATGACGACATTGCTCACGGAATTAGCCGCGCCAGTCGCGAACAAAAAGCGAGTTTAATTGTCATGGGCTGGGGCAAGCGGACGGGCTTCAGGGCGCGTTTATTTGGCAATGTGATTGATAGCGTGCTGTGGGCGTCCCATTGTCCAGTTGTGGTGACACGCCTTTTGGATTCGCCTCTGAATTTTCACCGCATCTTGGTGCCGGTGGAAAACTTGACGGGGCAAGGGATACAACCGTTACGGTTTGCGAAAATCTTAGCCGAGTCCAATCAAGCTCAGGTGACGTTGTTACACGTCTGCAATTCTAGAACTTCGGCTGCTAAGATAGCGTGGACGCGATCGCAACTGTCTCTTTTAGCCTCGAAGTGGGCACCGGAAACGAACTTTGAGATTGAAGTGATTCAGCATGAGAATGTGGCAGCAGCGATTCTCAATACAGTTCGCTCTTTTGATTTGATTGTCTTGCGATCGCTACGATACCGCACTGCGGGGGGTCTGGAAGTTAGCGATGTCACCACGCAGCTGGTTCAGCATCTCACTTGCTCTGTGGTGCTGTTAGGGGAGCCGCAACGAACCACCACGGGCGTCTTTCTCCCCAAGCCCTCGCCAAGGGTTGCCAACGATAATGTTTTAACTTAGTTTTTGGTTTCTCACCTCTGCCCCACCCGTTCTCTGTAAGGGGTGGGGGGTTAGGGTTGTCTTATCCGAAAAGTATTGCCAAGGGTTGCAAACGTTCCCTGATGCGGCGTTACCTCTAGTTGCTGCCTCTTTTTTTTAGGTCTGCTTCTAAGGCTTCTAATTGCTTCTTCTTCTGTTCGAGTTCTTGTTCCAAAGTTTGAATTTGTTCGCGACGCGCTTCCATTTCCAAATTTTTGCGAGCCAATTCCTGACTTTGTAAAGTCAGGTCTTGCCGCCAGTGTTCAGCCCGTTCGGCTTCCTGCTGCAAAAAAGCAGGAGTAATGCTACTTGTCAGGTACTGCTGCACTAAATCCAAAACCCAGTTTTTGGCCTCGTGGATACTTAGAATCTGCTGATTCTCGCCCAGGTCTGCTAGAACCAACAAACCTTCGCTTAAGGATGGAATCTCAGAGGCAGGAACGACAGATTCCTTATCAACCACTGCCCAGATATTGTCAGAGGTTTGCTGAGCTAGGATTCGCAGTTCCATGCTGCCTGATGATTCATTTTTTTGCACTTCGGCAAAATATCGCATTGCTATTTTGTCTTTAAATTAATAAAACTGGGCACCCTAACTTTACGGGCGTATTTTATTTTAAACAACCCTTTTCTTCTTCCCCCGCCAGGAGGAGAGTGTAACCCAGAGCGGGATTCGTAGGGGCGAGATATATGAACCCCTACGCGATCGCTTCTACAGTCGCGCCAGTCGTTCGCGCAGAATTTCTGCCTGTTTCTCGGCTTCGGTAAGGGCGTCCCGCGCTCCCTTGACGACATCAGCGGGTGCTTTATCAACAAAATTGGCATTGCTCAAACGTCCCGAAAGGGCTTTTGCTTCTGCTTCAACTTTGTTCAAATTTTTCTCTAGTTTGGCACGCAGAGCATCCACATCGACGACACCAGCCAGGGGAATCAAAACTTGCACCGTACCCACGACACCAGCGATCGCTTGTGGCGTATCTGCTTGTGCAGTACTCGCCGATTCTGAGGGAGGGACGGTGGATGGAGGATTCGTAGCACCAACTTGTTTGACTTCTGAGACACTGGTTCCGAGAATTTGTTTTGCCACTTTTGCCAGGGCAATTACACCAATACTCACCAAAAAGAACAAGGGCAGCAACAGTAAAAATGGCAAGAAAATTGGGCTAATTTTAAAGTTGCCTTTTTGGTTGGCAGACATCGCCTGATTGGGTGTCTCGGCGGATGTGGTGGTAGATTTTGTTCCTGGGATGGTTAATTCTTCCACCTTTGCCAAGTCTTGAATATAAGATTGCCCAGCCAAGAGGATATGCCGTTCCTTATCGCTTTGGGTCTGCAAGATTGCTGACACCTTCACCCCTGGCTTAATATCTGCTTCTGCCCGTAAGTTGCGAATCGTCCGAATTGTGCCAATCAGTAGCTCAAATTGTTGCTCTAAATCCGGGTTAATGAGTGCCGAATCGGCTGTGGGATAAGATTGTAACGCCAAGGTTTTGCCTTCACCCGCTTGAGTCAGCGTCTGCCAGATTTCCTCGGTAATGTGTGGCATGAAAGGATGGAGTAATTTTAGAATTCCTTCCAGCACATAAGCGAGAGTTTGCTGAGCAACCAACCGCGAGGAGGCGGGGGCATCCGGGCGCAGGCGAGATTTGACCAGTTCGATGTACCAGTCGCAGAAATCGCCCCAAAAGAATTCATACACTCCCTTAGCGGCTTCACCGAGACCATAGTTGTCGATGTAGTCGCCGGTTTGCTGCACCACTTGATGGTAGCGGGAGAGAATCCAGCGATCGCATAGTTCAGGACTGAGGACTGAGGAGTGAGGAGTGAGGAGTGAGGACTGAGGACTGAGGAGTGAGGAGTCAGGAGTGAGGACTGAGGGCGGAGGAGTGAGGACTGAGGAGTGAGGACTGGGGACTGAGGAGTGAGGAGTGGGGGGAGAACCCAATTGTTGCGGCGTCTTGCCATCCAGATTCATCATCACAAACCGGGCAGCATTCCACAATTTGTTAGTGAAATTGCGGCTAGCTTCAACCGTTGCCGATTCATCCGTCTTGCGATTGTACTCCATCCGGATATCTTGACCCGCCCCAGCCACTTCTTTAATTAAGGTGTAGCGCAGAGCATCGGTGCCGTATTTGTCAATCAGCAACAGCGGATCGATGCCATTGTTGGCAGATTTAGACATTTTCTTGCCGTTCTCATCCAGCACTAAGCCGTGGATGTAAACGTCGTGGAAAGGCATTTTTCCCGTAAAGTGCCCCGCCATCATCGTCATTCTGGCAACCCAGAAGAAGATGATGTCAAAGCCAGTCACGAGGGTTGTGGTGGGGTAGTAGGTTGTGAGATCCGGCGTCTGTTCGGGCCAACCCAGAGTAGAAAAAGGCCACAGACCAGAAGAGAACCAGGTATCGAGAACATCTGGGTCTTGTTCTAGCTTGACATTTTCTCCAAATTGTGCCAGTGCCTTTTCTTGTGCCTCTGCCTCGGTACGTGCGACCACAAACGGCGTTTCGTCGGTAATTGCGTCGCCTGTTTCACTCACCACATACCAAGCCGGGATTTGGTGTCCCCACCACAGTTGGCGAGAAATGCACCAATCTTTTAATTTTACTAGCCAGTCACGATAAACCTTCGTCCAGCGTTCTGGCACAAACTCCGGTGAATTCTTATCGTCCAGAAACTCTAGCCCCCGGTCAGCCAGAGGGCGAATTTTGACAAACCACTGAGTAGAGAGGAGAGGTTCGACGGGGACTTTTCCGCGATCGCTATAAGGAACCGTATGCTTATACTCCTCCACCTTCACCAGAACGCCGTCTGCTTCCAGTCGCTGTACCACATTCTTCCGGGCAACAAAGCGGTCTTGCCCCTGAAATTCTCCGGCATTTTCGTTTAAAGAGCCGTCCTTATTCATAATGTTGATAAACGGCAAAGAGTGACGCTGACCCATTTCAAAGTCATTGGGGTCATGCGCGGGTGTCACCTTCACGCAACCCGTCCCGAAAGCCGGGTCAACCAATTCATCGCCAATAATCGGAATTTCTCGCCCCATAATTGGCAGCGTCAGCGTCTTCCCAATCAAATGCTTGTAGCGGTCATCGTTGGGATTCACCGCCACCGCTGTATCGCCCAGCATCGTCTCCGGTCGAGTCGTCGCCACTTCCACATAGCCGTTGCCATCCGTGAGGGGATAGCGGAAGTGCCACAGATGCCCGTTGACTTCTTGATTATCCACCTCCAAGTCAGACACAGCAGATTGACTTGCAGGACACCAATTCACTAAGTAATTGCCGCGATAAATTAATCCTTCCTCATACATTTGGATAAAAGCTTCCAACACTGCTTTGGATAAGCCTTCATCCATCGTGAAGCGTTCCCGCGTCCAATCTACTGAGACGCCCAAACGCCGCAGCTGATTAACAATGGTTCCCTCAGATTCGGTTTTCCACTGCCAAGCCCGTTCTAAAAACTTCTCGCGTCCCACCTCATGGCGAGTTTTTCCTTCTGCCTGAAGTTGTTTTTCCAGTACGGCGTTCACCGCGATACTGGCGTGGTCGGTTCCCGGTACCCACAGAGTGTTGCGTCCCTTCATCCGGTGGTAGCGCACGAGGGTGTCAATCAGGGAACTCTCGAAGGCGTGTCCCATGTGCAAGCTACCCGTGACGTTGGGCGGCGGAATGACGATGCAGTAAGGAACGCCTGGATGATTGGGGTCGGCTTTGAAGACTTGGTTTTCTTCCCAGAACTTCTGCCACTTGGTTTCTGTCGTAGTGGGGTCGTATTGGCTGGCGAGGGCGGGGATTGTTGCGGTCATGCTGGGAAGACTAAATGAAGACGGCTTTACATAAATTTTGCCATACGGTAGGGGAGGGTATATGAGAACGAACCGCCAAGACGCCAAGGACGCCAAGAGAAGAGAGCCAAGTCAGGAGGTGGATAAACTTGCGTATGCTGTGATAGGTGCGGCGATGGAGGTGCATCGAGTGTTGGGACCGGGATTTTTGGAGTCTGTGTATCAGGAGGCGCTGGAAGTGGAGTTTCGGTTGCGGGGAATATTTTCTAAACCTCAGAAAACGCTAGCTGTTACTTATAAAGGTCATCAAGTTGGTGAAGGCAGATTAGATTTTCTTGTTGGCGATGTCCTAATTGTGGAATTGAAAGCTGTCCAAAACTTAGATCCTATTCACCAAGCCCAAGTCCTCTCCTACCTTAAAATGACTAACTATCCTCTTGCCCTGCTCATCAACTTCAACGTCCCTCTCCTCAAAGACGGCATCCGCCGCATCGTTCTCTCTTCCTAACTCTCTCTGCGTCCTCTGCGTCCTTGGCGGTTCGTTAATTTAGAGAGCGATCGCTAAGCGTATGCCGTTCTTAGCAGCTTTTTGACCAATACCTTCGACTCATTCCCCTAGTTTCAGCAAACCATGCCGGACACCATAAAATAGCCGGTTGAGCATGGTTTGTTCTTCTTCGTCTAGCCAATCTTTAGTGAGCAGGACAGTTTTCAGCTGGTACTGGTTCACAGGAGTAATCCGGCGGGAGACGAATATCTGAGCAACTAGATCCTCGATAGTCACTTGGGTCGGAAAAAACTCAGCTGTCATTGTCAAATCAAGAATTTAATATATCTACTCTCAGCTTTTTCCGAACCATCCCCAGTGATGCCAGCTAGAAAAAATTGTGACAACAGCTTAAAAACTAAGTGATCCCGGTCATTTCTGGAGTCGTTAGGAAGTGGTACCTCAAATTTTCAAAAACCACTTTTGGCGATACATGGCGTACAGAATCGCCCACCAGAACAACAATGTCACGATGGCGAACAATAAAGAGCCGTTCATCGCTCCCGCCCAAGACACAAAGACATTCTCATAGATCCAGTTGTAAGTAGTTGGGGCGGTTTCGCCGGTTCCGACGTGGGTTTTAACTAAGATTTTAATCAGCAGAACTGAGGCGACGAACGCGAAGATAGCGTTTAACCCCATGACTTCAAACGACTTCCCCCAGCGGCGGAACTTCCGCACTTCCATCAATTCATAACAAGCTGCCAACAACAGCAACGCCCAACCAGTAGTGAAAAGAACGAAAGAACTCGTCCACAGTTTCTTGTTGATGGGGAAGTCTAACCCCCACGCCCATCCAGCGACTAGGCAAGCAATGCCAAACAAGACCAAACCGATACTGGTGCGCGACTGTATTGGTTGGGTGCGTATCCAGTCAACCGTAAAGTAGCCGGTGAGGACGGTGACAACCGCTGGAAGAGTGCTGAAAAGACCTTCCGGATCTCCCATAGAGTTGAAATTATCTCCCTTATACAGATGCGCTGTGCCAATTATCAGGCGGTCGATATAAGCCCCAAAATTACCTTCCCGCGTTAAGACACCAGCTCCATAATCGGGAACAGGGATAAAAGACATCGCCACCCAGTACCCAATTAGTAGCAGTGCTGCTAGTGCCCACTGTCCTTTGCGTGGCACGTTAAGAACTATCAGACCAGCCAGCAGGTAGGCAAGGCTAATCCGCTGCAAGACACCCATGATGCGGATGGTGCTGAAGTCATAATTCCAGAAGCCGTTCAGCAGCAAACCGAGGGCAAAAAGAATCGCCGCTCGGCGTAAAATTCGTCTATAAACAGCGGCAGTAGGGCGGTTCCCTTCCGCGTATTTGGAAAGGGAAAAGGTCATTGCCCCGCCGACAATAAATAGAAAGAAGGGAAATACCAAGTCTGCGAGGGTGCAGCCGTGCCATTCTGCGTGTTCCAGGAAAGGATATACTTGGTCGGCGACTCCCGCCTGATTAACTAAAATCATTCCCGCAATGGCAATACCTCGAAATACATCGAGCGAAGTCAAGCGCATAGTAGAGTTTCCAGAAGCATTCAAGGCGCTAATAAATAATAGAGTGACACGTATCACTCTATAGGAAGAAGACATTCACCTTGTCGCTTAGGGTAACATCACGGGGAAGGAAATAAAAAATAATTTCCGATCTATTAAAGAGTTCTAGAATTGTGATGCTAGCTCTAGCCGTTCAACCCTATACACGGTCACGACACTGAGCGATAAAATTTTGGTATCGCGTAAAATTACTCGTACCGACCAGCAACAAATAAGAGCAGGGCTATTGCAGGATTCACTCAAAGAAGCAGAACATATTCTGATTGATAGAGTGCTTTACGGCATCCGACATGGCTTGCTGAGGCTCAAAGATTAAATAATTAGGATTTCCTATCATTTTGTTAGGTTAACTTAAGGTTTGAACCGCTACCTATACCTTCAGGACTTACGCAAAGTCATGGAAAAACGAACCGCGAAGGACGCAAAGGACACGAAGGAATAAGAGTTTCAGAGAGTTCTTGCGTAAGTCCTAACCTTAAAAAAGGGTAAAAGAAGGTTGCATCCAGAAAGATTATTTTTTAGCTACAGGAGTTAGATGAAACCAGAAAGTTTTATGAAGATAGCCTTGGAAGAAGCAAAGCTAGGAGATGCTCCTTACGGTGCAGTAATTGTTAAAGATAATCAAGTAATTATTAAAGCACACAATACTGTCAAAACGGATAATGACCCAACTGCCCACGCAGAAGTTAACGCGATTCGCCGTTTAACAAAAGAAAGAAAAAATCCTTCTTTAGAAGGTTATACCTTGTATACAACTTGCGAACCGTGCCCAATGTGTACGACGGTTTGTATATGGGCAGGGATATCTGAAATTATATTTGGAGCTTCAATTCAAGATTTAATTGCGGCTGGTGTTTCCCAAATCAACTTATCTAGCGAAGAAATTATTGAAAAAGGGTTAAAGGAAATAAAACTGACAAAAGGACTTTTAAAAGAAGAAGCTCTGCAATTATTTAAGCGTTAATTCTGTTTTTACACTTGAAACAAAAAATGCCTTTTTACCTTATAGCGGTTCTGACTAAGCGTGCAATAGACTCGAAACCCTGAAAGACTATCCAAAACTCCTGAAACCCTTAGAAAAATCGTAGGGAATGGTAGAGCGTAAGCGTAGGCGCGTTCATGCCGTAAGGCTTTAGCCTTCAAGGGAGAGTAACTAGGGCAAACTGCACTAGTGCTGGGTTTCGTTCCAAGAGTCCAGCCTACACATCCGAGATTTGTCAGGCAATAGACTCGGAACCCCAACCCCATCACCGAAAAGCGGGGAGGGGGAATATTGAACCCCTTCCGGAAAAGCGGGGTGGGATCAAATCGTACTCCATCCAAACGAGAATTGCTATCTTAACTATCAATTCATCAAAATATTGATAAAACATCTGGTTGGAAGACTTGACTTTAGAAAGATGTTCGATAAATTTGTAAAAATTTTCCTTCATTTTCCCTTCTTGAATGAAACAATTTGCATAGAAGAGCGTCTTGGGGATACCCCCTCCCCCTGGATTTTGAGCTGTGACCGGATCGGCTAAGATATCAAGGCACACGTAAAGGGTAACAACGTGGGGAAACGCCGGTGTAAGTCCGGGGCTGTGCGGCAGCTGTAAACGAGGCGACTCTCGTAAGCCAGAATGCCTACTTAGTACCTAGTACCTTCATACAGTCTAATTTCCTGCCTTGCACGGGAAAGGAGCAATAAAATTGATGCCTAGTATAAATTCAACCGATCTGATGGGGCTAGAATCCCCTACTCCCCAGTCGATTCAATTGCCGCCGCTGCCTTTACACCGTCCGTTGTTGATGGTTGGTCATGGCACCAGAGATGAGGATGGACGGCAGAGTCTTTTAGATTTTGCCGCCGCGTATCAAGCTTTAGACACGTCGCGTCCTGTTGTACCTTGTTTTTTGGAACTCACTGCTCCTACGATACAGGAGGGGGTCGATCGCTGTGTAGAAGAGGGTTACACGGAACTTTCGGTATTGCCGATTCTGCTATTTGCAGCTCGACACAATAAGTTTGATGTGACGAATGAGTTAGACCGGGCAAGGGTTAGACATCCCCAGGTAAAGTTTTACTATGGGCGTCATTTTGGGATTACGCCAGGGATTTTGGATTTGTGGCGATCGCGTCTTTCGGAATTAGACCAACCCCAGTACAATCGCTCAGAAACGGTGCTGCTCTTTGTCGGTCGGGGTTCCAGCGATCCTGACGCTAACAGCGATGTTTATAAGCTTGCCCGGATTTTGTGGGAAGGTAGCGGCTACGCCACAGTTGAAACTTGCTTTATCGGCATTACCCATCCCCGTCTGGAAGAAGGGTTCCGTCGTGCTAGACTCTACGAGCCTAAACGAATTATCGTCCTGCCGTACTTCCTATTTACCGGAGTCTTAGTTAAAAAGATTTTTGACATCACCGCGCAAAAGCAGGAGCAATACCCGGATATTTCCATGACTTGCCTGCCAGAAATGGGCATTCACCCTCAGTTGTTGTCTGTATTAAGAGAACGAGAAATTGAGACGCAGTTGGGGCAAGTGCAAATGAACTGCGAAATGTGCAAATTCAGGATAGCAGCCATTAGCAATAGTAACGGGCACACTCCCGCCCACGAGCATTCTCATCATGGGCATGGGCATGGGCATCACCATAGTCACGATCATGCTCACGCTGCTGAAGATCCCTACAGAAATGTAGAGCAATATCATCAAAAGATTTGGCAAGCGCCTTGAATATTTGATAGGTAGTCATTAGTCAGTCGTCATTAGTCATTGGTGTCACTAGCAAAGAACTCAGAACTAATGACTACTGACAATTCCCAACTACTCATTACCTAAAAACCGATGTCTAAAGAATTTGTAATTGGTGAGCGAGTCCGTGTGGTAGCGTTGCCACCTTACGTCAAAACAGCGGAACCGATGCCGATGCTGCGCCCTCCTGATGTGATTCAGCTTGGGGAAGAGGGTGTTGTCGTTGACCGGCGTCCAGGGGGATTTTGGAGCGTCCGCTTTGCCAGAGGAATTTTTCTGCTAGATAGCCAGTTTATAGAGACTGTGCCAGCGATCGCTGATACCGAATCAGAGGCAGAGGCAAATGATGAGCGATCGCACAACGTACCACTGGATCAAAAGTATATATAGTTGACCCCAGCTGAGTCCGAGGCGATCGCCAAGCGCTTCAAAAAGTCAGTTCGCACCTCAACAATCGCCAACCCCGAATCAAATCACTTCCGTTTTTTATGGTTTTTCTTGCGTGACTCCTTGGACATCTTTTTTTTAGACTTCTGTTTGCTTTCGCTCTTGCCAGAGCGAAAGCCTTTCGTTTCCTGAGAAATTGATGAACCCGTGAAGCCAGGATCGCTGACCCCCTTTCCTGGAAAGCTCCGGTTAAATTCTTTCTTCGGTAACTCTTCAGGCGACTTCAAGCCCAATTCCACCTGCACATCATCCCAGTCTCCTACCAAGAAACGATCCACGGTATCGGCAGCAAAGACACGCTCCATCAACGGCGCGGACTCTACCGCCTTCAGATCGACCAGGGAAGCCATGAGAAAGCTATTAAATTCTGGACCGTTTTCTGCAAACGATTTCAGTTGACGGGTGAGAATCGTAACACACTCATCACGAGCCTCAGGATAATCGATGGCAATCTCTTCCAAACAGTTAACAGCAGTTGTGCGAGGGAATATCGCCTGAGAGGTATCCGCTAGATAAGCTGCCAGAGCCGGAATCGCCGCTGGCCCGATCGTGCTATAGACTAATGGCAGTTCTTCGGCAATCCATTCCCAGTAGTTGCTTTCCCGTTTCTCAAACAAGCCCATGAGCGGCTCAATGGCAGCCTCAGCGCGGAGTTGTCCCAATGCTCTCCAGGCATGAATGGGTGCCCAGGATTCGAGAGTATCTTCATCATCCCGGTATAACTCGTTGTCTGTTGCCATGCGGATCAAGTCAGGAATGTCCTTGGGGGCAATACCTAGTTCTAGATAGTCAGGCCAATTGTCAAAGTCCATCTCGGCGCAATTGCCATAGGTGAGCAGCTGGTTCACTGGTGGTGCATAACTCTCTATGCTCATCTCAATTCCCTTGTTTCCATCTCGATTGCTTCTGCTAGATTCACTTGAGTCTTGGCAGCCTCAAGTCCTCATCTCTAACACGATACAGAGGATGAATCAAGATATATGATTTAGTAGCGGGATAGCAAAGCAGCGTTACTCAGGACTTACGCAAAGCTTATACATATAGCGTTTTTTCGGGTTCAATCCCCCTGTGGTTGCCCTCATAGATGTGGTGATGTGCGGCGAGTCCTGGTTACTCTCAAGCACGCTTCGCTCCGATCAATTCGCCGCTACTGGTTGAAAAAGTTGGTTGGCAGGGGAAGATCCCCGGTGCGATCGCCCTCTTGTATTCTTTTCTCGCTTGTTCTTTGCAGTTCGTTTCTTCCTGTGCGTTTTTAGGGTACCGATGATTGCCCAGTCACGCTAACCTCTCGAACTAAACGGTCTAGTGCAAGTTGCATCTGAGTACAGACTTTTTCATAGCAGGCATTCACATAAGCGCGATCGCTAGCTGCTGCACGACCATAGCGTTCAAATACAATCGGGGAGAGGACGCGGGTATGAATTTGCACTGGCAGCGGAAAATTTGGTATCGGGCCAATCCCCAGTCCCCAAGGCAACCCCAAATAAACTGGAAATACACCCGTGTCAGCGTCTAACTTCCAGGGAAAGCCCCATTCATGCAGTTGTCGCACCTGCTGGTAGAAATCTGCTAGAACAATCAGCGTCTCGTGGGCACCATGAGAAATAATCGGTACAATTGGCGCTTCTTCCCGCAGTGCCAGTTTGATAAACCCCTTACGCCCTGCAAAGTGAATTTGATAACGCTGGTTGTAAGGACGGAACATATCTTCAGCCCCGCCGGGATAGACGAGTACCGCAGCACCCCGCCCAAGGGCAGCGATCGCTACTTTCGGATGAGCAATCAGTGCCCCTACTTGGGCAGCTGGCACCGCGAAGATAGGAGTTTTCCAAGCAGAAGGATGCATTAGTCCATAAGCTAAGCGTTCGTAGCCAAACCGGCGAAACCAGTCATACAGAAACATCGAGGTATCCGGCGAAGCCAAGCCTCCATTATGGGAACCGACAATCAGTACCTTCCCTTCTGGGGGCACATGATGCCAGCCATCCGTTTGAACCCGAAAATAGTAGCGGTAGAACCATTCCCACACCGGCATCCAAGCTTTAATCGCATCGGGATTTCGATCTTCTAGCGACCAACCATCAAACTGATGAGCAGCGGTTTTGCTGTCACTGCCTCTGCTACCCGTAGAAACATTAATATTTTCAAACAATGGTTCTTAACCACCCAAAACTCATAAATTGCGTTCTTTAGGATAATCTGCTGCCGAGTCTATTGGCAAACATTTGCTTTTTCGGTGGCGATCGCTTCTCACCCTTCCCGGATGCCAGAAACCGATCTCGATCCGCTACCCTTTTCTGATCTCTGATCTACATAGACAACTCTATTTTTGCGGAAGATGGGGCCAAATTAGCGCGATCGCTAGCCGTAGTGACTCCCCCACCATCGAAAAACGAGCCGTTTCATCCGCCGTTTTCTCCCACTGCAACAACTGCTTTTGGAACATCTGGTCTTGCTTGGCTCGCTTCACAAGCGCCTGACTAATCATTGTCTTTTGGATTTCTTCCGTCGAGATGCCCTCGTTCTTAAGGAAATTCAACAACCGCTGCACGCTTCCGACCAACTGCTCTGGCGCTTGGGAGAGGATAATCAGTTGGATCTGTTTCACCACCTCTTGATAAATCCGCAGCCGATAATCGGGTGGAGGCGACGGTGGCGGCAGTGGCGGTGGCGGTACCTTCAGCGTCACGAGATTTTCTGGGTGAGCCTTGATTTGCAGCAGCTCCAAGATCGCTTGTCGCTTAGACTCCACCAACTGAAGCATCTCCGGGTATAGCTGCAAAACTCGTTGAGACAGAGTTTTCCCATTCACAAAATGACTCGACGCCAGTTTTAGCAGATACTGCTCCTCCTGGGGTTGGTAAGACTTAATCCTCAGTTGCAAGTCAGGAGAATCGAGTTGCACCTGAGTCAGAGTAAACACCAGCGCTTCCCAGTTCGGAGCCTCTTTCAAAAAAACTTCTATGGTAGTGGCACCCTCCGCACCGTCCGCGTCCCCTGTGCTATCGTCCCTGCCGAATTCCCCCGGCTCAAAATCCCGACCCACCGGAAAGCGCTCAGTCGGTTTTTTAGTCGCGTAATTAAACCGGGTAAAAACATAACGGCACTCCACCTTAGAAAGATCGACATCCTCAAGGTGCCAGTTGCTGATGCAACAGCCAGTCAATTGCGCCTGGTCGAGATTGGTGCGAATCAAATGACTTTCTAGAAGATAGGCATCGCTCAAATTTGCCTCAGACATCGTGCAGTCACCCAGGTATGCCCCGCTCAAATCAGCTTTTCGCAGATCCGCCCCGCGTAAATTCGCCTCACTCAGGTCGGCACGTAACAAATACACATCCTGCAAGATCGCTCGTAGTAAATAAGCTTTTCGCAAGCTGGCTTTCAGTAAATAAGCTCCAGTCAAATTCACCCGACTCAAGTCAGCACTATTGAGAATCGCTTCGCTCAAATCGGCACCGATGAGAATTGACCGATGCAAGTCTGCCTCAGTCAAATTTGCCGCCCGCAGGTAGGCGGCGCTGAGGTCGGCTTCCGTCAAGTTGGTGCCCACTAAAATCGCATCTCGTAAATTCGCGGCTTCTAGATGCGCTTCCCGGAGATTTGCGCCGCTGAGGTTGGCACCAACCAAGCTAGCGCCACGGAGATTTGCCTCCATCAACTCGGCTTCGATTAACTGAGTGCCGTTGAGTTTGGCATTTTCGAGATTGATTTGATCCAGCTTCGCCCTACACAAGTCAGCACCGCTCAAGTCTGCTTCCTGAAGAACCGCCCAGTTGAGGTCGGCGTCTTGGAGAGTTGCTAAACGCAAGTCTACTTTAACCATCCGAGCGCGACTCAAAGTTGCCTGGTTAAGATTGGCACCTGTGAGCGTAGCGCTCCGCATATCGGCTTGGTGCAGGCAAGCACCGATGAGGTTGGATTGGTTCAGACAAGCCCAGCTGAGGTTGGCACCGCTCAAGTTGGCTCCCGTTAAGTTTATATCCCGGAGATTGACCCCACCGAGGCTGGCTCCACTGAGGTCTACATAGGAAAAATCGCGTTCTCCTTGTCGGTACCGATCGAGGAAGTTATGTATTTGCACACCCTTGAAGGATAAAAATTATTAAATTTTAAAAATAAAAAATTAAAAAGGCAAAATTTTTAGGGATTTCCTTCTTTATTTTGCCTTTGAAATGAGTAAAATTTGGCTCTTTTATGGTATCCAGCGGGGATGAAATCCAGGGAAAGGCAGCTGCTCTGGTTGGAGCTGGGTTGGGGGTTCTCCAGCTTTTGGCTGGCTTAGGGGAAGCAGCCAAAGGCGACTGGTAGCGATCGCCTCTCCTTCATTGGTTCTCAAACCGTCTGCCGTGGGTGCTGTCCCGGTGGCAACAATTTGGTCGAACAGCAGCGCTAACCCATCCGGTGCCAGACTCATCTGAATATCCCGCTGGATGGGCAAAAGCAACAGCGGCTCGATCGCCTTTGCATCCAGAGTCCCTGCCTCTGTCTGGAGGTCAATTGCCGCAATGTAAGGTTGTTCTTGGTACTCTTGTCCTGGCAGTAACTGAGTCAGCAGGCAGTAGAGCGTTTCCTTGTAGGGGGCAAACTGACAGTTGAGAATTGAGCCATTTGTCCGCAGCAGTTCTTTCTGTACGCCTTGGTTGGTGACTAAAAAGAGCGATCGCGTGTAATCTGTATTAAATTTCACCATCGCCGCTGCCGAGCCATCTCTGGCAAAATCTAGCGCCATCCCAAACTTGGGCAGAAAATCTAACGGTTTGGCTCCAGGTGTCAGCGGCAGAATGGCGATGCCTTCTCCTTGTGCGCTTGCCACCGAGGCACTATCTGGCGCAATCAAAAAATCTCCGCCCGGTTGGTTATTCAGCGGTTGCGGCGGTGCATTCGGTCGGAGTACCCACAAGCCAAATTCGGCTGGATTTTGGCTGTTCACCCGCTGAACCACAATCGTTTGCCCATCCGCAGCTAAGTCAAATTTGAGATTCTGGTAGTTTTTATTATCTAAAACCAGATTCATTCTGCCTGCTGGATCGAGATCCTTGTCAGCTTTTCCTTCGGTTTTGTAATTGAGTCCTGTGGTGACGGTGTACAGTTGTTGTGCCGATACACCGGGTTGGTTACTCGTCCAGTCGGTGGCAGAAAACAAAACCTTGTCGCCATCTGGATACACCTTAAAGTCGATCGCCACTAGGTCTTTAGGCGTCAGAACGGTTTTTTTGTTTTGGGTGAGGTTGTAGAGGATTAACTGTCCCTGTTCTTCCTTCTCAACGCCCAAGTAGATAAAAGCGCGATCGCGGGTGCGAAACTGACTCGTAAACGGTACAATTGCCCTCCCCGTTTTCCCTTGAGTCCCCAAGCGCTCTCGCGCCCCCTGCAATTCCACTTTATAGTCGGTGTCATAGGATGCTGGGGAAGTGAGGGTATAAGACATCTTCCGCCCCGCCCAACTGAATTTACCGCGCAGGGGTGGAGCGATTCGCAGATTTGCTTCCACGCTGCTGTGTTCCATCGGGCGGCTAAAGGTGAGAATAAAGGAAGTATCCTCGACACCCACTTTTTCACCCTGCCAGTTGAAATCCCGCACGCGAGGCCCGGTGACTAAAAAACAGTTCGGACCGCAGGCATCGCCACCCCACACCACTAGCCCAATCAGCACGCTTAGCACCAGCATCAGCGCTAGCGCCAGACGATCAACGGGTTGCACCCATTTTCGATTTTCGATTTTTGATTTTCGATTCATCACTGCCTTCGCCTCGCCAATCTAAAATCTAAAATCGTCTAATAATCATACGGGTTCTTCGGTGCTTCTATTTTTTTGAGGGAGTTTGCCTTGATGGTAAGTTGGCGTTTGCCGTCTAGGGTTTCGGTGATCATCTCACCTTCAATTTCTAACCAAGTGTCAGGGGTATAAGCTGCCCGGTTTTCAGTTAGTTTTACCGGCAATCCTACGGGATAAGCATCTGCGGCACAGCAGGTAATCACAAATTGCGAAATTAACAGATATTGCTCGGAGAGTTTCGGTGGATGGACGACAAATCCCCTCACTTTAACTTTCTGACCCGTGTAGGTGTCGGGTTCTGAGTTGAAGTTGAGCGTCCGCACCCAGTCGATGAGCGATCGCTCTTCTGGTCTTGTTGAAGAGCGAAATGATTGGGGTTGCGCTCGTGTCAAGCTCAAAGAGTCCGCAATCCCGCGATCGAGTGCTGTGGTTGAGGTAAATGCGCGGGGGGCAACCAGTAAACCGACGATTGCCGTCAACAGCAACAATACACTGCTCCAACCGGGAGGAAATAGGGTAATGTGCTGAAGAACTGCCACCGACCGATTTTCCTTCCGGTGATTCAACACTTTCCCAATCAGTTGCAAGGCGCTCAACGCCGCCATAATTAACAAGCAGATGGCAGTGACAACTACATATTTAAAGTAATCTCGGTGAATCAGCAGGTATAACTGACCCGTGAACCAATATTTCAGTAGCAAGGTTCCCCAAGCAGTTAGTGCCAAGATATCCAAACCGGGAATTATAAATTTTTGAGAAATAATTTTTGGTTGATTGGTCATTGGTAAGCGTGCTAATGGCTAATTGAAGACTGGTTAATTGCTAATTGTTCAAAAACCTTTGTTCCATTAGCAACTCACCCATAATCTTAGAAAAAGTACGTATACAAGAGAGTCATTATAAAAGTCATCTGAGCTGCCAGACCAAACAGGTAAAACACGGCTCTGGGTTTGAAAATGGATAACATCAAACCGATGCCTTTGAGGTCAATCATGGGGCCAAATACCAGAAAGGCTAACAAGGAGCCGCTGGTAAATGTTGTGGCAAAGGAAAGGGCAAAAAAAGAATCGACTGTTGAACAAATTGACACTAAAGCCGCTAGTACCATCATGGCAAGGATGGAGGCGATTGGCCCCTGACCCAAGCTGAGGATCAGTTCGCGGGGAACGAGTACCTGAATCGCCGCTGCGATCGCGCTTCCCAAAATTAACACGCCTCCCAATTCCCGCAGCTCTTGCACTGTATTCTCAAGTAACATCCGCAGCTTGAAAGACAGGGGTTTTGACGTAATCGATTGACCCATTATCCCGCCGCCTGTGATGCCAACGGCGCTCATTGCCGGTTGCGGTTGTCCCAGCCAAAACGTGCCGGATTTTAATAAAGTGGGAGTTTCGTCTTCTGCCGTTTGAGTTTTCATCTGAGGTAAGGCGCAAGCGATCGCGGGTTGCAGTATCGGCTTCAGATTGGACTGAACGCTGAAAACTGAGGCAATAATCGTCGCGATCGATAGAGAAAATACCACCCGCAACACTACAATTTCCGGCTGATCTCGAAACGCCACCCAGGTTGACCAGATCACGATCGGATTAATCGTCGGTGCCGCTAGCAAAAACCCCACTGCCACAGGCGCAGGCACTCCCTGCATCAGCAACCGCCGCGCCACGGGCACGTTGCCGCACTCACACACCGGAAACAAAAAGCCCGCACAACTGCCCACAAATGCCCCCAAAATGGGGTTTTTCGGCATGACAGCAATCAGCTGGCGCTCATCGATCCACAACAGCAGCAAACCGGAGAGCAAAACCCCCAGCAGTAAGAAAGGCATTGCCTCTACCAGCAAACTCAAAAACAAGGTGAAAGCGTTGTGCAGTTGATTCATGCTTTGGATCGTGAGAAGCCTTTTTTAGCTTTATGAGGTTGCCAAGCCATTTTAACGGTTATTACTACTCATCACTAGGGTTGATGAATGTGCTAGTGGACGAAACCTGTTACCAAAAGTTGCTCACTTTATCCCCAATCTACCCGTTGCTTTACCGTAAATTTACGGAGTTTACCGAAACTTTGTAGTCTGTAACACAAACCATCTCTGGTAAAAATGCTATCCTATGCTTGAAGTATACTCAAGCTTCCATTGCTGCGTTTTCATGCAGCGGGGTACCCTGTGCTAAACGCATTTTTATCACTTCCTTTGTCATCCAATCGAAGCCAGCAAAATCTGTGTTTGGAGTCCACGCTGCGATCGCTATCGCTTCACGATTGTCAGATTGAATATCATCAAGTTGGCTGGGAAGTGACTCAAACTTTGAAAGCCAATCCGCTACTCCCAGGCGTCATTTTGATGAAGCAGGGTCAATTAGCTGGGATGATTTCGCGGCGGCGATTTTTGGAATACATGAGCCGTCCCTACGGATTGGAACTATTTTCCAAGCGTCCCATTGAGTGTTTATATCGCTCTGCCGAAACGGAAACTTTGATTCTGAGTGGCGATACGTTAATTGTGGCGGCGGCGTGTCGATCTTTGCAACGAGCGGCTGAGTTACTTTATGAACCGATTGTGGTGGAGGTCGCGCCGCAAGTTTATCGGTTATTAGATGTACATCAATTACTGATCGCTCAATCGCAAATTCACGAATTGGCAACTGAACTGCTCACTCAACTTTATACTCATCTGGAAGCAGCAAACCAACAATTGCTGCGCCTTGCCACTTCTGATGGTTTGACTGGGGTTGCTAACCGACACCGTTTTGATGGCTATCTCGATTCCTGTTGGCAACAGATGCAAGCTAGTAATTCAGCGTTATCGCTGATCTTGTGCGATGTTGATTTCTTCAAAAAGTACAACGATACCTACGGTCATCAAGCGGGTGATGATACTTTGCGACAGGTAGCAGGTGCCATTCAGCAAGCGGTGAAGTGTCCGGAAGATTTAGTGGCACGCTATGGGGGTGAAGAATTTGCCGTGATTTTGCCGCACACGTCGCTTGAGGATGCCCTTCAGGTCGCAGAACGTATCAGACTGAGTGTGAAAGCCTTGAAGATTGCCCATGTTTGCTCAGAAGTAAGCGAGTACATCACCCTAAGTTTAGGAGTTGCCACGATCTTTCCTAGCTCAACTTTTTCACCGGCAATGCTGATTGCGGCGGCGGACGAAAAGCTGTATCGGGCAAAACACACAGGGCGAGATCAAGCTCAAGGTCATCTGCTTTGCATACCGCGCGATCGCTCATCCGTTTTTGAGCCATCTGCAACTTCTTGAATAAAAAAATATTTGATTTAAAATATATACAAATGTTCTATTTTACTAAAAATTATAAAATTTTCTAGCTTTTTAGGATTTAAAAACCATCTTAAGCAGAATTTAATTAACCAAAAGTTAATCTGATCTTCAAATTAAATTTAAAAATCAATAAAGATTATGGCTGTAAAATTTATAACTTATAATCAGTAAAATGTGGGGATAAAGTAAATTTTGCATTTTCCTATACAGCGAATAAGAACTGATTGAGGTAATTTATGGTGACTTGGCAAGAATCCCCGTCGGAATTATCAGTTCTCCCTCTGTCCCAGATAAATAACCTCAATTTGGAGTCAACGCTTCAAGAGCTTCCCCTATATGATTTTCAGATAGAAGCCTCTAATCTGGGCCAGGAAGCCAATAAAGAATTTGAAGCAAATGCGCTGCTACCAGGAGTCATTTTAACGATAGAAAGTCAGTTTGCGGGAATGATTTCGCGGCGGCGATTTTTAGAACAAATGAGCCGTCCTTATGGACTGGAATTATTTTTAAAGCGACCCTTAAAATCTTTATATCAATTCGCCAGTACCCATGTTTTGAAACTTTCTGGCGATACGTTAATTGTAGCGGCAGCAAAGCAGTCTTTGCAACGACCTCCTGAGTTACTCTATGAACCGATTGTGGTAGAGTTAGCGCCGGGAATTTACCGATTACTGGATGTACATCAATTACTGGTGGCACAGTCAAAAATTCATGAACTGACAACCCAGTTGCTCAATGAGCAAACCAAAGCTCAGATGTTGCAAACAGAAAAAATGGCGAGTTTGGGACGGACGGTTGCTGAGGTTGCCCATGAGATTAGAAATCCCATTAACTGCATTAATGGAAATTTCGGCTTTGTGGAAACTTATTACAAAAATTTAATAGATTTATTGGCAGCTTATGAAAAAGAAACCGAACCTTCAAGTAAAATTGAGGAACTGAAAGAAGAAATTGAACTTGATTTTCTTCTAGAAGATTTGCCTAAGTTGATAGAGAGTATGAAGCTGAGTGCAGAGCGATTAACAAAAATCGTTGGCAGTCTGCGAAATTTTTCTCATGTGGATGAGGCACGGCGGCAGCCCGTTGACTTGCACGAATGTATTGAAAGTACCTTGTTAATTTTAAATAATCCCATCAAACAGGGGATTAAAGTCATTAAGAATTATGGCGATTTACCAGAGGTAAATTGCTACTCAGGTCAACTGAGTCAGGTATTTATGAATATCATTAGTAATGCGATTGATGCGCTCAAGGATCAAGTAGCTGATGGGTCGGATTGGCAACCCCAAATAGAGATTACGACGGAAGTTTTAGAAATCCAAGATTCTGAATGGGTGGCAATTCGGATTGCGGATAATGGGCCGGGAATTCCACCAGAAATTCAGGAGCGAATTTTTGAGACGTTCTTTACTACAAAGCCGATGGGCAAGGGAACGGGGTTGGGATTGGCAATTAGTTATCAAATTGTTACCGAGAAGCACGGGGGTCATTTATCGGTGCGATCGCGCAGTGTGTGCCCTCTGGGCTGCTCTTCCTTAGCATATGCTGCTCCTAGCACCTCCCCCCATAGTGGCTCCGTAGTTGAAGCGTTGCCGGTACCTGTAGCTTCCCCCGTAGGAGTAGGAATAGCAGATTCGTATCCGCCACAAGAAAGGCTCTGTGTTGGGGCTAGCGGACGCGAGGCACCAGCAGCGGCTCCGTTGCTAGCCAATCCAACAAGGGGGATAGAAGATTCACAACCAAGGATGGGCACAGAATTCGAGATCCGATTGCCGCTCGTTTAAAGCGCTCGTCAACAATTTTTTCGGAAAATAGCAGCAGAACTTAACTTCAAGGACGGGTGGAGAACTGCTGAAAATGGTAGTCTATGGACATAGCTGATTCCAGCTTCACTGCTGCATTTGTGGGCGTTGTGTGTCGGTACCAAACGGATTTATATCACTTCCGTCCTTATCCCAAGGGAGCGATCGCGATCTCTCTATAGACTCAACTCTTGGGGAACTGCCCCTGTACACCTTTTTGGTGAAAACCAGCTGCCTGGGTGTGGATGTTGCCCGGATTTTTGAGAAGAATCCCCTACTGCCAGGAGCCATCTTGCTTGAACAGAGTCAGTTTGCCGGGATGATTTCGCGGCGGCGGCTTTTGGAGTACCTGATCCGTCCTCATCGACTAGAACTATTTTTGCACAAACCGCTGCACGTACTCTACAAGTACGCTCACTCTGAGGTTTTAATCCTTCCCGATAGTACGCCGATTTTGACGGCAACCCAGCAGGCGCTGCGGCGATCGCCTGAATTTTTGGGAGAACCCGTCGTGGTGCAAGTGGGAGAATCTGACTATCGGCTGTTAGATGTTCAGGACTTGAATGTTGTTTCCTGGCAAATCCGGGGAATCGAAGCTCAGGTGCGATATGAACGCACCCAAGCTCAGATGATTCAAAGCGAGAAAATGGCAAGCTTAGGGCGCTTAGTGGACGGAGTTGCTCACGAAATTTTAGACCCGGTTGGCTTTATTTGGGGGAACTTAACCTATGTCTCAGCTTATACTGAGAACTTGATAGAATTGCTGTCTGCTTATGAGACACATCTGCCGCAGATTCCTGAAGAAATTGCTGCTCTGAAAGAAGAGATAGAATTTGATTTTGTACAACAAGACTTGCCCCGCTCGATTGCCAGCATCCGCTCCGGAGCTGAACGATTGAAAAAGCTAGTGATGAGTCTGCAAAACTTCTGCCATATTGATGATGTTTATCCTAAGCCTGCGGATTTACACGCTTGTTTAGATAGTATTCTTTTACTTTTAAAAAGTCGGATAAACAGCGAGATTGAAATTATTAGAAATTATGGTCATTTGCCGCCGGTACAATGCTACGCGGGTCAATTGAACCAGGTTTTCATAAATATCCTCACGAATGCGATTGATGCATTGATTAATCAAGCAGTGGTTCAGCAGTTTACTCAAGATTTCCGAGGAACATTGCCACCCAATACGCAAGAGAAGCCTCGGATCGAAATCACTACGGAGGTTTGTTCGCACAAGGCAAGCCAGACAGGAATTTCTGATTCGCGTTGGGTTTCGATTCGCATTGCCGATAATGGCCCTGGGATGTCTCCAGAAGTACAGCAGCAAATTCTTGAGTCTTTTTCTGTAGAGAAACGCTCTGCTAAAGAAACGAGTTTATCAGTGAGTTATCAGATTGTGACGGCGAAACACGGGGGAAAATTAAGAATGCGATCGCGCAGCGTATTCCCTGAGGGTGGATCTCCCCAGGGGTATACTACTCCTAGCAATTCCAGCGGAAAAGCCAAACCAGGCATTGGCACCGAATTTGAGATTTTGTTGCCCTTGGTTTAATTAAAAAGAAAGCGGCTTTTTAATTTTTAATTTGGCAATTTTAAAGACTCTAAGGCTCTACTTTTACAGGTGTTCCGATGTTTACCTGTGCATACAAAGCCAAGATATCCTGATTACGCATTCGGACGCAGCCGTGGGAAACTGCCTGTCCCACCAGTTTTTCCTGGGGGGTGCCATGAAACCCGATAAAATTGCGTCCGTCCGTCCAAAAAGCGATCCACCTGGCTCCTAAAGGATTATCTGCGCCTGGAGGGATGACCTTTCCATTCCAGGGATGCTGCCAAGCTGGATTGCGTAGCATTTGCATCACCTTAAACGTGCCTGTAGGCGTCTCCCAACCCTTTTTACCAACTGCGATGGGATAACTTGCTTTCACCTGATTGTCTCGATAGACATAGACGCGGCGATCGCTTAATTTAATCACCAAACGAGTATCGGGCGTGGTACTCGCTGGGGAGAGTTTCTCCAAAGGCAGATAGAGAGAAGGTGCCCCCAAAGGAGGCAATTGTGGTTCCGAAGGCAATTCAATCGTTGTTGCCTCTCTGGTAGTTGCTACAGCTTCTGTTGGAACTGAGGCAACCGCTGGCTGCCGAACGCCCAGCAATAGAATGGCTGCACTGAAGCACAGCAGCTTGAAGCTTCCAGATGGTAATTTACCTCCGAGCATTCCTGTCCTCTTTTTTCCGTGGTCAACGACTCTTATCGAATTATTATCTGAGATCAAAACTGTAAATCGCACTCTCGCTGGCTGACTTGTTTGAAATGGGATTTTCTCAGTATTGTCAAGTCTCACAAAGTAAGATATTTAGGACTTACGCAACATCACCACATCTGAGGGCAACCACAGGGGGATTGAACCGACAAGAACGCTATATGTATAAGCTTTGCGTAAGTCCTGATATTATTCCCAGCTCTACTCCTCATGACTTATATATTCCGGTAGATTGAATCTTCAGTAGAGATGGATAGCATTTGGGCAGTAATCTAGGTATTTTCATCCGTTGTTAACTACAACTGTTGCCAATAGTCAAGTTTATTACCCAAATATTTTCAAAGTGAGAGTGTAATGCGTTTGCAAAAAACCAAAGTATTGACAGGTACGATGCTAACACTGTTACTCTCGGCAGTATCAGTGTTGCCAGCGATCGCTCGCCCCGCAGATGAAGGTGAATCAAGGCAGCTCATCAGCCAAACAAACACCGACACAACCACTCCCAACCCAACTAACACCAATCAAGTAGTTAGAGGTACCGTCAAAAGCATTAAAGGCAATATGGTCACGCTGACACTGCCAGACGGTACAACCACAGATATGATGCTCACACCAGAGGATCTAACCCGGTTGAACCTCATGCCGGGAATGGAGATTAGCGCCACATTGGATGACCAGAATATGGCTAGCAATGTGAGTATGGTTGAAGTCGATGCGACAGATACCACTCGCCTCAATAGAACCCGTCGGGTGGAAGAGACGACGATTCAGCGAAGAACGGTGCAGACAACACCGTCTCCTGCTCCGACAACAACCACTGGAGAGACAACAACCACTCCAGATACAATGACTCAAACCGAACCGCAGACGACTGAGGCAGCGCCTGTGCGAGCGCTTTGGTAATTACTTCAGCATTCTTGAGCAATTAACAAAGAATCGTTAACGTAGCCATGTCGTCCCCTAAAGGACGGCATGGTTATTTTGCGAAATAGATACTTGGTGGCGATCGCGCTGGGATTCTGAAAAAATTCAAGCTTCCTGATTTATTTCTAGCAATCCAGGCGGCGGCGTAATTTCAATTCGCCGATTCTCCAGGTCTACCACGGGCGCGATCGCTTTGACAAAAGGAATCAAAATTGTAGACGGCTTCGACGGCTTGGGTCGAAATTTCCGTTTTTTACTGGTTCGATTTACTTCCCCTTTCTGGGGTGGTTCCGGCTCATCTGTTGCGGGAACTGATGCTGGTTGCTGGTGCAACTGCACTTCTAATAAATCGTTGCCAGCCGGAATTACATTCACCACCACGCCCAAGTTTTCTCCCGATTCTTGAAGGAAAACTTCCAAGCCAATCAAGTCTAGAACATGGTATTCATCTTCTGCCAAGATAGGGCGATCGGAAGCTTTCACCATTAACTTGGTTCCAGCCAGCGCCTCCGCCCGATCCCGATCTTCCACTTCGGCAAGCTGCACAACGTATAGATTTTTACCATTTATATACCGCCCTTTCACCAATTTCACTGGCTGCGGTTCTGTCTCGCCTGGTCGCAACATCCAACGCTCTCCCGGTTTCTCAAAGCGTTCTGGGAATTGGGAGTCAGGATACACCCGCAACTCCCCTTTCATTCCTTGAGCGGCAACAATTGTGCCAATTTCTAACCACTCTTGTTGGAGTTCTGAGTTAATTTCTGCGTTACTCATCATTCATAACTCAACTCTAATAAGCGATCGCTTTTTGATAAACCAGCTCGACCACCTTCGCTAAGCGCTGTATCCCGATTTCAATCTCCTGGTCTGTGGCAGTGAGGCTAATCCGGATACATTGTTGCTTGTGCGACCATTCTTCGCGCAATCCGGGGAAGAAAGAGCTACCTGGCACTACAATGACACCGACTTGCTTTAACTGCTGGTACAGTTCCCAGTCTGTAATGGGTAAATCTTGGAACCACAGCCACGCAAAGATTGCTCCTTCGCCGCGATGGAGGAACCAAGGCAAATCTTTGGGCATTGCCTGTTCGATGCTGCTTTCCACAACATCAAACTTTTTCTGGTAGTAGGGGCGAATCACGGTGGTAGCGATTTCTGCAAGCGTTCCCGATTCAATCGCACGGGCAGCGATCGCTTGTCCATACCGAGATGAATGGATACACATATTCGTCTGGAAACACTCCAGCACATGAATCCACTTTTCATCCCCAATTGCAATCCCAATCCGTTCTCCGGGTAGCCCCGCTTTCGATAAGCTCATGCAGTGCAGGATGTTCTCTCCAAACACCGGCGTCATCTCGGTAAAATTTAACGCCGGAAACGGAGGTGCATACGCTGAATCGATCAAGACTGGCACATCATAAGGCGCAGCCAAATCGGCAATTTTTTTCACCTCGTCATCCGTGAGGACGTTGCCGGTTGGGTTACAAGGACGCGAAAATAACACGCAACCCGTATCTTCTGTAATCTTCAGTTTGCTGAAGTCCGGACGATATTTGAACCTGTGGGCAGCGGCATCAATGTCTAAAGCTGGCTTATAGGCGAATAATGCCTCTGGAGTTAAGGTCAGACCCCCATAACCCGTGTAATCTGGACTCAGGGGCAGGATAATTTGCTTTAATTGACCGCCTGCGGTGTACCCCCCAAAGGCATTCGCAGCAAAGAAATAAAGCGTTTGACTGCCGGGGGTAATCAAAATATTGCGATGAGTCAGATTTAGCCCGTAGCGGCGATTGAAATCCTTTTCTACCGCTTCGATTAACGGCTCATAGCCCTGAGAATCACCATAGCGACAAACCACATTACCGTAATTTGAGCTAGCGAGCAATTCTTCAGTGTAATTCCGCCACAACTGCTCTACTTCTGGCAAAATCACTGGATTCCCAGGACTTAAATTAATATATTCCTGTCCAATACCTGCTTGCAGGGTTTCCTTAATATCCTTCATAATTGCCCGCACCCCGGTTAGGTGGGACATACAATCGCCAAATTGAGTCAGGGCAGGATTCATAAGCTAAAGCAACTTTGAAAATTGAGAGTTTAACAACCGGGGATCTGCCTAGTCAGTTGAGGCTTTTTCCCCTTTAGTTAATTTAGTGAATCGTTGGTACTCTAACCAATTTAACTGTAATTTTCATGACTAATTGGCACAAGTACAGCCAGTCTGGGGTTGAGATCGCGGAACCGGCTGTTTAGATTACGCACGGTTTGGGCATTATCTGACAAAACTTAACAAAACCATAATCTTTCTTAAATTACTTGACAAATTTTTAGGGGGAAAATGTAAAGAGTGTAAAAAAACACAGTTTATCTAGGAAATCCTGTAAAGCTATAAATCGGGCTGGATAGCAGGATGTTTTCAGGCTCTTAGCGATGCTTTTTTGAGCTAAAAGCCAAACAACCAGTACGAAGATAACACCCTCCCTATCCAGACGAATGTGAAGAGCAAGCCTGTCAAGTGTAGTGCAACGGAATTTATGACAACAATTGAAACGCTGCGTGCGAAGCTACCGTTTCCTCTCAAGCGATTGGCAGACCTGGCATATAACTATTGGTGGAGTTGGACGAGCGATCGCACTTCTCTATTTCAGAACATTAATCCCGATGAATGGCACCGCTGCGGACACAACGCTGTCGCCATCCTGGAATCAGCTTCTTTTGTGCGACTCACCCAGCTCGCTCAAGACCCAGCTTACATCAAACGGGTAAATGCACTTGTTGAGCAATTTGACAAGTACATGAACGAAAAAAATTCTTGGGCGTCTCGCGTCGCGCCGCAAATTTCCCCACAGCGACCTGTCGCCTATTTTTGTGCGGAATTTGGCATCCACGAATCCCTACCTATTTACTCCGGCGGTTTGGGAATTTTAGCCGGAGATCACCTCAAATCCGCCTCCGATTTAGGCGTACCGATGGTCGCTGTAGGGCTTTGTTATCGCCAAGGTTATTTCCGTCAACGCTTGAATCGGGGCGGTTGGCAAGAAGAAAACTACGTTAACAATCCCTTTGACCAGATGCCCCTGGAGTTGCTCAAAAATCCTCTTGGGGAACCCATCACCATTGAGATGGAAATTCGGCAACGGATTGTCAAAGCCCAAATTTGGCTGGCGCGAGTCGGTCGTGTCAATCTTTACCTGCTAGATACCGACCGACACGACAACGATCCCATTGACCGCTGGCTGACAGGGCACCTGTACGGCGGCAACCAAGAAACGCGCATCGCCCAGGAAGTCGTGCTGGGGATTGGCGGCGTTCGGGCGCTGGAAGCACTGGGGATTGCTCCGTCGGTGTGTCATCTAAATGAAGGTCACGCGGCGTTCTGCACTCTGGAGATTGCGCGACAAGAAATTCAGCGTACCGGCAAGTCTTTCTATGACATTGAGGCAGCGGTGCGCGACGCTTGTGTCTTCACCACCCACACTCCCGTTCCCGCAGGTCACGATGTCTTCTCCTCAGACCTGATGGACTCCTACTTCGCCCACTACTGGCCTACATTGGGTCTGTCGCGCGAACAATTCCTCGCCTTGGGGGCACGCCGACTGGGCGACCCTTGGGAACCCTTCGGCATGACCGTCTTAGCTTTGCGGATGTGTCGCACTGCCAACGGCGTCAGCGAACTGCACGGTCAGGTTTCCCGCAAGATGTGGAACATTCTCTATCCCGACCGTAGCGAAGAGAAAGTGCCCATTGGTCACATTACCAATGGCGTCCATGCGCGTACCTGGACAGCACCCCTAATGGGCGACCTGTATTCCCAATACTTGGGTGAAGATTGGTCAACCCGCATGGCTGACAAACAGATGTGGGCAAAGGTGGACGGAATTCCCGATGAGGAAATCTGGTGGCGGCACCAAGTTCTCAAAGAGTGTCTGATTGCTCATACCCGTTCTAAGGTGAAATTGGCAAGGATTAGTCGCGGTGAAGAGCAATTCCGCATTGATGCCGCCGACCAGCTGCTAGACCCCAACGTGCTGACGATTGGATTTGCGCGACGCTTCAGCCCTTACAAGCGGGGTGACTTGCTGCTGCGGGAAGCCGAACGCGCCTTGAGGATATTTGGGAATTCCCAACGACCCGTGCAAATTGTCTTTGCCGGTAAAGCGCACCCCCACGACGAAGAAGGCAAGCGGATTATCCAGCGGTTGATGGAGTGGTGCAAGCACCCCGATATTCTCAACCGAGTTGCCTTAGTTGAAGATTACGACATCTACACGGGTCAACATTTGGTGCAAGGTGTTGATGTCTGGCTGAACAACCCGCGTCGCCCTCTAGAAGCCTCCGGTACAAGTGGGCAAAAAGTCTGCTTCAACGGCGGCATTAATTGCAGTGTCCTCGATGGCTGGTGGTGCGAAGGCTATCAAGAAGGGCAAGATGGCAAGGGAAGCAATGGCTGGGCAATCGGTGAAGATGCCCACACCAGCGACCAGGAGTTGCAAGACCGGATTGATTCGGAATCTCTCTACCAGCTACTAGAAGAGGAAATCGTTCCTCTCTACTATGACCAAGATGAGAATGGAATTCCTCATCGCTGGATTCAGATGATGAAGGCGTCGATTAAGACAAATTCGCCGCTATTCAACACTGACCGGATGATTGCAGACTACGTGACTCAGGTGTACGCGCCGGGAACTTCGGTAGGTACCGAACCGATTCTGGCAAGTGCGCTGGCGTAGGGGTGCGGTGAAAGGAATAAAATGAACCACGAAGGCACGAAGACACTAAGGGAAACACGAACAGGACTTACGCAACTTGCGCGACATCTGAGGGCAACCACAGAGGGATTGAACCGACAAGAACGCTATATGTATAAGCTTTGCGTAAGTCCTGACGAAGTGTTCTTTGTGCCTTTGTGCTTTTGTGGTTCACCTTATCTTTAAAGCTGGAACGAGATGCGTATTTGGCAAGCTGATTTTTATCGGCGTCCTTTGAAAGATGAAAAAGGGCAGGTGTTGTGGGAGTTGTTGATTTGCGATGCCACACGCAGTTTTAGTTATGACGCCTTTTGTCCTCAATCTGAAGCGAATGCTATTTGGCTGATTTCTCAGTTACAGCAAGCAGCGGGTGGAAATCTGCCGAATCTCATCCAAGTTTTTCGTCCCCAGTCGTTGAGTTTGCTTGAAGCTGCTGGGAAACAACTGGGTATTGTAGTGGAACCGACGCGACGCACTCATGCTTTGAAAGAATATTTACAAGAGCGCTTAAAACAATACCCCAGTTTAGATAATTACACTTACACTGGTGAACCTTTCTCGCCTCTGGACAAACCGCCGCCAGTACCGTTACCAGAAAACCTTTGGGGGGAACAATGGCGATTTGCTAAACTTCCTGCGGGAGATTTAGTAGCAGCTTTTGCAGAACGCCCGATTCCGATTCTGGAGATGCCAGAATTTCTCTTGCCGATTAATCTGGGGTTAGCGTCAACAATTCCAGTTCCCGGTGTGGTAATTTACGGTGGGCGGCAATCGATGCGTTTGGCGCGTTGGCTACAAGAAGCGCGTCCCGTGTCTCTCAATTATATTGCGGGTGCCCCCGATGGGTTGGTATTAGAAGCTGGATTGGTTGACCGCTGGATTGTTGCTACTTTTGAGGATAAAGAAGTTAGGGCAGCAGCTCAAGCTTATCAACAGCGCCAGCAGCAGAGTCGGGGATTGCACTTTTTGCTGGTGCAACCGGATGAGTCGGGGATGACTTATAGCGGGTTTTGGCTGTTGGGAGGAGAGGATTGAGGTTGTCCCTATACCAAAATATAGATTAAAGGCTGATTGATGCGATCGCGCTTTGCACCCGGTACGCTCAACCCACGTTGAAAATGCAACAGCGGTAGCACTTCGTTATATTTTATCTCAATTAAGCACTACCGTAATCCTGCTAACGAGTGATTAAATCGTATGTTTTCTATCACAACTTACCTGTGGCATCAATCAATGTCTACCACAGAATCTTAGTGAGATAATAAAGGTGTGAGGAAGAAAACGAAACAACCTTTTTAATAAAGGGGGAGTATTATGATCAAACTATTAGCGACTCTAACCTTACTCGCTCCATTATTTTTAACCAGCCCAGTGAAAGCGGAGAATCCCCTTCACCTAAAACAGCTATTGTCAACGGGGGAATGTGTTCGGTGCGATTTATCAGGAGCCGATCTCAGTGGCGCACATTTGATTGGTGCTGACTTGAGAGAAGCCAATTTGCAAGGAGCTAACCTGACGAATGCGAACCTCGAAGGCGCTGACTTGACGAATGCAAACTTAACAGCAGCTAATTTAACGTCAGCTTTTGTAACGAATACCAATTTTCAGCAAGCAAATCTTAACGAAGTAAACTTGACTCGCGCTAAGATTTATGACGCTAACGTGTATGGGGCATCAATGAATGAGCTTAACATTACTGATGCCGAAATATTTAACACCGGAATCGGTATTGGTGGGGAAGATGCCGATATTCCCCGTTGGGACTAGATGGCGCTAATTAGCGATTAGCATTCTACGGATAATTGGGGAAGTCAAATAATATTTAAAACGAGCGGCTTCCCTATTTCCGCCATCTATCAAATTGATCTTCTGAGCATCCATTGATATAAGTATTGAGTACCCAACCCTTCAGAGGTTTAACCACCTCCGGAGTCACTCCAGGTTGTGATGTTACTCTTCCAGAGATTTGAACCCAGTTACCTTGTCTTCGCACCGCCCGAACAATATCGCCTCTATTGAGTTTAGCGATCGCTTGCGATTTAGTGCTGGGAATTTTTCTGATATTGACATTATTCCCATTAATAAATGAACAGATATTCGTGTTTTGTGCAAGCCTCGATTGAGCCTGTAAAGTTGGCGTGGCTGCATTCGCATTTGTCTGGGCGATTAGCTGCAAGCTAGTGGTATAGAAACATAGCAGTGCGATCGCTGTGAGAGAGTTTCTCGAATTGCTCATGTTTATTGATAAGTGCGTCTGCACTGATGTAAATTTAGTCTTACTTTAACCGACTAGATTTCAACTAAGAGATTTTGTGATATTTATTTAAACTTTTAAAATGCTGAAGCGTTCTTAATTAATCCACTACTCTCAACAATTCCTGTTTCAGTGCATCAAACACCCGATTAATTAGCAGGTGTTCTGCTTCACTCAGGGCTTCCTGCGATAGGAATGTTGACATCAATAGACGTTGATCGGTACGAGTAATTTGGCGAAAGACAAAGATTCGCTCAACGATTTGTTTGACTGAGACTGCGGGTAAACTAGCTGAAGCTGGCATCGTTCTTTAGCAACTTTATGCAATAATGCTGCGAATCCCGCTCAAGGAGATTCTGGGGATATGACAGATGTTGCAATATTTCTTTACAAACCTAAGCGATCGCCATCATAGAGAAAATGTAACAATTTCTTTATATTTTAGTGATTCTCATCATTGACAAATCAGGTCGGCTATTAAAACACTCCCTAATTTCCCGTAAAATAACTTGGCGTTGTAGCAAGAAGGCAAAAAAATGACTCAGGCTCGGATTGGGATTATCGGTGGCAGCGGTCTCTACAAGATGGAGGCGCTCAAAGATGTGGAAGAGGTGCAAATCTCCACGCCTTTTGGCTTCCCTTCTGATGCCTTGATATTGGGAACTTTGGAAGGAACGCGGGTGGCTTTCCTGGCACGTCACGGTCGCAATCACACGCTGTTGCCTTCTGAATTGCCGTTTCGAGCGAATATCTATGCCATGAAGCAGCTAGGCGTCGAGTATCTGATCTCTGCGTCTGCGGTGGGTTCTCTCAAGGAAGAAGCGAAACCTTTAGATATGGTAGTGCCGGATCAATTTATTGACCGCACCAAGAATCGAGTTTCTACCTTTTTTGGGGAAGGGATTGTGGCTCATATTGCATTTGCCGATCCCGTGTGTAATAAATTGGCTGGAGTTGTGGCAGATGCGATCGCATCTTTAAACTTACCCGATGTCACTCTCCATCGCGGTGGCACTTATATTTGTATGGAAGGGCCAGCATTTTCTACGAAAGCTGAATCAAATCTTTACCGCAGTTGGGGTGCCACAATCATTGGCATGACTAATTTACCAGAGGCGAAGTTAGCCAGAGAAGCAGAAATTGCTTATGCAACGTTAGCGTTAGTGACAGATTACGATTGTTGGCACTCAGATCACGATAGCGTGACGGTAGAAATGGTGATTGCTAATCTACAACGTAATGCAGTGAATGCCCAAAAGGTAATTCAAGAAACGGTGCGAAGATTGAGCGAAAATCCACCGCCATCTGATGCTCATTCAGCTTTAAAATATGCAATTCTCACGCGACTGGATAACGTTCCAGCAGCAACGAAGGAGAAAATGGGGTTGCTGTTGAAGAAGTATTTGTAGTCACGCCAAGACACCGTAGAGACGAATAAAGTGAAAAACACCAAAGTTCGCGTAGGGAATGGTTAAAGAAGGAAACCCAACAAAATATAAGCATTTGTTGGGTTTCCTTCCTCAACCCAACCTACAATTATTTTTAACCGAACCGTATTGGTACTTTAAGGTTCTATTTATGATAATTAATGATAAATAATTAAGGCGCTTCAAAGCCCTCGCGCCTGGAGGAACAGCGTGTCTTTTTATAAAATTTAATGCTTAATCAACAAACCTATAAATAGCGCTTCGAGGAAGCTATTCGTCTAGTATTTTTTTAAATATTTCTTCTCCTCGAATGGCGCTAAAAGCTTCATCGGTTTTGGCGATTTCTTTATACCTAGGCTCAATATCAATTGCCCATTGTAGGTTTCCTACTGCTAGATTGAGGCGGTATTGCATTGCATAGCAGCGAGCATTGTTATACCGAGCTTCCGAAAAGTTTGGTTCAATCTTAACAGCTAAGTTGTAAGATTGATTTGCCTCTAAATACCGACCTTCAGAGAAGCAAGAATTTCCTAAAATTAAGTAATCGTTGGCGTTCAAATCAAGATTTAGATTGGCAGATTCGGTTTGTGTCACCCTTTGCTCAGACTCTGCATTGTTTGTTTGGGCTACAGACTCCGATTGAGTATCAGAAACCAGCTCGGAATTTTGATAAGAATGCTCAAAGTTAGAGGTTTCGATTTCTCTATGTATAACGGTCGGAGTTTTAACAGCTTGTGCGTACCTGAGTTGGGCAATTTCTTGTTGTACACTTTCTTTCTGTTCTTTCAGGTCTTCTAATATAGTCTGAGATTGGGTTAAAATTGTATTTAATTGACTTAAACTATCGGTTGGAAAAGGCTTGATTTTTTGCGGCAAAGCAGATTGTTCTAATTTTAAATTAGCATTGACTGTCTCTTCTATTTGCCTAGTAAATTTTTCTTGTAGCTGCGCTAATTCCTTTTGAGCATCTGAAATTATCTGCTCGATCATACTGCGACGAAGTAGAACAATACTAACAGCGATCGCAATCGGAAACAGCGTCAGAACAAGTAACAAAGTATTGAGCAGCGTGGTGGTGCGGCTAAAGGCGCGGTCAACTTCAGCTTGGACGCGATCGCGTATTTCTTGATCTTGCCGCAGTCGTTCCAGTTCCTCGCGTTCTTGATTCGACAGGGTTGGAGGTGAATTAGGCTGGGGTTGGGCAGTGGTAGCAACGGCAGATAGTAGCAGGGAAGAAAGCGCAAGTGCAGGAAGCGCACGCTTGGCGAACGCAACCAGATTCGGAATTTTCATTTTTCATCCTGTTAGCTTTAATCTTAGTATTCCCAATCCGTGCCAAAACTATCAGCCGATGTGCGTTTAAATTGCATATTAGTCGCAGAGGTTTGGTAATGGGTAAAAAGTTTTAAGTTATGTCCCTTGGCTTCGCTCAAGGACAGGTTTTTGAATTTTGAATTAAAGAACGCTCTTCTCACTCAAAACTCAGACGCAATAAATCGCATCTCTACAACTCAGGACTTACGCAACATCACCACATCTGAGAACAACCACAGGGGGATTGCCCCTACAAAACGCTGTATGTATAAGCTTTGCGTAAGTCCTGAACTCATAACTCTCATTCCCCATTACCAGTCCCAACCAATCTGCACATCTGAAATGTAAAGGTAGCGCAATAACTTTTAAACCACCTGATAAATAAAGCTGAGCGTTGCCCAGCTTTTCACATCTAAAGCGTAGGAGTCAGAAGAGATACCAATCGTTTCGACAGGAACCGAAGCAATCGCTTCCCCCTCCACTTCATGCCGCTTCGCTAACGTACTCGCCTGATGCAAATCTTGCAGCACCGCCTGCGCCACAGTCAGCGGCTTAAACAACTCGCCCACTCCCTCTCCCTTAGACCCGCGAACCGATGCCACAGTTGCCATCTGGGTAAAGGGTGCCCAGGAGCAAATTAGAAGGGTTTCTTCCAACCCAGAAGGGCCGTGAATCGTCAATTCAAAAGAGGCAGAAGGTTGTGGCACAACGAGGGTAGCACCCGCCTCGACGACCACATCTTTGACCATTGGTTTCGCGTCCGGACTGTCCTTAACTTCGGGAAATTGCAGCGGATAGAGAGCAACGCCAGAGCCGCTGCTATCAACGCCGATGAGCATCAAATAGATCGGGCGATCGCTGTAATTTTGAACTCGGTACTGGATGCGGCTACCGATGGGAATGGTGGGGATGCCTCCCTCGGAAGCAATTTTTGAGTTGTAGAGGCGCGAGTCATCGCGTCTGGGGTTTGAATCAACAACTGCGTCCCCCGTCCGCCGCAGCGTTTCGCGTTTCAGAAACACCTTTTGGGCGGGATAAATCATCTCCAACGTTGCCCCGACTCCCAAGCGGGAAGACCCTTCATTGACCGTCAGACGCAATAACTTTGCTGTCAGCAACGTCCTTAGTTTGGGCACTAACCGATTCACAGCCGCCTTCACCGCCTCACCCGATTCCCCAACGGTGTTGGGTATCAAGTCCCGACCGAGAGAAAACAGCCCATATCTCCCTAAATAATTGGGCGTCTGCACCTTGCCAAACAAATAATCGGCGGGTTGCTCTCCTGCCGTCACCACGGATGATACAGAGCGAACGCTGGCAAAAGCACTGGTGGCATCCACCCGTTCAATGCGCTCCAGTCCGGCGTCTAAGGCAATCGTCAAGCCAATATTTTTTGGTAACACCCGGACGGATTCTTGAACCAGTTGCCCCACTTGGAGGTTGGAAGTGTCTGCGGTGCCAACAAGTCGCGCCTTGGCGGTCAGACCCTCCTTAGAACGAATTTGTAGTTGCAGTTGAGCAGGAACTGATGAAACTTCACCAGTCGCGTTGCTGTCTGGAGTCTGAGCTTCAGACATCGGTAGGGAAGCACTCAGCAGAGAATTCGCTCCGTAGTATTCCAAAACGGGTGCAGGTAATCCTGCCAGCCACAAATGTACCGTTTTGCCGCTGTCTTCCACCGCCGTAACGACGCCATCTGCACCGATGCTGATTTCAGGCTGATAGGGTAGCAAGGAAGGCTGGTTACTTTTTTGACCGCTCAACTGGGGTTGTTGTTCTTTTCCCACCAGCTGCTCGACTACCCCAGCCACTCGACTGAAACTGACTTGAAGTGTAGTGGGAGGAGTCGCCTGCCAGAGATGTTGAGTCAGGGCATAGGTGAACAATCCAGCGCTGAAACCGCCCCAAGGAGCTTCTGTCGCCAGTTGACTGGGGCCAGCCGCTGCCAGAACGATTCCAGGCATTTGACCGGGTTTGTGCTGCTTATGGAGCTGTTCTCGCGAAGACTTGAGACGCAGCAGGAGTTGTTCCTGAAAAGCGAGTTCCTCGTCGCTCGCTTGCTCTGCTAGCGATTGTAGGGCAGAACGAATCCGCAAGTTGCCTTGGAGGACAGTATCGGCGTCAGTGTAGCTGGTATCCAGTACCGTTGTGACTTGGTCTGTGGGAAGCGATCGCAACAGCAACAGCAGTGTCTCTTCCAACAAATCATTCGCGGGTGCCCCCTTCGTCAGCAGCACCCCATCCACCGGCACCAAACTATTCTGAGTGTTGAAGAGTGTAGGCGCTAGCTGCTTTGCAGCCGCAACGCTTTCGCCTTCCCGAAGGATGGACTGAGGACTGAGCAAGGATTCATCAGCACCAAACTCAGTCCTCAGTCCTTTCTCCTCAGTCCTGATTCTGACGCGGCTACCGCAGCCGCTGAAGTGGAACAAGACAACATCCCCCGCCGCCGCCTGCCCTGTGAGATGCTCCAGAAAAGCAGTTTCAATATTCTGCCGCGTGGCTTGGCTATCCGTCAGCGTCAAAATATCGCTAGGGTGAAAACCAAAGCGATGAATCAAAAGTTCCCGTTGCAGTTCCACATCTGTAACACAACCTTGTAGAGACGGGAGCGATCGCGTCTGTGTCCCACGGGGGTACTGATTAATTCCTACAAGTAGCGCCAACTTCCGCCCACTCGGTTGTGCCAGCGCCTGATAATAGCGATCCAGCAAAGGCACCGCAAAGCTTTTATCTCCCAGTAGAGATAGCACCGTTTCGCTCACGCCCAGCGCTGCCAGCACCAACCCTGCCCGTTGCAGAAAACTCCGCCGCTTCAATCCCATATCAGCCATTAGCCATTAGCTATTACTCGATCAGCCTATCAGGGGCTAGGGTTTAGAAAATAGAAAGAATGGCAAATTTTCAAATTTAAGTAGCCTCCAATCTTAAATTTCAAATTTGAAACTGGCAATCTTAAATTTGCTTGCTTCCTCTGGTACCTGCATCGCCCTTACCAATTCTGCCGCGACTTCTGGGCGAGAAAACTCTGGTGGTGGCAATTCACCCCGACGCAGCATTTCTCGCACCTTCGTCCCCGATAGATGAATACGTTCTGCTGGACTGCTGGGACTGGTCTTTGTCGTCGCCATTGTCTGTGTGCGCGTGCAATAGAAGGCGTGTTCAAACTTCATCGGCGTGATGCCCAATTCACCCAGCTCAAACTCATCGAAAATATGCTGAGCATCGTAAGTTCCATAGTAATCGCCGACACCTGCATGATCCCGCCCAACGATGAAGTGAGTACAGCCGTAATTCTTGCGAAGCAGGGCATGGAAAATTGCTTCCCTTGGTCCCGCGTAGCGCATAGCAGATGGATTAATTGCCAAAATTACCCGGTCTTGGGGGTAGTAGTATTCCAGCATAATCTCGTAGCAGCGCATCCGAATCTCTGCCGAGATATCATCATCTTTGGTGACTCCCACTAAGGGATGCAGGAACAAGCCATCTACGGTTTCTAAAGCGCACTTCTGGATATATTCATGCGCCCTATGGATGGGGTTTCGCGTCTGGAAGCCGACAATCGTTTTCCATCCCCTTTCTTTGAACATGGCGCGAGATTGAGCAGGATCAATCTGGTATTTAGGAAAGAAAGGATGAGAGTCGCGTTGCAACAGCCAAACTGAACCCGCGAGATTTATTTCTCCTTGCTTGTAGACAACCTTAACGCCTGGGTGCTTTTCATCCTCGGTACGATAAACATTCACCGCCTCGCGGGTTTTGTCGTAGCGATACTTTTGTGTGAGTTCCATAACCCCCACAAATCTACCTGTCGGGTCATCCAGGCGCACCAAAGTGCCTTCTCTTAGATTCGCCGCAACCGACTCATCCACCGATAGCGTGACGGGAATTGCCCACGGTAGCCCATTGGCAAGCCGCATTTCAGTAACTACGCGATCGTAGTCTGCTTGTTCCATAAAGCCAGTCAATGGGCTAAATCCACCAATAGCAATCAGTTCTAAATCCGATGTCGCCCGTTCGTCGAGTTGCACTCTAGGCAAGTAGTCGGCTTTATCGAGAAATTCTTGTCGTTGTTCTGGTGTAGCGATGCGATTAATTAGCTGACCGCCGTGAGGTGCTAGACTCATATCGATTTTAAATGTGTTAGCTGCAAAAATTTATCGTACCAATATATAGAACCGAGAGATAAGAAACCTAACCCCCCAGCCCCCTTCCCTAGTAGGGAAGGGGGAGCCGGAGTTTCTTCCAGCTACAAATATTTTTCTTGTCCCCTCTCCTTTTAGGAGAGGGTTAGGGAGAGGTTCTTCAAGTTTGCACTAAAAACTCCTCTGGAGCGAGTCCCCAATTTACCCAGCAAATAGCTTCACGCGCTGAATTAATATCCGGTGGCACTCGCAAGGCGTGAATGAATCCGGTGCTGGGACAAGTCATTTTTAATAAATAAATTGGCTCGATATCCACATCATTATCAATTCTTAATAGAGTGTATTCCTGCCAAGTATCCAATTCTTCAGCTTGTAATTCTTGGCAGATTCGGGCGTAGCCAATTCCTTGAATTAATACTCGCCTCAGTTCAGCGTTATTTTCTTCTAAAAGCCATTGTGCGTGCCACTGGTTCGGATGCACTTGACCATATTTTTCAGGTAAGGTTACACCGTGATAGGAATACAGACTATATCCATCAGCAAATTGAATGGCGGGACTTTCTGCGTGTAGGCGTTGTTGGTTGTCGAAGGAGAGGACGCGAGGGCGATCGCTTACCAAGCAAATCTTTTCAAAAGGGAAAATCCAGCCACACTCTTTAGCAAGAGACTGAAACAAATACCATGTTTTTTGATCGCAATCGCAATTTAAGGCGGAAAAACAAAAATCATATACACCGTTATTACAAGACAAGTTATCGTGTCGAATGTAGTGATTTTCTTCAAATTCAAGTTCCAGTTCAAGTTACAGTTGACTCTCCAGTTGTATCTCCAGTTGACTCTCCCGTCGGTTCCACAGTTGCCAGAACAGGTTGCTTTTCAAGTTGCTATTTAGTTGGCTCTCTAATTGACGGGTCAGTTGAGTTTCGAGCTTGCCCCTAAGTATGTCCACCAGTTGTCTTGCTGGGTCTTCAGGAATATACAATTCCATCCACAAATCTCGGTTATCCCAGTCATTGCCCAGTTCCTTCCTAAGTCTTATCAAAGTATCTATCAAAGCTGTTTTTGGGCTATCAAAAAAAATAATCTCAGGCGGCTTTTCGCCAATCCATGTGTAAGCTGCTTTTATGGCTTCTGTTGCTTTTTGACGGTCAATTGGTTCAGTGCAAAGTGCGATTCGCCTCCACTTCTGCCGATAAACCGGAATCAGGGCTTCTTGCTCAGAGGTAAGTTGACTAATCATTATCTACAAATTAATAGAAATACTAATAGTTATTATGCTATTGTTTTTATATATTCTAAAAATAGAACCTATGACTTTAACTGGACAAAAACAAGATCGCTCCATCACTGTATCAGTTACACCTGAACTGGAGCAGTTTGTTAGCGAGTTACTTGAGAGCGGCAAATTCTCATCTGCTAGTGAGGTTGTTTGTGAGGGGCTGCGATCGCTACAAGACCGATACATTGTATATCAAGCTAGATTGGCTGAACTTCAAAAGGAAATTACTATTGGTATTGAAGCTTCTGAAGGAGGGGAAGTGGTTGATGGAGCCACAGCAATTCAAGAACTCCGGGATAAAATTCGCCAACGCTCCTCTAACGGCGACCAATGAGTAAATTTTACATTCTTACTGCTCCAGCTAAACAAGATATTGATAACATTATCTCTTTCCTTTTTTCCAGAAACCCTGGTGCAGCAGAGGGTTTTTTAGACCAAATTGAGGAGAAATTTCAAAATATTGCTAACTTCCCTAACATGGGTCGCCGAAGAGATGACCTCAATCCTCCACTGCGAAGTTTTCCAATAGATAACTACCTGATTTTCTATCGTCCAATTGAAAACGGTATTGAAGTAGTTCGGGTGATTAGTGGCTATCGGGATATTGATACTGTTTTCTCAAGAAATGAGGACAACTAAAAAGAGGCAAAAATTTTTACTTTTGCCTCTAAAAAAGTTGCTTGTTTACTGTTTACTCAAACCTTTCGATAATGCCACCGCCGAGTACAATGTCCCCATCGTACAAAACCGCAGCTTGTCCAGGGGTAATCCCGAACTGGGGTTCATCGAAGACAAGCTTGATTCGCGAATCTTCCAGGGGAATTACGCTGACTGGGACTGCCTTTGAGCGATAGCGGACTTGCACTTCGGCGCGGATGGGACTGGTGGGTTCGGGAATTGAAACCCAGTTTAACCGCGCGGCGGTGCATTCAGGCTTGTGTGTGCTAGCGCGATCGCCCACAATCACTCGATTCCGAACTGCATCCAGCGCCACTACATACAGCGGTTCCGCCGCCGCAACACCAATTCCCTTCCGTTGCCCAATTGTGTAGTGATGGATACCCGTATGTTGACCCAACACTTTGCCAGACTGGTCAACAATCTCACCCGTTTGCTGAGGAATGTACTTATCTAGAAACGTCTGCATGGAACCGTGGGATTCCACCAAACACAAATCCATACTTTCCGGCTTATCAGCGGTTTTTAAGCCGAATTCTGCGGCGATGCGCCGAGTTTCTGTCTTGTGCAGTTCTCCCAACGGAAACATCGATCCAGCTAGCATTTCTTGTGTCAAATCGTACAAAAAGTACGACTGATCCTTAGATAAATCTACAGCCCGCCGCAGCTGATAACGTCCCGTTTCTGCGTCATACCCGATCCGCGCATAATGACCCGTGGCAATTTTATCAATACCCAACTCTTCAGAGGCATAGCGCAGCATCGGGCCAAATTTCACCGCCTTATTGCACTGAGAACAAGGCAACGGAGTAATCCCCGATTCGTATCCCGCAACCAGGTAATCGACAATATTTGCCTGAAAAACATCCCGACTATCAACAATGTGATGAGGAATGCTCAACTGTTCGCAAAGAGAAGCCGCATCGACCATTCCCTCAGAACAGCATTGACCTTTACCCTTCATTAGCCAGAGGGTAAGACCAACAACTTCATATCCTTGATGATGGAGGGTGGCGGCTGCGACGGAACTATCAACTCCACCGGAGAGGCCGACGACGACTTTATTCATAGAACGAAAAAGTGAATTACTGAATTATCAGTTTTTTCTTTTCTAGACTAACACTTTGATAATCGTCATTAGTCTAAAGTCATTAGTCTTTTGTCTGTAGGCGTTATCAGGTTAGAACGTTCCAACCTGACAACATTCCAACGTTTCAATCACTAATGATGAAGGACTAATGACTAATTATGCTAGATTGACTACAAATTTTGTCCGCACAATTCCTGGAAGATCGCCGAGGAGAGCTGATTTTAAATGAGGAGCAATCAGCAGCGTTTACTCACTCATGGCAACAGAAAAAGAAAAACCTGTTGGCTGTTATCCCTTACCTCGTGCTGGTTCTGGGGTGGATATTTGCTGATTCCACACCCGATCCCAGCAGCAGCCAGACCTCTCCCTACACCACCTGATGTGGTTCCTGGCTTACCTGCATCGCCAAATGCTCCGCCAGCGTTTCCTCAAGATACTTTGCCCTCGATTTCACCGAATCCTGCGGGCAGGCGTGAGATTGAATTTCAGGCACCGCCGCCAAGTACACCTAGCAGAAGGACACCCAGCAGAAGTACACCCAGCAGAAGTACACCCAGCAGAAATAGAAATAAGAATCCTCGCCCGGTGCGTCGGAATTCTCGTCTCTATGGGGTTTTTATTAATGGGGATAGTCCGCTGTTGTTAGCGCAAGTCCGAAAGATAGAACCCGAAGCTTTTGTGCGGTACGGCGGGGGTGTGATCCAAGCGGGAGTATTTGCTGATGAAATTAAAGCCCAGCAGCGGGTTCGGGTTTTGGAAGAATGGGGCATTCGAGGGCAAATCAGTGCTTATTCTGACCAAAATTTTGATGCTGATGCAGAGAATTTCGATTCTCGTCCAGTCACCAGTAGAGATGAAGTGGAGGAAGTTGCTTATTTCGTGGTGATTCCGGGGAGTCAGGAGTATTTACCTGACATTGCTTCCCACATGATCCGGCTGGGGTTCCCCAAGGATGCGGTGTTTCAAAGAGAGGTACCACGCGGACCCCACGTTGCGGTCGGTCCTTTTGAGGATCGCTCACAAGCAGAACGCTGGAGTCGCTTTCTCCGCTCTAATGGTATGGATGCACGGGTTTATTTCGGTCAATAGCGTGCCCCTGCTGTAGGGGCGGGGAGACCCCGCTCATGCCTATGCTGAGTAAGATAAAACTTAGAACTCACAGGAATCAGCACTGAAAGTGGCACAGATGCAACAGAGGCAGGAAAAGATTCAGCAAATGGTGGTGACTGCCCAGCAGATGCGCGAGATTGAAGGGCGCGTATTTGCGGCTGGAATGCCGGTGGCGGCTTTGATGGAAAAGGTGGGGGGACTGATTGCCAGTCGAGTTCAAGCGCTTTATCCCCGTTCCCAGATGCGACGTGTAGGCGTTTTGGTGGGGCCTGGTCACAATGGGGGCGATGGGTTGGTGGTCGCCCGTGAGTTGCATTTTCAGGGTTATGAAATTGTCATCTATCGTCCGATTGCCAAGCTGAAGGAATTAACTTCGCAACACGCCCAGTATGCTGAGAGTTTGGGCATTCCCTGTGTTGAGCAGATTGAGCCGTTGCAAGCGTGCGATCTAATTATTGATGGTTTATTTGGGTTTGGGTTGGAAAGAGCGATCGCTGAACCCATATTCTCTGCTATTCATCAACTAAATCAGTGGTCTAAGCCAGTGATTAGTATCGATTTGCCTTCCGGTTTGCATACCGATACTGGGGAAGTCTTGGGAACGGCGGTTCGTGCAACTCACACGTTTTGCTTAGGTTTGTGGAAATTAGCATTTCTGCAAGATCAAGCGTTGGAATCTGTTGGAAAAGCTGAACTGATTGATTTTGGTATCCCGGTGGCGGATATCTCGGCGGTACTGGGTGAGACGCCCAACATTCAGCGGGTGACACCGGCAGTTGCGATCGCTCATCTTCCCATTCCTCGCCCCGCAGTTACTCATAAGTATAAACAAGGACATCTGCTGTTGATTTGCGGTTCTCGCAAGTATGCTGGAGGCGCGATTTTAGCCGGTTTGGGAGCAAGATCCAGTGGCGTCGGGATGCTCTCAATTGCGGTGCCAGAATCGCTGAAACCTTTACTGGTGGCTCAGTTGCCAGAAGCGCTGATTATTGGTTGTCCAGAAACAGAGACAGGTGCGATCGCATCTTTGCCAGAAGACACGGATCTGAGTTCCTATAGCGCGATCGCTTGCGGTCCCGGTTTGACAAAAGATGCCACGCCAGTCGTTGAAAAAGTCTTAGCTAGCGATTTGCCTGTTGTTTTAGATGCTGATGGCTTGAATATCCTCGCCCAGTTAAACACGATCCCGACCCTCTCTAAACGACAAGCACCAACTGTTCTCACCCCCCATACGGGTGAGTTCAATCGTTTGTTTCCAGATGCACCCGATGCCACGAAAGACCGGGTGAGTGCAGTTCGTAAAGCATCCCAGCAGAGTGGGGCAGTGGTACTCCTGAAGGGGGCGAGGACTGCGATATGCCATCCTTCTGGCTCAGTATGGATTGTTCCCGAAAGCACTCCCGCCTTAGCCCGTGGCGGCAGTGGAGATGTGCTAACTGGGCTAATGGGTGGACTGGTAGCAACCGCATCTAAGCAACAGCTACCCATAGAAGAGATGGTACAAAGTGCGGCTTGGTGGCACGCTCAAGCGGGAATTTTGGCAGCCGAGGAGCGTACTGAGTTAGGAGTTGATGCGTATACTCTGACACAGTATTTGATGGCAGTAGTGCGACAAGCGTTTAATGGTTAGTTCGCGTTGAGACCAAATTTTGCTTGATACCAAGCGGGTGAGCCTTCTTATCTAGTTTTTACCTCCCTCGCGGGATCGGTATTCTTTCTTGACTCAAATCCCCCTTTCTAGGGATATATACTCTCAGCCTGTATTTTAAATTCTTGATAGAAAATTTATCAATAAGTGCGTGGTTCTTAGCTAGCTAGCTGTTGAGCGCAACTGTGGGTAGTTGAAGTGGAGAGTTTTGAATTTGAATCAGTCTGCACGAGCGTTTTATCGCTGCATGGGAGCATCAATTTTAGAAGACTGCCCTTTAAAGCTGCGACACGGCGAAAAGCTCACCCAACTGGCATTTTGTACTCCTTTTTTGGGTCGCACTATTGAAGAGTAGGTATTTTTGGGCACATTTTTGAATGGTTTCAGCTTCTTTTAAGATAACTTATAAATCCAGTTAGGAGGTGTTCGTTTTGCAAGTAATGATCGGGGAAATCGCTTTTAGTTTACCCTCTTCATACTCCCTACTTTCCTCAATGTACGACTGTTAAATTATGTCGCCGTTTTGTCTTAAATAACTCCTGCGGGGACTTTATTCAATCTTAGTAAAAAAATCAGGTAAAGAAAGGAGATAAACATGGTTGATAATATTTCCAGAAACTTTAGCCAAAACTTCATTCAAGACGACAACGGTGACTTATCCATTGGTCGTCTAACTGGGATTCCTAATATCAATTCGCCACAGCCACCTGGAGATATTTCCACCTGGTTTTTGGGTACGCGGGCGGAAAATGGTGCTGAATTTAAGGAATTAATTGCCAAGGCTGTAGACCATATCATTCAGTATCGGCAGGAATACTTAGCAGGCGATCCGGAAACCATCACTCCTGAAGTAAAAGCCTCTCCAGAATATCAGGCTGGTATGAGTGCTTTGAGGGATGCTTATGACAAATTGCTGGAATATCTGCGCGAGTACGCGACACCTTATTTCAGTATGCGCTATCAGGGTCACGTATTGTGGGATACCACGCTACCTGCAATGCTTGGCTATTTCGCGACCATGTTGCACAATCCCAACCAACTGACTATCCAGATGTCAACAGCAACAACATTGCTGGAGTTACAGGTGGGTCAGGATTTGTGTGCGATGGTTGGTTTTCCATCCAATAACCAAATCTAACCTTGGAGCCATATTACAGCGGGCGGTTCCATTGCAATCATGGAGGCAGTTTGGGCGACGCGAGAGATGAAATTCTTCCCGTTTGCGGCACGCGAAGCCTTGAGGCAGGAACCAGCACTTGTTAAAGCCCGCAACATTGAGGTGCCGATTGTAGATGGCAGCCACCCCAAACTGCTGGAAGCGACATCATGGCAGCTATTTAACATCCGTCAGGACGATATTCTCGCTTTGCCGCAGAGAATTTGGGAACTGTGCGGTGAGAGCGAAAAACTGCAAGATGTTTATAGCGTTTGGGACTTGTTGTTGAAGCGCAGCCTCAACGGTCAAGGATGGGGAGGGATGTCAAGCGCCTTCCAAGACGTTGGTTCGTTGAAGATGATAACATCATCAACTAAACACTATGCTTGGCCCAAGGCGGCGGCGGCTCTTGGCATCGGTACGGACAACGAGATCGATCTTTACGTTGATGCCGATGCGCGGATGGATATGCAAAAGCTGGGGCGTTGCTTGCAAGAGTGTTTGGACTCCCGCAATCCGGTACTTTTAACCACAGCCGTTCTTGGCAGCGTCGAAGAAAGCGCCGTCGATCCGCTTGAGAGCATATTAGAATTGCGCGAAACTTATCGGAAAAAAGGATTAGAGTTCAACATCCACGTCGATGCTGCTTGGGGTGGATACTTGATGTCAATCATCCGCCGCGATTACAAATTTGCCGAGCAAAATTCCCCACTATTTATAGACGATTTCAGCCGCGTACCTTGCAACGAACACACATTAAGGCAGTTGCAGCGAATGCGGGAGTGTGATTCCGCAACGATAGATCCGCACAAATTAGGCTATATCCCCTATCCTGCCGGAGGCAATCTTTACCGCAACGGTCAGTTGAAAAATCTCACAATTTATGCTGGTTCCTATATCGGCGGCACTCAGTCAATTCGTCCCCAAGAACCGTCGGTGGCAATCTACGGTCTGGAAGGCTCCAAGCCTGGTGCAAGGGCGGCTGCGGTTTTCCTATCGCACCAAATGATTCGACCCTCCGAGAGCGGCTATGGCAAGATAATCAACCAATCCCTGTTTAATACCAAACTGTTGTGTCTGCGCCTACTGTTGATGGCAACAGAACAGGATAATTTTATTATGGTGCCATTGCCACGTCTTCCAATTGAGCGGACAGGAAATGATGGCGACAAGGAAAGCTATCTTGCTACTCTGCGCGATCGCTTGCATGGTAAAACGCAGAATGAAATTTGGCGTTGCAGAATAAAGGTATGAATTAGGAGAAATTTTCATGCAATGCCCTGAATGCGCCTCCACCCGTATCCGTAAGAATGGCAAGAAAAGAGGCAAACAAAATCACATCTGTGTCGATTGTGGTCGCCAATTTATTGACCGCTATGATCCACCTAAAGGGTACTCGGATGAGTTCAAACGAGAATGCCTCAAAATGTATGTCAACGGTTCAGGATTTCGAGCAATCGAACGTGTCAAGGGAGTGCATCATACGACCGTGATCGATTGGGTCGAGCACGTGGGGCAAACCTTGCCAGATGACGGTAGCACCTGAAACCATTCCTGAAGTTGGGAAACTCGATGAACTCGAAACGTTTGTCGGTCAAAAAAAACAAGATCTGGCTGTGGACAGCCGTTGACCACTTTAGATGCGGTATTTTAGGGTGGGTCATTGGTGATCATAGTGCCCAAACCTTTGAACCATTATGGAACCTCGTTGCTCTATGGAATTGTTTCTTCTATGTCACTGATGGAAATCGCGTTTATCCTCTCTTTATCCCAGACGAAGACCATATTGTCAGTAAGACTTACATGATTCGTGTTGAAGGCGAAAACACTCGATTAAGAGATTATCTTGCCCGACTGCATCGCAAGACCTTGTGCTATTCAAAGTCCGTAGAGATGCTGAAACACTCAGTTCGATTGCTACTCCACTACTTAAAATTCCGGGATATCCCTGTTCCTGCATAACTCATACCTGCATCCAGCAACGCCGACTAGGGCGTGTCTGCTTTGCTCATAACCACTGACTAATAGCAGCAATTATGAGCATCGCCAGGTAGTTGACGGGGAGCTTTCATCCTCAAAAAGTTTTTGCAATACAACCTTTGCAATACAACCATATATAAAATATCAAGGCTAAAACAATGACAAACTGTACTGTTGGCGACTATTTATTGCTTCGTCTGGCGCAAATTGGCATCAAGCATATCTTTGGTGTCCCTGGCGACTACAATATGGAATTTCTCGATCGTATTGTCGCTCAAGAGAATCTTAAATGGATTGGAAATTGCAACGAACTTAACGCAGCCTACGCCGCCGATGGCTATGCTCGAATTAATGGCATTTCAGCATTAGTTACTACGTTTGGTGTTGGCGAACTCAGCGCGATTAATGGAATTGCTGGCGCTTACGCGGAGTACGTTCCTGTTGTGGCGATTACCGGATCTCCTGCTACCAAAAAGCAATCATCTGGGGCACCTCTCCACCATACCCTTGGTACTGGCGATTTTACCATGTTTGCCCGAATGTTTGAGAAGGTAACGGTAGCTCAAGCGTATTTAACTCCAGAGAATGCAACAGCAGAAATCGATAGAGTTCTGGCTGCTTGCCTTCTCAAGAAGCAACCTGTTTATATCAGCCTACCGATGGATGTTGCTACGACTGAAGTAGCTGCACCTGAAGGTGAATTTATGCCTCCCGTTGAAGAGAGCGATCGCGCTACTTTGGATGAGGCAGTTGATGTCAGTGTAACTATGCTGGAGAAGGCTGAAAAACCAGTCATTCTCGCTGACATAGGTGTCGATCGCTATCGCCTCCATAATGAATTGCGATCGCTTCTAGCAGCCACTGGATATCCTTATGCAACTATGAGCATGGGGAAAGCGCTGCTTGAAGAAACGCACCCCCAATATATCGGCATCTATAACGGTGCTGTCAGTGAAAACTATGTGCGAACACGTATTGAAGAGGCAGCTTGTGTGTTGAGTATCGGTACTTATTTAACTGATTTCAACACCGGAAAGTTTTCCGCCCAACTCGATCCTAGTCGAACTATTGAAGTGCATGGGCAGTATCTCAAGATAAAGCGTGCCTTGTACAATAATGTAGCGATGGGGGATTTTCTACCTGCTTTAAGCAAACGGTTGCAGCATCGGGATGCTATTTCGCTCGACATAAAACCCGCCAAAGACAATTTAAATGCTGGCTTGACAACGAGCTTTCAACCTAACTCCTCTGCGCCGATTAAGCTGGAGCGGTTTTGGCAAAGACTGGCTCATTTTTTCCAAGAAAATGATATTGTTGTCGCCGACATTGGAGTGGCTTTTTTTGGAGCCTTAGAAATTCCTTTGCCAAAGGGAACCACCTTCGTTGGACAACTGCTTTGGGCTTCTATAGGTTACTCGCTTGGCGCAGTTCTCGGTTGTGCGATCGCTGCTCCCCAACGTCGGTCTATCCTATTCATTGGTGATGGTTCCTTCCAAATGACGGCACAAGAACTATCAACAATATTACGCTATGACCTCAAGCCAATTATTTTTCTCATCAATAATGATGGATACACGATCGAGCGCGATATACACGGTGAGAAGATGCCATACAACGACATCCAGCGGTGGAATTATCACAAACTTCCTGAAGTTTTTGGTAACAATAGCTGGAGCATTAAAGTAAGCACTGAGTCAGAGTTAGAGTCGGCGCTGCAACAAGCCGAACAAAATAGGGACAAACTTGCCTTTATTGAAGTGGTGATGGACAAAATGGACAACCCTGAAAATCTCTTGAAGCTGTTGCAGCAATGATCGGGATAATGGCGCTCTTGCGAAAACTTCAATGACAGAAAAATCAGTGAAGTTAGATTCAGTTCTTGCACTTGTGTTGAAAGCCCGCCAGGGGTTCAAACCCCACAGCTTATAGCTGAAGTCCTCAGAGGACTAATACCTTGGCGATTAACGCCTTTCATCACATTCCAGTCTTGGTGGATGACGGCTTTAATGTAGTGGAATCCTTAGCAATCCTTGACTACCTAGAGACCAAGTATCCGATGCCTACCTTGCTGCCTGCGGATGCCAAGGCAAGAGCAACTGTGCGGATGGTGGAAATGGTCACTGTCAATGAACTGATGCTTGGCATAGCCCCGCTGAGTCGGCAATGGATGGGCGCTTGCTGGTGACGAACAGCAGAAACTTGAGCAGTCAAAGCAGCAAGCACATACGGTGCTGACCTTCTTTGAGAATCTACTTGGCGAACATCCATATTTTGGTAGCGATCGCCTAACCCTAGCTGATATTGTTGCCGGAACTGTGATACCCGGCTTACCTGGAATAGGTGTGTCTATGGGTGATTATCTAAAACTGAGTGCTTGGTCTGAACGCTTGTCGAAGCGTGCTACCTGGCAAATGACCCAGACTAGCCCGGAGGTAATTGAAGCGTACAAGTCTCGTCGCCAGCAGTTCCCGATCGCAGCGTAGCGGAAATGGTGATGGAAAATTAGAGAAATCGCCGTTATTCTTTATGAAGCGCTGGGAATGCGATCGCTTTCTGTTCCATCTTTTCCTAACGTCAGCAAACCTGCTTTTCTATCTACCACTAATCGTCGATTTTCTAGCCACTGCAAACCCAGTAAAACTTCCGTAATTTCTTCACCTCCTAAAACGGGAATAGTAAACTCTTGACTCTCCATCACAACAGTTCCTCGATAAAGATTAAACGTTGCTTCTCCCCTTGCTGTCTGCATTTGCTCTTTCTTGACAAATGACCATCCCAAACTCTCCACATCTTGGATATCTATTACTAACCAGTCAGTGAATCCGGTGTCTAGTAACGCATTAACTGTAACTAATGAACCATCATCCGCGATTAAGTCAATCTCAAAAAATAGATCGCCCTTCTCGCCAAAATAGCCTTGGATCATATTCTGCCGCAAGTCCCGGTTTTATTCAGGCGCATTGCCATCAGCACTGCTGTAGGGTGCTTCTGCTTGGCTTTTTGAAAACTGACTATTTCATCGGGATCAATGAAATAGTCTCCGCTTTCTGGCTCAATATGTATGAACCAGTTGTAATGAGCCGCGACTAATTCTGGGTAAACTTTGTTAAAAATCTCTCGGCATCGCTGGACAAATACTTCATCTTCAGCCTTCCGTCGGGCTATTTCTTCTGAGGAAAGCGGTGGGCGGTCAGGAGAAATTCTGCTGCCACGCGGCACTCGTCTATGGGTTTTCTCAGTCATGATTACAATTAAGTTAGTGTTTAAATTATTTAATATTATATTTTTAGGCAATACGGCGCAACTTATGGCGCGATCGCTTAATTTTAATCATTTAAAATCGACAAATTTATGAAAGCGATCGCACTGTAAAATCCCTACACTTGGAGTTGTGAGAAGTGATTATTCTCGTCATGGGTGTTTCTGGCAGCGGCAAATCTACTGTCGCCCAGCTACTCGCACAAGAACTAAACTGGGATTTTAGCGATGCCGACTGCTTCCACACGAGCGCTAATATTGAAAAAATGAGCCGAGGCATTCCTCTGACCGATGCCGACCGAATGCCGTGGTTGCAAGCAATGCAACACGCCATCGACCAATGGCTACAGGAAGGCAACAATAGGGTACTGGCGTGTTCTGTCTTAAAAGAATCCTATCGTCAGATGCTGTGGCGAGATCCACAACAAATGCGGCTCGTTTATCTCAAAGGAAGTTTCGAGGCGATCGCGCAGCGGCTGGAAGAGCGCCAAAGCCACTTTATGACCAAAACACTCCTGCAAAGCCAGTTTGACACCCTTGAAGAACCACACAATGCCCTCTGGGTGGACATTTCCGAGCCGCTAGACGGAATTGTGCAGCAGATTCGCAGGCGTCTAGAAATCTAAAGCTGGCGATCGCATCTCATTCCAAATCCGCTGGTTCGCCACAGGCAATCTCTAAAATCTCAAACCCACACCACCCTGCACTGAAACAGCAGTACCACCGCCATCGCGGTAGGCGTCAAAAGCAATAATCGCATTGCCAAAAAGAACAGCATTGCTGTTAGGAACGACGTAATCAATCCCCGGTTGGATAGCAAAACTGGTTTTATCTCCCACCGGCGAAGGCGTCCGATTCCCACTCCCAAAAGCAACGCCTGCGCCCACATAGACATCTGTTTGCCAGTTGAGGGGGACATCATAGGAAATCGTTGGCACAACCGCTGGACTTGCCCCAATCAGCGCTTGTGCCCTTAAGGAAAGGGGAGCTTGCAGGAGTTTGTAGCGTACAGCAACTACCCCACCTATCTGGCGACCTTCTCCAAAATCATTCTCATTAATCCCCACCGTAGCACCAACGCCCACGTAGCTGCCGTATGCTGCCTGAGCCGATGCTGGCTGACAAAAAGCAAACCCTATCCTACCAGAAGCCGAATCGGCTACGGGAAGCAAAAAGTAGAACCCAAAGAGTAAAAAGTAAAAAAGGCTTTTTTTTACCTTTTTCCTGTCCCCTTCTAGGGCGGCTCCTTCTTGCAAAAATAAACCCTTGAAACCCTCCATTTCCCCACTCCTCAGCGCCCATGAAGCAAAATGCTCCATGTTTGTGTCGATTTTATTCTAATTTATCCTGAATTTCCTCAGTACCGAATTATTGATAGCCAGAGATAAAAAACCCAGTCCCAAGCCTTCTCGGAACCGGGTTTATTCTTTTAAGACGTTAGCGTTACAAACGATGACTATGTTTCACGCCTACTTGGTCGGCATAGGTGGCATAATCACCTTGTCAATCCCATGAATAATGCCATTGGTGGCTTCGATGTTAGCCTGCAAGACCTTGGCGTTCCCCACCATCACTCCATCGGTTCCAACCTTAACGGTGACTGGGCTGCCTTCAACTGTAGTCACTTCTCCAGACTTCAACTGGGAGGAACTAACTTTGCCGGGAATGACGTGGTAGGTCAAAATTTTGACCAGCATCGCTTTATTTTCTGGTTGCAGCAACTTTTCGACAGTGCCTTCGGGTAAAGCCGCAAATGCTGCATCAGTCGGTGCAAAAACCGTGAACGGTCCTTGTTGTTCGAGGGCTAGAAGCTGCAAGATAATTTCTATGCAAGTCTATGTAAATCGTTTTGATTGCCCATATAATCGAGAGAAAAAAGTAAAGTAAGGATTATATGGAGAACTTTCAGGACGTGACGTTAAGCATAGGAGAGGCAGCTAAGGAACTAGGCGTCTCTGTTGACACAATACGGAGATGGGCGGACGCCCAAAAGCTAAAAAGTATTCGCGCTCCTAGCGGACACAGAAGATTTTACCTAGGAGATATCAAAAGACTGACACCAAGAGAACTTAAGCAGTTAGATGAGCGCATCACCATCAACTACGCTCGTGTTAGCAGTCACGACCAAAAGCAAGATTTAGTGAGACAGGTACAGGTTTTAGAGTCGTTCAGTGCTGCTAATGGTTGGCAATATGAAACCATTCAAGACCTTGGAAGTGGGCTGAATTACAACAAGAAAGGATTGCAAAAGCTACTCAAGCGCATCATGCAAGGCGATGTAGGCAGGCTAGTTCTAACTCATAAAGACCGACTTTTGCGCTTTGGAGCCGAGTTAGTTTTTGCGATGTGTGAAGAGTTTGAAACCGAAGTGGTTATCGTCAACAAATCTCATGAGGAAATGACATTTGAGCAAGAGTTGGTGCAAGACATGATTGAACTAATTACAGTATTTTCAGCTCGTTTGTACGGCTCCCGCTCTAAGAAAAATAAGAAGTTGCTTGACGGCATGACTCAAGCCGTAAAGGATGTCCAGTAATGCTTTTAGGCTTTAAGACCGAACTGAAACTCAACAATCATCAGAGGACACAACTAGCCAAGCACTGTGGTGTTGCGCGTCATGCCTGGAATTGGGGACTGGCTTTGACAAAAAATATCTTAGATCACAACAAAGCTAATCCTACTGACAAGGTTAAATTTCCGACTGCGGTAGATTTGCACAAGTGGTTAGTTGCAATGGTTAAGCCTGAGTGTCCTTGGTACTACGAAGTCAGTAAATGCGCTCCTCAATATGCCCTCAGGCAACTAGCAGAAGCCTGGAAGCAAGCCTTTAAGAAGGTTAAAAAACCACCCAGATTCAAGAAAAGAGGCAAGTCTGATAGTTTTACCGTTGACGGTGCGCTCAAAGTTGACAACTTCCGCGTAAAGATACCTGTGATTGGTTGGCTCAAAACATACGAGCGATTACCGATGGATTATCAGCCTAAGTCTTTCGCAATCAGCCGCACTGCCGATAAATGGTATGTAAGTTGGAAAATAGAGATTGAGCCAACCAATGAGTCTAAACCAGTCCCTGTTGTTGGTGTTGATCTAGGAATCAAGGTACTTGCTACGCTATCGACGGGTGAAGTGTTTGAAGGTGCCAAGAGTTACCGCAGATATGAGCAGAAACTCTCACGCTTGCAGTACCTCTGCCGACACAAGCAGCGCGACTCATCCAACTGGAAAAAGGCACAGCGCAAGATAGCAAGGCTACATCAGAAAATTGCCAACATCCGCAAAGACACATTGCACAAATTGACATCCTATCTTGCCAAGAACCACGGCTCAATAGGGATTGAGGATTTAAACGTGTCTGGAATGTTAGCTAATCACAAGCTAGCCAAAGCTATTGCAGACATGAGCTTTTTTGAGTTCCGCCGTCAGTTAACTTACAAGTGTGAACTGTACGGTAGTGAGTTAGTCGTAGTTAACAGATGGTTCCCCAGTAGCAAGACCTGCTCTGGCTGTGGCACTAAGAAAGAAACACTCTCACTGAGTGAAAGAGTGTTCAATTGCGAATGCTGTGGTCTGGAGATTGATCGCGACTTAAACGCATCGATTAATTTGTGTGTAGCTGTCAGTTAGACAGTGAATAGCCTGTGGACTGGTAAGTGCCGACACCCCAGAGTGAAACAGGAAGTGAGCAGCAAAACTTACCTAGCTTAGATTTGTCTAACTCTGCATAGTTTTGCATAGGTATTATATAACGGTTTCTGTCAAACCTGCGGCTTCCAAGGCAGCAGTCAGAATTTTGAATGAACCATTTTGGGCAGCAAGCGCAACCAAGTTACTACTTGTGGGCATCATCCCTTCTGTGGCAGCCGGGTTAGAGCCTTCGCCGGGGATGGCAGGGTTCCTGGGGTTGACTGAGCGCTGCGCGAGCGATTGTAGGGAGGCTTGCTGAAAACGTCTGACTGGAAAATTTCGGGGTTGGGATTCACCTAGGCACTACTTCTTTATATATAAACAAACCTAAGCAATGCCTTCAGGATCTATGCCTTTTGATTATACCCTCTGATAGAGGTAGACATTTAATCCAGCTTGTTATTCTAGAAACAACAAAAATAAACAACATCAACAAAAAACATTAATAAGAACGGAGCAAAAAAATGGGAATTATTGCTTGGATTGTTTTAGGTCTGATTGCGGGTGCAATTGCTAAAGCCATTTATCCCGGTCATCAAGGCGGCGGTATTCTCGCTACAATGGCGTTAGGTATTTTAGGTGCCCTGGTTGGTGGCTATTTAGGACAAACTTTCCTGGGGATATCGGGAGGCGCAGCCTCGGCACCGTTGACGGTACCTAGTATTGCTTTTGCTGTGCTGGGCGCAATGGTTCTGCTCTTCCTGTGGGGCTTGTTAACTCGGCAGAGCGCTTAGTAAAGGTTCCTTTTTAATTACCATCTAGTATTTAGGAAGCACCCCCAGCTTAGTCTGGGGTATTTTTATTGGTCTATTATTGGTTACAGCAGTCGTTATTTGACTGTGTTCAATAGAGCCAATTTAATCATTTTTGATTAAAAATAAAGCCATTTTAAACAAATTCATAATTGGAGAAGTTGGGATTTTTCTAAGTTATTGTTATTAACACTAAAAATAAGTAATTTACTGATTATAATCGCCAAAAACATAATTTTTGCTTTTAGTTTCACCGATGCAAATAGTAACGGCAGTAGGCTAAAAGCGTTAAATTAACAGTGTTGCTTAAAAATAGAAGGAGATAAAAAATGCTGGAGTTATACCAATTTGAGCTATCCCACTACTCCGAAAAAGTGCGACTGCTGCTGGATTATAAAGGTCTGCCATACCGCAAAATTGAGGTAACACCAGGAGTGGGACAGGTGGAACTGTTCCGGATATCTGGTCAACGACAGGTACCCGTCCTGAAGGATGGCAATACGGTAATTGCTGATTCGACAGCGATCGCTAAGTACCTCGACAAGCAATATCCCGACCGACCGCTGATCCCAGTTGATCCGAAACAAAAGGGACTGTGCTTATTGATCGAAGCGTGGGCAGATGTATCTATCGGTCTCAAAAGTCGTAAGGTGTTATTTGGGGCACTCAGCCAAAATCAGAACTTCCGCACCTCGATTTTACCCAGCAACACGCCAGATGCTGTCAAGACTCTCGTGGGGGCAGTGCCTGGTGAAGTGCTGAATCTTCTAGGTCTTGGTGTCGGATACGGCCCCGATGCCGTACAATCGGCGACAGAGGATCTTCAGCAAGACCTAGAGAGCCTATCCCTGCTACTACTGGAAAGCCCTTACTTAGTCGGCGACTATCCAACCTTGGCAGATTTTGCCGTCGCTGGGCTGAGTATGCTGATTAAATTCCCCTCTGGCCCCTATCTCGACCTTCCCGAAACCCTTAGAGGCAAAGGAATTCCTGGTTTAGCTGACCGTGTCGCCTACGAGACATTTTTCAACTGGCGCGATCGCCTTTATGCCGATTATCGCAAACCCCTGAGTGCCAACACAACCGCCGGAGCCACTGGCTCAACACCGACATCAATTGATATAGATTAGGCAATCCATTTTAGATTTTAGATTTTGGATTGGCTTAAAAATCCAAAATCTAAAATTGAACAAATAGCTAGGTTCCGAGAATTAGGGTAAACTTTGGATGCCTAAGTGTTCTGAAGCGACACAGCTAAAAGACTCCAGAAGCAATTATGGAAATGCCATTAGGGTCGGTGATTCAAGGCTCCCTCAGTCAGGGGCTGGAAGTAAGACTGCATCCCGATATTTCTGTTGAAGATATGCGGGTTGGCAAATTTCTGGTAGTCAAAGGTGCCCGTTCAGACTTCTTCTGTATGCTCACCGACGTTTCGCTGGGCACCTCCAGCCAGCGAATTGTCGCCAATCCTCCCAGTCCTGAGGACACTTTTTTGCAAGCGGTTCTAGCCGGGAGTGGCACCTATGGCACCATCAATCTGACGCCGATGTTAATGCTGACACGAGAAGTAACGAAGTCAGTAGGCGCTTATGTGGTGGGTGCCGAAAATCCCAACGCCAAATCCAACGGTGGAATCGCATCCTTTCAACTGCAAAGTAGCGCTGATGCTGAGATGGAGTTGATGCCCGTTAAGACAATTCCCAGTCACTTCAGCCAGGTTTATGATGCTACAGAACGCGATTTCCGCGCCGTCTTTGGCTGGGAAGATGACCCCACTCGGTGCAACTTCGCCATCGGTCAACCCTTGGATATGGATGTGCCCGTATGTCTGGATTTACACCGATTCGTGGAACGCAGCAACGGCGTCTTCGGGAAATCCGGCACCGGCAAATCCTTTCTCACCCGCCTACTCTTGTCTGGCATCATCCGCAGGCAGGCAGCGGTCAATTTAATTTTTGATATGCACTCGGAATATGGCTGGGAAGCCGTCCGCGAAGGCAAACACTTCAGCACTGTCAAAGGCTTGCGGCAGCTATTCCCCGGACAGGTGCAAATTTACACCCTCGACCCCCAATCTACCAAGCGGCGGGGTGTGCGTGACTCCCAGGAACTTTACCTCAGCTACGACCAAATTGAAGTCCAAGACATCATGCTGGTGCGGAATGAGTTAGGTCTTTCCGAAGCGGCTTTGGACAATGCCAATATTCTCCACGCCGAGTTTGGCAACTCCTGGATTATCCAACTGTTGAATATGACCAACGAGGAAATCCAGATGTTCTGCGAGGAGAAGAAGGGTCATAAGGGTTCAATTATGGCGTTGCAGCGCAAACTGATGCGCCTGGAAAATCTCAAATATCTGCGAACTACCTGTCCCCACAACTACGTCAATCAAATTTTGCAATGCCTTGATGCGGGTCAGCACGTAGTGATTGAGTTTGGTTCTCAGTCAGATATGCTCTCCTATATGCTGGTGACGAATATGATCACCCGCCGCATTCACAAAGCTTATGTGAACAAATCTGAATTGTTTTTGCAGACCAAAAACCCGATCGATCGTCCTCAGCAGCTAGTCATTACTATAGAAGAAGCCCACCGCTTCCTTGACTCAGCCATTGTGCAAAGTACCATTTTTGGTACGATTGCCCGCGAGATGCGAAAATATTTTGTCACCCTTCTGGTGGTAGATCAGCGTCCCTCTGGAATTGATAATGAGGTGATGTCCCAGATTGGTACTCGCATCACTGCTTTGCTAAACGATGACAAAGACATCGACGCCATTTTTACCGGCGTCTCTGGCGGGATGAGTCTGCGTTCCGTTCTGTCAAAGCTGGATTCTAAGCAACAAGCTTTAATTTTGGGTCACGCGGTTCCGATGCCGGTCGTGGTGCGGACTCGTCCTTACGATGAAACGTTTTACAGAGAAATTGGCGATACTTGCTGGGAAGAGATGCCAGACGATGAAGTGTTCGCTGCGGCTGAAGCGGCTAAAGCTGATATTGGTTTTTAATCCGTAGTCAATAATCAAATGACTATTGACTACGGACTTCTAGATAAAAATAGTTCGGTTATCCCACAACGGCTAGAGTACCCATTGAAGGGTTTTCCGTGGATGATTATATATATAGGGCAAAGATAGGACGCTTTTAGCTAATGGTTTTCCGGGTGGCATTTAAGGGTTAACAGGAATTTGCCAGAGCAGCAAGTTTAACCCAATCGGATGAACCTTTCAACCTGGAGCGTCGTCTATCATTAGTGATACGATAGAAATGTAAAGCAAACTCATACCGACTTTGACTTTTTAGCCTTTGTTACCTATCAGGAGTGGCTAAATGGGGGTCGATACCAGCTCTTTGAGGCATCCCCCAGCCGAAATCTTGACGATTCGCTTTTCGTGTGTTATGTTTGCCTATTCAACTGGGTAGGCTATCTTTACAACTTTTGCAGGATGTGTTCCACCGATTGACCTAGCTACTCTTATTGTAAGAGCTGGCAATCTCCCGCTAAGGTCAATCCCTGCTACAGAATTGTTGCTTGTTTACGGAGTCACCACTCACTCATGCCCACTGCCAACACCCAAAAAAAGACGACTAAACAACCCACGTTTACGGCTGATATGGTTCGCACCTATCTGCATGAGATTGGGCGCGTGCCCCTGCTGACCCACGAACAAGAGATTGTCTTCGGCAAGCAGGTGCAGCAAATGATGGCGCTGCTGGAGGCGAAGGAGACCTTGGCTGAGACATTGCAGCGGGAACCGACTCATCAAGAGTGGGCAGACCATGTTAGCTTGAGTGAACCCGAACTCGACCGGATAATCAACCTGGGAACGCGGGCGAAGCGCAAGATGATAGAAGCTAACTTGCGTCTAGTGGTAGCGATCGCCAAGAAGTACCAGAAGCGTAACATGGAATTCCTGGATTTGATTCAGGAAGGTACTCTAGGCTTGGAACGCGGCGTCGAGAAATTTGACCCGATGCGCGGTTACAAGTTTTCGACCTACGCCTACTGGTGGATTCGCCAAGCGATTACTCGCGCGATCGCTCAGCAAGCACGGGCGATTCGTTTACCCATCCACATCACCGAAAAGCTTAACAAAATTAAGCGGGTGCAACGCGAACTAGCCCAGACGCTTGGTCGCAGCGCTACCCCCGGTGAAATCGCTAAGGCGTTGGATTTAGAACCCGCGTTGATCCGCGAGTACTTGAATATCGCCCGTCAACCGATTTCTCTGGATGTGCGCGTCGGCGATAACCAGGATACTGAACTGCAAGACCTTCTGGAAGATGAGGGACCAACCCCTGACCATTATATGACCCAGGAGTCGTTGCGGCAAGACCTGGACGATCTTCTGGCAGAACTAACCCCACAGCAGCGGGAAGTGCTAACCCTGCGCTTTGGCTTGGACGATGGCAACGAGCTATCTCTGGCGAAAGTCGGCGAACGCCTGAGCCTCAGCCGCGAACGGGTACGCCAGCTAGAACACCAAGCCCTCGCCCATCTGCGCCGTCGTCAGGCGAATGTCCGCGAGTATATTGCTGCTAGTTAATTGTAGAGGCGGGATTGACCGGCTATGCTCCTGCCTCCCACATCATCCCATAGCGATCGCTCCTAAACCCGTCCTTACAACTAAGTAAGGGCGGGTTTTTCAGTCATTTCAATCCCCGCATTTTTGAGTCACTGTCGAGTAGATGTACCTACCTGCTGAAATTTTTTTGCAGTAGTCTAAAAACCGTTACCGCTCTTTTTTGTATTTTTGTAAAGTTTCGTAAAGCATTTCGGGAACTCAAACTGGTGCGGGTGAAGTCATCCACAGTTAAGAGACAAGCCCGCACTGACGCAATTTGGGAAAGCTAATAAAACGGGTGAATAAAGTGAGTATAAATACGCCTTCTGATTCCAGAAGGCGATTTAATGTCCGGGAATCAAAGATGAATGCGTCGCTTGTCTTAACAAAAAAACTCCTTTCGGATGACCCACGATTCATTCAAATGGGTGAAGCTTTACACCTGAGAAATTAGCTACTTTTTAACTAGATGCTTGAGGGTATCTGCTCTTAATTGCTAGGGGGAAACTACGGTGCTTAACAAGTTATATCAGCAATTTATATCTCGGCTTCCGCTTGAAGTACCTGCCCTAGGATTACTTCTAACCATGAGCTTCGCAACCAGTACAGTTGCTTTGCAGGCACCAACATCCTTAAGTAAAGTGGGAATAGTTGGCACAAATTCCGTTGCTCTTGCACAAGTGCCAGCATCAGACACCTCAGTGGGTGACGGAATTTATGTGTATGGTAGCTCCCAAAAGCCAGAAGAGATTGGTCAAGAATATCTAGTATTTGAGGCGCGTCAGGGAAAAGTAAGGGGTGCGTTTTATATGCCTTCCTCAGAATATAGTTGTTTTTCCGGCAAGGTTGAGGCACAGCAAATTAATCTAACCGTTCAAGATCCCTACGACAGTACAACCTATTCTCACTCAATTGCCCTCAGCGAAGCCCCCCCAGTCGCCTCAGTCGATAGCCGGTTGCCAATTGAGGATAGTTTACAACTCCAGGGATATCACCCAATTAACAAAATTAGCGCTAACGACCAGCAAATGTTGAAAGCTTGTCAAGCTAACTTCTAACAATAAGTAAGCTTTGGCGGTGGAAATCAAAGTAACTCTGTTCAAGGTTGGTAATTGTCAGTAGTTTGTTCAGGACTCGCCGCACATCACCACATCTATGAGGGCAACCACAGGGGGATTGAACCCGAAAAAACGCTATATGTATAAGCTTTGCGTAAGTCCTGTTGTTGCTACTAACCAATGACCAAAAAACAATTAACTCCTCTAAAAACCCGTTTTCTTGAAGAAAACGGGTTTCTTGATTTTTTGAACTTCAAAACTCGATTCCTGGCTGCGCTTTGACGCCCTGTTCCCGGAACGGATGCTTAACGAGCGTCATTTCCGTTACCAAGTCAGCTCGCTCAATCAGGGCTGCTGGGGCACCTCTACCGGTGAGAATAACGTGAGAATCCGCAGGCTTATCCTCCAACCCAGCTAGCACTTCCTCAACGCTCAAATAGCCGAGTTTCAAAGCTACGTTGATTTCATCCAACAGCACTAGCTTAAATTCAGGATTGCGGATAAAGCTTAGTCCAGTTTCCCAAGCCTGATGCGCTTTCTGGATATCTCGCTGTTGGTCTTGAGTTTCCCAGGTGAAGCCTTCTCCCATCGCGTGGAACTCTAGCTGACCTTCCCAGCGACCGAGGACAGCTTTCTCAGCGGGTTCCCAGGCTCCTTTGATGAATTGTACGATCCCGACTCGATAGCCGTGACCAAGCGATCGCAATACCATCCCCAAAGCAGCAGTGGTTTTTCCCTTGCCATTGCCTGTATTAACAATAATTAAGCCTTTCTCCTGAGATGCCTTTGCCACCCGCTGCTCTTGAACTTCCTTGCGCCGCTGCATCTTGCGCTGGTATTGTTCTGGAGTTAGTGATGATGTCTCTGTCTCAGGTAAGTCAGCAGATTCTAAATTTTTATTTACATCGGTCGGGGTAGGAGTTGTCATCAAGTCTGCCTAGAAAAAACTTTCATACCTATTAAAATAGCCCCAAAGGGATATGCATCAGGATCGGCCATCGGCAATTTATTCCCATTGGAGGGAATTGTTCCCAGTCATCACTTCAAGATCGGAGGGCATAACCCCCCTTCCATTTTGCCTATAAATTCAGCAACACTGATTTCAGTATAAATTTACTCACCTTCATTTAAAACCTATGTCTTTAACCTTATCAATGCCTTCTGAACAAGGTGTAGAGCAACTTAATCTTAATTTGGAGTCCACATTGCAGGGATTAACCCTGTATGAGGCTTGCATTGAATACAACCACACAGCCGCAGCAGTTCTCAGGCTTTTCGAGGAAAACCCGCTACTACCGGGTTTGATCCTTATGGATAAAAACCAACTGGTTGGGATGATCAGTCGCCGGCGTTTTTTTGAATATCTGAGCCGTCGTTACAGCTTGGAGTTACTGTCGAAACGAAGTTTGCGATCGCTCTATGAATTCAACCATACCGAAATTCTGGTTTTTCCCAGTTATACTTCCATTACCGCAGCGGTACGGGAGTCTTTGAGGCGATCGCCTGAATTGATCTATGAACCGATCATCGTACAAACAGCACCCGGAATTTATAAATTGTTAGACGTGCATCAACTTCTGCTGGCTCAGTCAGAGGTGCATGAAATTACAATGGCAGCGTATAAGCAAATGGGATTGGCGCTGCAACAGGCAAAAAACCAACTTTTAGCCGTCTTAGATGCCGTGCCTGGATTTGTCTCCTGGATTAGTTCCGATTTACAATACCTGGGCGTCAACCAGCATTTAGCTGCATCCTTTAACTTGTCTTCAGAGGAATTTGTCGGTCAGGAACTTAGCTGTTTTGACAGTAGCTCCAACTTTAGTGAATTTGTGGAGCAATTTTTTGCTTCCCCGACTAAAACAACCTCTCAGGAAGTGACCGCAGAAGTTGACGGCAATATCAAAAATTATCTCATGGTGGCGCAGAAATACAATCAAGATCAAGCTGCTGTCACAGTGGGAATTGATATTACCAAACGCAAGCGATTAGAAGAAAAACTGCGAGCATCGCTTGAGCGAGAAAAAGAACTCGGCAACCTAAAATCTCGCTTTATCTCCATGACTTCCCATGAATTCCGCACTCCCCTGAGTACGATCCTCTCTTCTGCCGAATTATTGGAACACTACAGCAACAATTGGTCTGAAGAGAAAAAACTCATCCACCTGCATCGCATTCAAATCGCTGTTAAGCACATGATTGGACTGCTTGATGATGTATTAGTCATTGGTGAAGCCGAAGCCGGACGGTCGGACTTCAAACCTGAACCGCTGCATCTGGAAGAATTTTGTATTGAATTAGTGAAAGAATTGCAACTGAATGAGGGCAATTCTCGTCCGATAAACTTAATTAATCACTGCAAATCTATCTCATTTTTTCTAGATGAGAAATTGCTGCGACATATCCTCAGCAATCTCCTTTCAAACGCTATAAAATATTCACCTGAAGGGAGTCCGGTTAGATTTGAAATCGCCCAGCAAAAAAATGCAATAGTCTTCCAAATTGAAGACAAGGGAATTGGTATTCCTCTGCAAGATCGCCAGTGCTTATTTGAATTATTCCATCGAGCGACGAATGTCGGCAACATCCCTGGAACAGGTTTAGGGTTGGCAATCGTTAAGAAGTGTGTGGATATTCACGGGGGTGAGATTACCGTTAAGAGTAAAGTAGGTGTAGGCACCAAATTTAAAGTAAGACTACCACTGAAGAGTGCTGTAGGGGCGAGGTCTTCCCGCCCGTGCTAAGTGAGGCTTTCTTGCAAGAGAAAGTCCGAAGTATTCATTTAAAAGGAAAGTTTGGGTGTATTGAAGAAAGTGCCCCTAACAAACTCAAAACTCATTAAAGCTGATAAGCTGTTGTGCATTGAAATTGAACAATCCTAGCGAACATCTTGTCCGCACTCCTGGGAACTTACATTTTTAATTTTTAATTGTTAATTGCTTACCTGCTAGCCAATCGCTGATATGACAAAGATTCTGGTAATTGAAGATGAAGTCTCTATCAGAGAGAACATTCTGGAGTTGTTAGAAGCAGAGGGATTTGACGCCATTGAAGCCGAAAATGGTCAAATAGGGTTGCAGTTGGCTCAAACAGAAATCCCCGATTTAATTCTCTGTGATGCGCTAATGCCTGAACTAGACGGTTATGGCGTTCTGAAGGGACTTCGCTCTAACCCTGTCACCGCGACGATTCCCTTCATCTTTCTCACCGCCAAAGCGGCTAAAACCGATCGGCGTCAAGGGATGGAATTGGGTGCAGACGATTACCTTACCAAGCCGTTTACTAGAGCGGAATTACTAGGAGCGATCGCGGCGCGGATGGAAAAACAGGCAGCGATTGAGCGACATTCGCAAAAAAAACTCGATGATTTACGCAGCAATATCTCCTTCTCCCTCCCTCACGAACTCCATACTCCCCTCAATGGCATTTTGTGTTCTTCGCAAATGCTCATTGATGAAGCCGACTCCTTAGAACCGCAAGAAATTCTAGAAATGGCAGTCGATATTCGTACCTCTGCCGAACGTTTATCTAAGTTAGTCCAGAATTTTTTACTCTACGCTCAATTAGAGGTAATCGTAACCGATCCGCTTCAGATAGCGGATCTCCGACAAAACAGCCGAACTGATTCAGCTAAGAGCGCGATCGCAGAAGCGGCAATTAAAAAAGCCAAGCAGGCTTTTCGGGAAATGGATTTGGAATTAGACCTCCAAGAAGCTGCCGTCTTCATTTCAGAGCCAAAATTGCGAAAAATTGTGGAAGAACTGATAGACAATGCCTGTAAATTTTCGTCTCCCAACACCGCAATTCGCGTTGCCACTCGATGTAAAAATAGCGCTTTTGTACTATCTGTGAGCAACTTCGGACAGGGGATGACACCAGAGCAAATTGCGACAATTGGAGCCTATATGCGATTTGAGCGCAAACTCGCTTCACAGCAAGGCTCTGGTTTGGGATTGCTCATTGTTAAACGCCTAGTCGAACTACACGCTGGAGAATTATCAATTGAGAGTATTTCCGCTCAAAAAACCATTGTGAGTGTTGCCCTGCCCATGTGAATAAATTTAACGCCATGTGCAATTTATATCAGAACTGTTATCAGTAAATAGAGCAGGACTTACGGAACTTGCGCGACATCTGAGGGCAACCACAGGGGGATTGAACCGACAAGAACGCTATATGTATAAGCTTTGCGTAAGTCCTGTAGAGGTAAAAAAACGGCAACATTCAACCTTTCTCTACGCGAACTTTAGTGTTTTTTCGCTCTAACCGAACCGTATTGCCCCCTGCCCCTCTCCTTGCAGGGGCTAGGGGAGAAATTTAATGTTTGATTTTGCATACCTAATTGATTGCTAATCGCTCATAACTTTTAACAATTAGCCATGAACGATTAGCTATTAGCGATTATTTTGTCTTAATTCAACCACGGAAACTGACTAGAAGCAGCGTCGGGTTCTTCAACTAAACGAGCCATATCCCCCTGGTAGTTCTCGTTAACGAAAATCGCTTTACTCTTCAAATGTTCGGGTACATAGCGGAGGTTGACAGGTATACCGTGCGCTAGCATAAATTCTGCCAGATGATCGGGATGAATGTACAAACCTTCTGCATGAAGCCGTTGCAACATTTCCTCAAAAGTAGGCCAATGGTTATGGTGCTGGAGCTGAGATGCTGATTGAACGCTAGCTGCATTGCGAGAGGAAAGATTGCTTGCCATCTTGTCGTATTGACTGGACTGAGACAAAATCCTTCTCTGGATTAAAGCCATGAGAATGACCTTTTTCCAGTTTACAAAAATTTTAGATTTATTGAATTGTGGCGATCGCTTTTGCTATGTTCGCAGGGATCTCCGCAACACCCGTATGATGGCAATTATGAAATCTCAGCCCGCCACCGTCAGTTCTTTAGTGGTAAAGGAAAAAATCCCATGATTTTAGGCAAAATTGCCATCATTCAAGGTGATATTACCCAGCAAAAGGTAGATGCGATTGTCAACGCGGCGAATACCTCCTTACTGGGTGGCGGCGGCGTCGATGGGGCAATTCACCGCGCCGCTGGACCAGAATTGTTGACAGAATGTCGCCATCTGAAGGGCTGTGCTACTGGTGAAGCAAAGATTACCAAAGGTTACAATCTCCCCGCCGCGTGGGTAATTCACACAGTTGGCCCAATTTGGCGGGGGGGCGATCGCCAGGAAGATGAGCTGCTAGCCAGATGTTATCGCAACTGTCTGGCTTTGGCGGAGCAATCTGAGATACGCAGCATCGCCTTCCCAGCTATCAGCACGGGTGTCTATGGGTTCCCGATGGAACGCGCCACCAGAATTGCTGTAACTGAGGTTAAGAAGTTTCTGGAGCGCACTACCTCAGTAGAGCAGGCGATTTTCGTTTGCTTTGGGGATAGTGCTTATAATTCTTACTCGGCTGCGATGAAAGAAATTATTTAAGACAAGGTAGCGATCGCCTGAAAAAATCCTGAGTGCTGTAAGGACGGGGTCTCCCCGGCTATGCTAAGTAGAATTGAGTCAGACAATGGATGGAGCGATCGCGCTCACTGCTTACCCTACAAAATTATCTGCGTGAGAATGCAACGAGTGCTCTAGCGCTAGCTCTCATTTATATTTTCCCCACACTTATATTTTTCCGGCTCCAGTTGGATTTCTCGCTCGCTTTTGCTGGTTATAGTTGACAATGCGGTTCATTCTTTTAAAAGTAAAAAATGTCACAACTGCCCGGTAACAAAATCGCACCCGCCCCGATGCCGACGGCAATTAATGTTGTCGATCTGATTGATGGTTACTTCAGCGCCTACAACTCAGCTCGTCTGCGGGAAATGTGTCACTTGCTCAGCCGTGAGGTAATGCGCGAGGGCGTCACAGTCGGAGTCAGCCTATCAGGCGCGATGACCCCAGCTGGAATGGGTGTGGGAATTTTGGCTCCCCTGATTCGCAACGGTTTTATTGACTGGATGATCAGCACGGGTGCCAATCTTTACCACGATATGCATTTCGGGTTAGGTTTCGACCTCTACGCGGGGAATCCGTTTGCAGATGATGTGAAATTGCGCCAAGAAGGCACCATTCGCATTTATGACATTATCTTTGGCTACGATGTGCTGCTGGAAACTGATGCCTTCATCCGAAAGATTTTGCAAGCAGAACCGTTCCAAAAACGGATGGGAACTGCTGAATTTCACTACCTGCTCGGCAAGTATGTCCGGGAAGTGGAAAAGCAGTTGGGAGTGAAAAATTCCTGCTTGTTAGCGACAGCTTATGAATGCGGTGTCCCCATTTATACTTCTTCTCCGGGGGATAGTTCGATTGGGATGAACGTAGCGGCATTGTCCCTGGAAGGCTCAAACTTAGTGCTAGATCCAGCCATCGATGTGAATGAGACAGCAGCGATCGCCTACTGCGCTCGTGAAACCGGCAACCCAGACGTAGAGGGCAAAAGCGCCGCCGTGATTATTGGCGGTGGCAGTCCCAAAAACTTCCTGCTGCAAACCCAACCGCAACTTCACGAAGTGCTGGGACTAGAGGAACGAGGTCACGATTACTTCGTACAAGTCACCGATGCTCGTCCTGATACCGGCGGACTCTCTGGTGCAACACCCAGCGAAGCCGTTAGCTGGGGCAAGATTGACCCCGAAGAGTTACCCAGCACCATTGTCTGTTACACCGACAGCACAATAGCTCTGCCCCTCATCGCCGCCTACGTGATGAACCAATGTCAGCCCCGCCCCCTGAAGCGCCTGTACGATCGTCGAGAAGAAATGTTCTCAAAATTGCGGACGGACTATCAAGCAGCTAAAACTCAACCCTCCGATGAAATTCCCGCCGTTGTCGAAAATGCTTCTGAACAACCTGTAGCAACCTATCCCTGCGGCAGGCTAATTCCCAATACCCAGTAGCAGCCTGCTTTTGGAGCAAGCTCCCCCTAGTTGATGCAACCAGGGGGATTTTTTATTCCGTTTTACGCTCGGTAAACTACTTGATTTTTGCTCAAAGAAGGCTTAATTTATCATTATTAAAGGGAATTCAACTGTTTAATAATATCTTAATAAAAGTTATTGAAATAGGGGGTTTAGTAAATTTACGGATCGTCTAGAATTCTAAAAATATTTCAGTGAAAATACTGAGACTTGTTATTTCTATATAGTGTTATTAATTAAATTAATAGGCTTTTTTATAAAAACTATTTATAAATGTAAACTCCAGTTTTCGCTAAAGTAAAGCGAACTTTTGCAAGAAGGAATCAGAATTATGACCGCCCAACCTATGACGATTACTGCTTTTGCTAGCAAGCTGACTGCTTTGAAGCAAGCTCGCTTTAGTGGGCGGCTGTTCCTGAAAGGTACTTTGGGGCAAGAGTGGACTCTTTACTTCTACCTGGGGCGGATTTTGTACGCGACTGGAGGAACTCATCCAGTTAGAAGGTGGCAAAGACATTTAGGAATTCATTGTTCTAATGTTAGCCTGAATCAGCTAAACTTACCGGCTGATATTTCTAAATTTTCTTCTGAAGCTGGCAAGACTTCTTGGGAATATTATTTGTTGTGTTTATGGTTAAAGCAACAACGAATTACCCGCGAACAAGTTGTAAAAATGATTCAAGGTATCGTTATTGAAGTATTGTTTGATATCACTCAAGAGATACCAAAAGCGTTACAAATCAAGCAAGAAAATCCCTTAGCTCCCCAATTATTATTGATTGATGCCGAACAAGCGATCGCTAAAACTCAAGAAATTTGGCAAGCCTGGAAAATCGCCAAAATTTCTGATGTGCTTCCCAATCGAGCGCCGTCGATCAAGCAACCAGAACAACTCCAGCAAAAAACATCGCCTACCGTTTATAAATCTCTGACATTGTTATTAGATGGGCAAAGAACCTTGCGAGATATTGCAGTTCAAACTAAGCGCAATGTTGCGGAAGTAACCCGTTCCCTATTGCCTTACATTGAAACTGGATTAGTAGAGTTAAGTGATATTTCTGATTTAGCAAATCCGCTGGCTCCGACTTCTTCAGGATTACCTGTTAAAAATCCTCCGACTTCTTCAGGCATAACACCCGCTCAAGTGGCGACTCGGAAACCGCTGATTGCTTGTGTGGATGACAGTCCGTTGGTTTGCAAAAACATGGAAAAGATCCTTACGTCAGCCGGGTATCAATTTTTGGCAATACCAGATTCGATGCGAGCGATCGCCACTTTATTAAACCGCAAACCCCACATCATCTTTTTAGACTTGGTAATGCCCAATACTAACGGCTATGAAATTTGTACCCAATTGCGTAAAGTTTCTGCTTTCCGAGACACCCCGATTATTATCTTGACGGGAAATGACGGTATCATTGACCGAGTCCGGGCTAAGGTTGTCGGAGCTTCAGATTTCATGGGGAAACCCGTCAATGCAGAAAAGGTACTAGCGGTAACAAACAAGTACCTCAAGCACCTCAAAAACAGTTCCCTCGTGGTTAGTTGATTTTTGTTTTTCCTAGGAGGTTAATACAATGCATACTGCTTTAATCGTTGAAGATACTTTAACTGAAAGGGAAACTTTTGCTAGCTGCTTGCGGCGAGGTGGATTAAATGTTTTAACAGCAAATACCGGAGAAGAAGCCTTAGAAAAAATCAGTAATCATAAACCTGATGTAATCATTCTAGACGTTGTATTGCCCGGTCGTAGCGGCTTTGAACTCTGCCGCGAACTCAAAGCAGATGCAGAAACTAGCAAAATTCCAGTCGTGATGTGTTCCACAAAAGGCACTGATTTGGATAAATTTTGGGGCATGAAACAAGGAGCAGATGCCTACATTCCCAAGCCAGTCGATCAAGAGGAACTACTGCGTACTGTTAATCAATTAATTAAAGGTTAGGGAAAATCTTCGTCAGCACCGTCAAGAGATAAGCAATGGAATCTGAATTTGTGTCTGGAAAAACTTTAATTGAACAATTTGAAACTCCAACCGCAGAACATAAAGCAGTAGTGGGAGAGCAATTTTTGCGGTTTCATCTTTTTCCTGACATTACCGCACTATTCCCCATGCATCAGATGACAGAGGTGCTGACAATTCCAGTTGGTCAAATTGTCCCCATTCCTCATATGCCAGCTTGGGTGATGGGAGTTTATAACTGGCGCGGTGAGATTTTATGGATAGCGGATCTCGGTCATTTGGTAGGGCTTACTCCCTTATACTTACAGGCAATTAACCGAGCAACCTACACAGTCATTGTGATTCATGGGGAACAGCAAATCCTTGGCAAACAGCGAACTGGTAGCCAAATCACAGGAAAAAAGATGCTGGGATTGGTTGTGAATCGAGTGGAAGACATCGAAAGTTGCGCTCCAGATTTAATTCAATCTCCCCCACAATCATTTGTCACCCCGGAACTGGTGCCATTTTTACGTGGATATTGGCTGAAATCAAATGGTGAAATACTGGTGGTTCTAGAGGGAGAATCCATCATGGCTGAAATGCCTAAGCCAGAAGTTTGAATGGCTGTTTGAATATCCAGATTTCTTTCTTTCAGTCTGGAATTTCATTTTTTTTAACCTCTATATCCCTTAATCAATTCAACTCGCCACACTCATCTACCTTTAGCAAAGTTAAAGCTATGAAGACACCTTCCGATCCTCAATCCAATACAACAAAAGCCAATATTAAGCGTCGCCTCAGGGGTCGAAAGACAAGTGTTAGCCATCAACCCCCTCCTCTTAAGCTCATTCCTAACCAACAAGATTTAAACGGCTCTCAAAATCTTGAGCAAAAGGTAGAGAACAAGGTTAAAGGTCAACTAGAGCAAACAGAGCAAGGCAACCTTAACCCGCCGTCGCCACAACTGAATGTACCCAAAAGCCGCACGCTCCGCAGCCAATTGTTGAGAACAATCTTACCTGTGGTACTAGCACCGCTAGCGATCGCTGGTATGGTGAGCTGGGCGATTACCAATTATCAAGCAGCTGGGCGCACGGAGGCGAAATTATGGAATGACGCGATGCTATCCTCCGATTTGGCTGGCACAAAAGTCAAGGATGCTTTAAGAGTTTCGTCGTCTTTGGCAGAAAATCCCTTAACTATTAATGTTGCTCGTGCTGCCAACTTTGACGATTTGGCGGTGCCGTTGGATCATGTGGGACTGAGTAACTCTGAAAAAATTCAGATTTTGGCTCCAGTCAGCAAAGCCGTTATTAGTACCATTACATCTAATGGCGCGATCGCTCAGACAGAAGTGCTGGGTGGCGATCCGATTTTACAAAAAGCAACGGCTCTATTAGCAGAACTCGAAGTACAAAAGGCTAATTTTAGGGAAAACCCCACCCCAGGGAAAAAGCCAAGCTACGTTGCAACTACAGGTTCGCTCCAGGGACTCACCATTATCCCTTACGTTCACAAACAGGGACAATTAGTTCTGAGTACCTCCTTCGATCGGGACGGCAGAAAATATAGCCTTGCCGCAGTTCCCGGCATCGATTTGGTCAGTGTCAGCTCAATTGACCTTTCTGAAATTGCTGCCGCCGGAAATGAGCATGGACTAATTTTTATCCTAATTTTTCTTTCCTTGGGAGCCGTAGGTGCAGGTATTGTGGTGAGTTTAGCACGCCGCTGGTCCGCTCCTTTGAAAGAATTGACGGGTACATCAGAGCAGGTTGCTGCCGGAAATTTGGATGCCTACGTTGAACCTCGCGGTACTACTGAAACCCAAACTCTAGCTGTCAGCTTTAATAACTTGGTGGCCCGAGTTAAAGACTTGTTAAACAAACAAGAAGTTGAAGGAAAGCGATTACAACTGTGTGCCGATATTGCTACCAGTGCCAGGGAATCTCTAGATACTCACGAAGTATTCAAGAAAGCAGTTCAAGGCACTCAACAAATCCTGAACGCAGAACGAGTATTCATCTATCGCTTCAACCCTGACTGGAGTGGCTATGTTGTTGCCGAAGCCGTTGCGCCCGGATTGCCAACCTGCATGAAAATCAAGGTGGCTGATACCTACTTCACATCTTCAAAGGTGGGAGTAGAACTATATCGGAAGGGTCGCGTGTTTGTCATTGATGACATCTACAAAGCCAATCTCACCCCTTGTCACCTTGAGTTGTATGAGCGATTAAAAATCAAAGCCAATGTAATTACCCCGCTGATTAGCGGCGACAAACTACTCGGCTTGATGTGTACGCAACAGTGTTCAACACCCCGGACTTGGCAGCAGTCTGAAGTCGATTTCTGCACCCAAGTTTCCACTCAATTAGGTCTAGCGATAGACCGGATTGGCTATTTGCAAAAGCGGGAAGTTGAAGCTAAACAACAAGAAGTTGAAGCCAAGCGATTACAGTTGTGTGCCGATATTGCCACCAGCGCCAGGGAATCGTTAGATGTCAAAGAAATTTTTGAGAAAGCAGTTCAAGGAACTCAACAAATCCTCAAAGCTGAACGGGTGTTTTTGTATCGCTTCAACCCAGATTGGAGTGGAGATGTAGTCGCCGAATCAATTGCACCAGGTTGGCCTTCCTGCTTAAAAATGACCGTCACGGACACCTACTTCACCGACTCTCCAACGGGGGTAGAACGATACCGCAATGGTCGCGTGTTTGTCATCAATGACATCTACAAAGCCAATCTTACGGGTTGTCACATTGAGTTGTATGAACGATTAAAAATCAAAGCCAATGTGATTACCCCGATTGTCAGCGGTGACAGATTGCTGGGTTTGCTGTGTACGCAGCAGTGTTCAAATTCTCGGACTTGGCAGCAGTATGAAGTCGATTTTTGCTCGCAGTTGTCTACTCAAGTCGGCTTAGCTCTAGACAGAATAAGTTTCTTAGAACAGAAGGAAGCTGAAGCAAAACAGCAAGAAGTTGAAGCCAAACGCATTCAGTTGTGTGCCGATATTGCTACTAGCGCTCGTGAGTCGCTAGATGTCAAGGAAATATTTGAGAAAGCCGTTGTTGGCGCTCAACAAATCCTGAATTCAGAACGGGTGTTTTTGTATCGCTTTAACCCGGATTGGAGTGGGGATGTAGTCGCCGAATCAGTTGCACCCGGTTGGCCTTCCTGCCTAAAAATGACCGTTACCGATACTTACTTCACCGACTCGAATGTGGGGGTAGAACGATATCGCAATGGTCGCGTATTTGTCATCAATGATATTTACCAAGCTGGTTTGACTTATTGCCACGTTGAGTTGTATGAGCGATTAAAAATTAAAGCCAATGTGATTACCCCGATTGTCAGCGGTGATAAATTATTGGGCTTGCTGTGTACGCAGCAGTGTTCAAATCCTCGGACTTGGCAGCAGTATGAAGTCGATTTTTGCTCGCAGTTGTCTACTCAAGTCGGCTTAGCTCTAGACAGAATAAGTTTCTTAGAACAGAAGGAAGCTGAAGCAAAACAGCAAGAAGTTGAAGCCAAACGCATTCAGTTGTGTGCCGATATTGCTACTAGCGCTCGTGAGTCGCTAGATGTCAAGGAAATATTTGAGAAAGCTGTTGTTGGCGCTCAACAAATCCTGAATGCAGAACGGGTGTTTTTGTATCGCTTTAACCCGGATTGGAGTGGAGATGTTGTTGCGGAAGCGGTGACGGCAGGCTTGCCTTCGTGCCTAAAAATGACCGTTACCGATACCTACTTCACCGACTCGGATGTGGGGGTAGAAAAGTATCGTAAGGGTCGCGTATTTGTCATTAATGACATCTATCAAGCCAATCTTACAGGTTGTCACATTGAGTTGTACGAGCGATTAAAAATCAAAGCCAATGTGATTACCCCGATTGTCAGCGGTGACAGATTACTGGGTTTGATGTGTACGCAGCAGTGTTCTAATCCTCGGACTTGGCAGCAGTATGAAGTCGATTTTTGCTCGCAGTTGTCTACTCAAGTCGGCTTAGCTTTAGACCGGATCAGTTTCCTCAAACAGAAGGAAGCGGAAACAAAACAGCGAGAAGTCGAAGCCAATTTGACACAACTGTTTGCAGATATTGCCAACAGCGCTCGTGAATCTCTCGATGTTAAAGAGGTTTTCGAGAAAGCAGTGGTTGGCGCTCAACAAATCCTAAATGCAGAACGGGTGTTTTTGTATCGCTTCAACCCAGATTGGAGTGGAGATGTTGTTGCGGAAGCGGTGACGCCCGGATTACCGACCTGCATGAACATGAAAGTGGCAGATACCTATTTCACCGACTCAGAGGCGGGGGTGGAGTTGTACCGCAAAGGTCGCGTGTTTGTTATCGATGACATCTATCAAGCGAATCTCGCCCCTTGTCACGTTGAGTTGTACGAGCGATTAAAAATCAAAGCCAATGTCATCGCCCCGATTGTCAGCGGTGATAAATTACTGGGCTTAATGTGTATCCAGCAGTGTTCAACCCCTCGGACTTGGCAGCAGTCTGAAGTCGCTATCTGCACGCAGTTGTCCAATCAAGTTGGTTTGGCGATAGACCGCATCAGCTATCTGGAACAGAAAGAAGCTCAAGCCACGAGATCGCAACTTTTGTCAATGATTACCCTCCGCATCCGGGAAACTCTGAAGCTGGAAGACATTCTTAATACAGCAGTCCAAGAGGTGCGACGCGCATTTAAAACGGATCGCTTGATCGTCTATCGCTTCGATGCGAGCTGGGATGGGATGGTAATTGCAGAATCTGTGGCGACGGGTTGGATGCCAACTCAAGGGGTCAGAATCGAAGATACCTGCTTGAAAGAGACCCAAGGGGGAAGCTACAACAAAGGGCGCATTCGTGCGATTGACGATATTTATCAAGCGGGTCTGAACGAGTGTCACATTAAGATGTTGGAGCGCTTTCAAGTCAAAGCCAACTTGGTCGTGCCCATCGTGGTAGATAACCAGCTATTCGGCTTGATGATTGCTCATCAATGTTCGGGGACTCGGATTTGGCAGAAGGGTGAAATCGATTTATTCATCCAGTTGGCAACTCAAGTGGGGATTGCCCTCAACCAAGCGACGCTGCTGGAACAGATTCAAACTTTGCTGGCAGCGCAAGAGGAAGCGACCCGCCAACAATCTGCAAATGCCGAACAGCAAAGGTCAGCCAAGGAAGCCCTCCAAAAACGAGCGCTGGAACTGCTGCTGGAAGTCGATCCCGTCAGTAAAGGAGACCTCACCATTCGGGCGCAAGTGACTGAGGATGAAATCGGCACGATTGCTGACTCCTACAATGCCACGATCGGTAGCTTGCGGAAAATTGTCAGCCAGGTGCAAACTGCCGCCAAACAAGTGGCGGCAACCACCAGCAGCAATGAAGTCTCTGTCCAAGAGCTATCGGCAGAAGCTTTACGGCAATCGGAGGAAATTTTAGCGGCGCTGGATCAAATTCAGGAAATGTCCACTTCGATTCGAGCGGTTGCTGCCAATGCCGAACAAGCGGAAGCTGCGGTTCAACAAGCGACGCAGATTGTGAAGGAGGGTGATGCTGCCATGAACCGCACGGTGGACGGGATTCTAGCGATTCGGGAGACGGTTGCAGAAACCTCCAAAAAAGTCAAGCGTTTGGGCGAATCTTCGCAAAAGATTTCCAAAGTGGTGAACCTGATTGGCACATTTGCTGCTCAAACTAACTTGTTGGCGCTAAATGCTTCAATTGAGGCGGCACGCGCTGGGGAAGAGGGTCGAGGCTTCGCCGTAGTTGCGGATGAAGTGCGATCGCTGGCGCGGCAATCGGCGGCAGCAACGGCGGAAATCGAAAAGCTGGTTGCAGGCATTCAAGCAGAAACCAATGAGGTGGTAGCGGCGATGGAAGCAGGCACCGAGCAGGTCGTCACAGGTACGAAACTGGTGGATGAAACCCGCCAAAGCCTGAACAAAATTACGACTGCCAGCGCCCAGATCAGCGCCTTGGTGGAAGCGATCGCCCAAGCGGCTGTCGTGCAATCCAAAGCTTCCGATGCAGTCACCAAAACCATGACCGACGTGGCAGCGATCGCCACTAAAACCTCAACGGGAGCCACTGATGTATCGGCATCCTTTAAGGAATTGCTAGCGTTGGCGCAAGAACTGCAAGCAAACGTGGGGCAATTTAAAGTCAGCTAATGGGTAATCGGTAATGGGTAATGGGTAATCGGTAATGGGTAATCGGTAATGGGTAATCGGTAATGGGTAATCGGTAATGGGAAGGGGTAAGAATCCAACCAATTATCAATTACCAAACCCCTTTTCCCCAATTATCAATTACCAATTACCAATCCCCATACGCCTTTTCCCCAATTATCAATTACCAATTACCAATTACCAATTTAGTATTATGGCGCTCGACTCTGATATCCGCGACCAAGCCTATCAGTTCTTCATTCAAGAAGCTCCAGAGCTGTTGCAGGTCATCGAATCGGAACTGCTGACGCTTAAGACAGAGCGGACTACCGCTAAAGTTCACAGTCTCATGCGTGCGGCTCACTCGATTAAAGGGGGATCTGCTTGCGTGGGACTGGAAACGATCAAAATGATCGCTCACCGCCTCGAAGATATCTTTAAGGCGCTCCACAACAAAGAGTTAGAGATTGATGCCGAACTAGAAAGCTTGTTGCTGCAAGCTTATGATTGTCTTCGCCTCCCTTTAATGGAGCAGATTATGGCGGGTCATTTCAACGCAGAACAGGCAATGGCGATCGCAGAACCCGTGTTTGCTAAAATTGAGGCGCAATTAGGAGATTTCCTCACCGGAGAGGAAGTTTTACCCAACTCGGTAGAATTGGGAATCGATATAACCTTATCGATATTTGAAGTGGACGTGGCGCAGGAACTAGAGCGTCTCACCAATGTTTTAGCCCATCCTGAAAGCAATCAAGTAGCCGGAGAATTGCGGGCACTCGCCGATGTATTTATTGGCATCGCAGAATTATTAAATTTGCCAGGATTTGGAGCGATCGCTCAAACTACTTTGGTGGCTCTTGATGCTCATCCCGAACAAGCCTTGCAGATTGCTAAACTGGCATTAGTTGATTTTCTGGCAGGGAGGAAAGGCGTACTCGCAGGCGATCGCTCGCTTGGCGGATCGACATCCCCCGCTTTAACAAAACTTGCCGCTCCTTCTTCGGTTCAAACGCCCGTAGCAGCAGTTACAGTCATAGAACCGGCTTCCGAATTAGAGCTACTGACTGAAGATGAAGAGGAATCAGCGTTCTCCTTTTCTTCTATTGATGATATTTTTGGTAGCTCTGTCCTCACATCTGAAATAAATGAAGATTTCCTAGACGTTTCGGCACTATTCGCAGCTGAAGAAATTCCTGAAACTAAGTTAATTTACCAAGAAGAGGAACTCACTTCAATTTCTTGTCTGGATGAAATTTTTCCTGATTCTAACTCAAATCAGAAAACAACAGAAATTGCTAACTTTTCCTCTTTTGATGGACTCAAACTTCCGGCACTACCCGCAGCCAAGGAAGATCCACAAATTGAGTTATTGAATCAAGAAGAGATACTAACTACCACTCCTTCTCTAGATGATATTTTTGGTAGCTTTGTCTCATCGCCAGCTTTAGAAATTGAAAACTTATCCTCTTTTGAGGTATCGGAGCCGATTGGAATCATTCAGGAAATTCCTGAATTAGAGCTAGTTTCTGAAGAATTTTTACCGCTAACTCCAAAACAGCATTCAGAATTAATTGAAACAAAATCGCCAGAGAATATTCAAGAAATCGTTCAGAAAATTGAGCAAGTATTTGACAGTTTGCCTTCCGTAACCGAGCTTCCTGTCAATATAAGAAACAAAGAAAATTCGCCTCAGATAATTCAGAGTGAAAGCGAAAAACCAGCGTCTAAAGCCTCCAGACTAGCTAAATCGCCTGTTGCCAAAGACAAAAAAGAAACCATAGCTACTACCAATTCTACTCCCCAACTTTCTGTTCGAGTTGACCTAGATCGACTGGAACGAATGAATAATTTGGTGGGGGAACTTGCCATTAACCGAAATGGTCTTTCCCTACAAAACGAACAACTGCAAGCAACTGTGCAAGAACTGCTGCGGCGGTTTGCTAAATTTCAGGAAATCGCCAATCATCTGCGCGATTTATCAGACCAAATGATAGTGGCTCCAGAACGCCATTCTACTTCGCCAGACTTACAAATCGCATCTCAAAGAGCAGGAAAACCGGGTGTAGAAAGGCGATTCACCGCGTCTGGAATCGGAGAAAATGTAGAGCCAAATACCCTTTCTTCCAGTAACTATACACCCCTAATTTCTTCTTTTGACTCCCTAGAGATGGACAGCTATGGAGAATTACACTCAATGCTGCAAGAAAGTCTTGAAGAAATGGTGCAACTCGAAGAAATCGTCGGGGATGTGGCACACTTAGCTGGACAGTCAAGCCAAACTCTAGAAGGTCAACGTCAAATGATCGCCCACTTGCGGGATGATTTGATGTGGGCGCGGATGCTTCCCCTGCGCGAAGTGTTGAGTCGTTTTCCTAGAGTATTGCGCGACCTTTCCACAAAATACAAAAAGCCAGTCGATCTGAAATTAAGTGGGACGGGAGTTTTAGTTGATAAAGCAGCTTTAGAAAAACTCAACGACCCTTTACTGCACTTGCTCCGAAATGCCTTCGATCATGGCATTGAGCCACCAGAAATACGCCGTCAGCAAGGGAAACCGGAGCGAGGTCAGATTGAAATTCAGGCTTATCATCAGGGAAGTCACACGATTATTGAAGTGCGGGATGACGGTCAAGGAGCCAACTTAGAACGCATCCGTTTGAAAGCGCTAGAGTTAGGGTTGATTTCACCAGAACAAGTGGCTACAACTCCAACAACTCGACTTTTAGATTTGCTATTTGAGCCAGGATTTTCTACTGCGGCTCAAGTCAGCGAACTGTCTGGTCGAGGTGTGGGATTAGATGTGGCGCGATCGCAGTTGCGATCGCTCAAAGGCACCATCACCGTCACCACCACTCCCGGACGAGGTACCACCTTTACGTTACGCATCCCGCTGACGTTGACGATTGCCAAATTACTCGTCTGCTTGGTCGGTTCCGCCGCTTATGCCTTCCCCGCTGACAGCATTGAAGAAATCGTAATTCCGAAAGCTGACCAGATGAAGCACTCTGGAAAACAGAGATTCTTGCACTGGCGCAAGCGAATCGTTCCTGTCTATCACTTATCAGAATTACTAGACTATAGTTGTCCGTTGCCCGAATCAATTCCCAGCCAAGCTTTAGTCGCCGTTCCTACTCCCGAAGATTGGGCACCGCCGATGCTGCTAATCCGCCGAGATAACCAAATTCTTGCCTTAGAAATCGATCGCTTGGTCACAGAGCAAGAATTGGTGATTAAACCCTTTGGTGCTGCGATCGCGCCGCCAAGTTATATTTACGGTTGCACTATTTTAGGAGATGGGAGCCTGATTCCGGTGATTGATGGTGCAATGCTTCTCAGCCAGATGATGGGGCAAAGTAAGAACGCGATCGCTACAACTACTTTCACCGATCTGCCAACTGCTTCTCCCATCAAAACTGCATTAATTGACAAAACTAAAGTATTAGCGATCGCTGCCAAATCGCCTTTAATATTAATCGTAGATGACTCGATCACCCTACGACAAACTTTAGCTTTAACACTACAAAAAGCAGGATACCGCGTCTTACAAGCAAGAGATGGGCGGGAAGCCATCGAACAGTTACAGCAAAATTCCAACATTCAAATGGTGGTTTGCGATGTGGAAATGCCTAACCTAAATGGCTTTGAATTTCTCAACCATCGTCGTCAAGATCCGCAGCTATCGAAAATACCCGTAGCGATGCTTACTTCCCGCAGTAGTGAAAAACATCGACAATTAGCAACTCACTTGGGAGCCAGTGCTTACTTTAGCAAACCTTACTTAGAGCAAGAATTTTTAGCAGCACTCAAAGCCCTCTTTGACAAAAGTGAATCTTTAGGAGCAACTGCCGTTCTTGGCTCATCATAATGGGAGCATCTCAATGTTTTTAAAAACATCAATTTCAGTTCAGAACCCCACCTCAACCCTCTCCGTGAATGGGGAGGGATGAATCTTACTTTCCCATGAAAAAAAGGCATGAACAGTACTTTAATCAACTCAACTCCCCCGGATTTTGATCGGTTAGATGTTTCCGCTGCTGTACCCGCTATCAAAGTGCTTGTCTTTAGCATTGGTAGCTTAAACTTGGGTTTGCGGATTGAATCTATCTACAAAGTGTTGAATTCTACCCAGATTTATGGAAGCGGACTGAATGGGGTAGGAATTGCTCATGTAGGCGATCGCGAAGTAACCGTTTTGGATCTACAGCAGCGGTTATTTCCATCCAATCCAACCCACGAAAACCTTCAGGGAGCCTACCTGATCGTTATTCAAAATACAGAAAGCGAATTGTATGGTATCTCCGTAGAAACCGTTCCCGCTTTGATAGATGTACCCTTATCCACTATCCGAGTCTTACCCGAATCCTTTCGTCACGCTAACACGCTGGGGATAGCCAGTCACGTTGCTGTCATTTCTCAACCAGAAACTTCTCTAACCTTATTTCTGCTAGATATTGATACGACAACGAAACTTTATTGGGGCAATTTCGCCCTGCCACCTGGTACGGACGAGGAGACAGATCGGCAACATCAATAATACTATGTTTATTATCCTATAAAGGCGATCGCTAGCTCATCTGGATCGCTTTGGGAATTCAGCTAAATATATCTACTTATCAATTAGAAGATGAGAGCGATCGCGCCCCAAATTAAGGGTAAAAATATTAGCTTTGTGGCATATTTAAGTTAAAGTTATATGCCCAAGAGAGAACCATGACTAACACAAGTCGCCTACCCCCTCAAACCGATCCGCCTCTTTCACCCAGGCTGACATTGCCGACGATGTACGATTTACCTAGCGAAGATCCAGAGGAACCTGGTTTGCCAGACGAATATCACGGATATCAGCCGTCGCTGTTACGACAAACTTTCAAGCCAGCTAACTTTACTCCAGAGGAAATTTTCATCGGTGCCGATCTGAATATTTATTACGAGCTTCGCCATCCCAATTGGTATAAACGCCCAGATTGGTTTGCCGTTTTGGGAGTTCCCAGACTCTACGATGGTGACAAATTGCGCTTAAGCTATGTTCTATGGCAAGAACAAGCCAGTCCGTTTGTTGTCGTTGAGTTATTGTCACCAAGCACTGAGGATGAAGACTTAGGGCGCACTGTTTCCGAGAGAGGAAAACCACCCACTAAATGGCAAGTTTACGAGCAGATTCTGAGGGTTCCTTACTACATTGTTTTCAGCGGCTATACAAATGAGATGCAAGCATTTCGTCTGGTGGCTGGTGCTTACGAACGAACAGAATTGACTGATGGACGTTTGTTAATTCCTCAGTTAGAGCTAAGTTTAGGTTTGTGGCAAGGTAGTTATGAAAATATTGAACGAACTTGGTTAAGGTGGTTTACAGCATCCGCAGAGTTAATTCTAACTCCGGGTGAAGAAGCCCAGCAACAAGCCGCCGTCGCCCAGCAGGAAGTTGTAGCTGTCCAGCAGGAAGTCGCCGCCGCCCAAGCGGAAGTCGCCGCCGCCCAAGCGGAAGTCGCCGCCGCCCAAGCGGAAGCCGCCGCCGCCCAGCAACGCGCTGAACGGCTAGCAGCAAAACTACGCGAGTTGAATATCGATCCAGATCAGTTGGAATAGGTAGCAGTTAGAGATCGCGCTTCAATTGAGGCGGAAATAGGAGATGCGATCGCTTTTTTAATTCAGATAAATACATCTATCAATCTATTAGCAGAATGAGCGCGATCGCGCTTGACAAAAACCATCATTATTGAATGGTGAAGTGAAGGCAATCGCCGCCACGACTTTAGGGCAAATCGTTAATTGGCAAGGCTTTTGGGCGCGATTTCACTTACCACCTGACATTCTCCTATGCGAGCGCGACTGAAATTTTATAAATAGGTTGACAATTTTAACTTTAAAAGATAATATATATATAGTAATCCTATTTGAATTGTGAGATGCCAGCGGTTCAGATCCCCGACTTCTCTAATAAGTCGGGGATCTTGCCTTCACGAATCATTTAGGACTGCTATATATATTTTTATTTACTATATTAATTACCTAGAAATAATAATGGGAAACCTAAGCCATAAAAGCTCTGCTATTCAATTTAGAGAGCCGTTTAAAGATATGGAAGACAGTGATAATGCCAATCCGGCAGAATCACTCAATCGAGTTGATCAAGTTCGGCAACAGTTAAAGGTGTCGCCGTTCAAAAATATTGCCTTTGCTGACTTCCAGATTGACGGTGACAGTGGCGAACTGATAGCTATTAGCGGTCAATCTAATCGTTCAGGAACCGTTGGTTTACTTCAGGAGCCTTTATTTGAAACTTTTGAAGTCCCGCCTGGACATTCACGAGGCTATGATAGTGAATACAAACTTCTTGAGGAACTGGCATCCCGATATGCTCAGACTCCAGAAGTTGAAGGCATTATCAATCTGTTCACAGAACGACCGCCCTGTGATTCCTGTAGCAATGTTATTCAGCAATTTCGCAGGCGGTTCCCAAACATTATCCTGACGGTTAACTATGGTTAATTATATCGTTTCCGGTTGAACACTTATTATTAGGGGGACGGGGGAGGGGGTAATGGCTTGATGTCCCCGCACCACCTTCCTACTTCCCCAATTTTAGTAATGAGTGATTAACAGTAAAAGATATTAATATTATAAATGCGAGGCTTCAAAGAGTTAATAGCCATGTACCTAGATAAGGTAAAAAAACAACTGATAGAACTAAAAATCGCATCGCCAGATGAACAGGTGGGCTGTACCCAAGATGAAGTAATTGAGCTTGAGCGGCAGTTGGGGATTTCCCTACCAAAAGCCTATCGGGAATTTCTCTTATCTATGGGGTATGGTGCAGGTAAATTTTTACGGGGTTCGGACTGTTTCTTTGAACATCTGCCCTACCTGCAAAAGTGGGCAATTGAGTTATTAGAGGAAAATAACTTTTGCGAATCTCTGCCAGAAGATACCTTTGTTTTCTCAATGCACCAGGGGTATCAGTTCAGCTTTTTCAGACTTTCGGAAGGAGACAATCCGCCGACTTACTCCTACTGCGAAGGAACAAATCAAACTTCTTTCATTAGAAGCCATGAAAGATTTAGTGACTTTCTGGCTACAGAGGCGGAAATTCACGCTCGGTATCTCTATTCATCTGTTAATAGATAAGAGCGATCGCATCCCCATCTCTATAAAAGCGCGAACCGACAGGTCGGCGCTTCGCTATCGCTCTCGTTAATTGATAATCTACTCAAAACAAAATCCCCCAACTGTTACCCCTCTTTTTCAGGGGGGCTGGGGGATCAAAATAATGAAATTGCGATTAGCGGATTGGCGGACAGGGAACAGGTGGGAACCCTCCCGCCTCAATCACGAAGTCATCGAAATCCTCATCTTTTCCAGGTTGGGGTAGTCCTGTATCATCCCAAGCGATGCGAACGCCAGTAATTTCTTCGTTCGTGCCACCATCCAAACTGCCATTAAACGCAGCTGCCAAGTTGCTAGTGGATCTGACGCTGCGTCGAGTTTGACCCGTAGGGCTAACAGATTCCAGGTAGAAAGCATACCGGGTATTCGCCTTAAAAGTATATTCGCTGAGTCGGTTTTCTACGGCTCCCCCATCAACTGTCCCCAGAAAATCGATTGCCGTGCCAATATTATTTTGACCGGGCGAGGAAGGCTGAGGCTGTTCGCTTCCGAAGCCGTCATAGGGTTTGACTTCCTGAAACAGCACTGTCTGTTCACCCGTATCTAAATTGACAACGCCAAGCGTTGATCGATAAGCTCCGTGGGACTCTTTGAATTCAAATTCAATCGTCGTATCCACCGGGAACTGGACAGCTTCTCCAAACACATCTTCAGCGTGAACGGGCGTTGCCAAAGCACCCACAAACCCAGCGGCGATCGCTCCCAGTAGCCACTTGAACCTGGCGGTTCTACCGTTTTTACGCTTCATCTGCCTCATCGTATTCTTGCTCCTGCTCACACTAGAATGACTGTGCAACTGACAACCGAACCTCTACCAAGTCCGCAAACCGGAGTTGGCTCTGGAAATGTCTTTTTGCTGCAAAGTAGTTCTCAAATTTTCTACTTCTGTCCTTAACTCCTCTAGCCGCTGACACGCCTGGGGAACCGGGGGTGGTGTTTGAGGCTGTCGAGTAAACCGGCGGACAGAGGGAGTTTGCTCCGTCAGGGCTGCCCCGCAGGCTTGAAAAGCTGCTTCTGACTCTTGGTTGAGCCGAGTAATATTTGCAGTTAGTTCCGGATCTAACTTGTCATCAGTATCAAAGACGGGTGCCGTGTTGTTCCAGATATTAGTTCCCGTGATGTCAGAATAACTACGGTCGGCTCTAGCAGGCGCAGCAATACCCAGCGCCACAATTGATAAACCAACAACCCAACCCAGAGATTTTATGGTGTGCATTTGGGGTACTCCTCCTTAAAACTTCAATGCTGTCCCAACACCTAATACAAATCGAGAGCCGTCACCCGCACCCGCAACGTCGCGTAAGGCTGGAGTAATCACAAAAGGAAAGTTTTTGAAGGGAGCAATGGAAAGACCTAATGCTAAGTCCTGTCCTGTCCATTCCGCAATCAAACTAACAGGTCGAACAACTCGAACTGCCAAATTTCCAAACACGTTGATATTGTTTTCACCAGCATCAACCGCACCGTCGGAACGGAACTGTCCATCGCCGACACCAACCGTAAAAGCAACGCGACTGAAAGCATCATTGAGAGATTCTCGCGTTCGGAATACTTTGGTAACAACTCCATATTTGGATTGTTCAAAGTCGTTGCGACCAATATTTAAAAAGCCATTCCAGCCTAATGCTGCGGATACATCTCCCCCAAATCGACGATGCAGCTTGCCATTAAAGCCACCTTCGCCGAAGCTGTCATTTGTCGCTAAGGCGTAGGATAGTTCTACGCCCACGGCTTTATCGGCATTGCCTAACCCGATGCCTATCCCCGCAGCGCCCACAGAACCGCTATCTTCTCGCACGGTGGGTTGATAGGTGCCACTGATAAAGGCGGTGTTTCTATCTGCACCATAGCCAACTGGGATATAAATGCTCAGGGCTGGCGAAGATTCAAATTCCTCGATGGGTGCTGGCAACGCTAGCGGCGCAACAGGTTCCGGACTCGGACAGCGTTCTGTAGCCGGTGTGGTTACTTCTTGTGCAACCTGATAAGTTGCATCATCTAAGGATTTAACGTTCTTGTTTCTTTGCGAGGCACAGGTATTTCCGGCTTTCGGTTCCGTCTTTGCGATTAACTGGCTGGTTGTAGCCGTTGACGAGTGAGCGATCGCCGGATCTGGGCGGAGTGCTTCAGCCTTGAATGTGAATGCATCTCCACTGGGTATCGTTCGTTCATTCACAGCCACTTCGTTAACGGTTTCCCCATTTCGGAAGGAAGCTAAGTCAGAAGCTTTCCTCGCGGACTCATCGGATGCAGGCTGGTTAACATCAGAAGCTGTTGATAACTCTGTGAGGATGTTATTTGGGGGAAGCGCCGCAGCTTCTGGGATTTCTGCCAAATCGGTTTGGGGGGCGGCTGTCAATGCCGGAAGTTGCCTTGCAGCTAATCCTGGGGCATTCTGAGAAGGCGATCGCAGAACTTCCTGCCTGGATATCAATAGTGGTTCTTGTTGTATTTCTGGTGCCGCGATCGCTGCCATACTCCTGGGAGTCACCATCGGGGTGCCAACACTCCCATCATCGGTCACGGCTTCCTGGGGAGAACCTTCGGAACTCGGACTTTCACTTGCTTGGGCTGTCATCCCTCCAGCCACAAAAGCAGCTAAAGTACAAACAGCAACACTAGGAAAACGCATAAATTAGCCCTACTAAACTCACACCGCTCGAATCGAGAAGTCGGTCTTCCCAAATAGTTGAATAGATACTTATACAGAGTTGGGCGCGTTTATCCGCAGCGATAATGACACAAATTTTGCCTCGATCAGAGTAAAAATTGTCGCTTCAAATTCCGATCTACTATCCACAACCTGAAGCGTTGCCTGTTTTCAGCGATCCTTCACCGGCTAAACTAGCCGTGTCGATATCTATATTTACGACATGATTGTTTTTGTCGCCCTGCTAGCTTTCTACGTTGCCTGGAATCTGGGCGCAAACGACGTTGCTAACTCGATGGGAACGTCGGTGGGATCGAAGGCTGTCACCCTGCGGCAGGCATTGGTCATTGCCGGGGTTTTAGAATTTACAGGTGCGGTGGTGTTTGGTCGTTCCGTATCGGAGACGCTGGCAACCGGGGTTGTCAATCCAGAACTGTTCGCTGCCGCACCTCAGATGCTACTGATTGGCATGGTTTCGGTGCTGATAGCCTGTGGCGTCTGGCTGCAAATTGCCACAAGTAAAGGCTTGCCAGTCGCATCATCTCATGCGGTAGTCGGCGCGATCGCCGGTTTTAGTTGGGTGGCTGCGGGTGTCGGTGCCATCGATTGGTCATTAATTGGTCTAATCAGCTTCGCCTGGGTGATAACGCCGGTAATCAGTGGCACGATTGCCGCGTTATTCTACAGCGTTGTCAAGCGTTGGATTCTCGATCAACCCAATCCACTTTTTCAACTGCGCGAGTGGATTCCCTGGTTGAGTGCGACGTTGTTGGGCGTCTTTGGGGTGATTGTTCTACCCTCTGTGAGTCAACCAATAGACACTTGGCTGACAGATAGTTTCGGCATCAACCTCCCTGCCCACGATATCCCCCTCTTGATTGGCGCGATCGCCTCTGTTGCCCTCACCTGGTTCATCTGGCGACAATTAGCCCAGGAGGAAGCAGAGGAGCAGCTTGTAGACACAAGGCTTATCGCTGGAGCCAATCAGCAGGACAGCGAAATCCCAAATTCCAAATCTAAAATCCAAAATCCCATTGAGCGCCAGCTAGCACGGTTTCAGCTATTAAGTGCCTGCTTCGTTGCCTTTGCCCACGGTTCCAATGATGTTGGCAACGCGATCGCTCCCTTAGCTGCGATCGTCTATATTAATCGTACAGGTTCCGTTCCCATCACTGGCTTTAGCATTCCCCTCTGGATTCTAGTATTGGGCGGTGCCGGTATCGTTGCCGGTCTTGCCGTCTGGGGCAAAAAAGTCATTGCGACGATTGGAGAAGGCATTATTGCCCTCCAGCCGAGCGGTGGCTTCTGCGCCGAACTCGCAACCGCCACTACCATCTTGCTTGCTTCCCGGCTGGGCTTGCCTGTCTCCACCTCCCACGCCCTTGTCGGTGCTGTGGTTGGCGTTGGTGCAGTTAAAGACTGGAAATCCATCCGCTTCCAAACCCTGCAATCGATTGGACTGGCTTGGCTAATTACCCTTCCCATTAGTGCGGGTTTGGGGGCAATTATCTTTCTAGTTACCCGTCAGCTAGGGGGACAATTCGGAATTTTCCACTTGATTGGTTAAATTTAAAACTTTACATCCCCTCTCCAGTTGCCCGATTGGGATACACTCTTTCTGGAAGGAGTTTCTAGGCGGCATCTGCTGCCCAGTTGCGGAAAATGCGTTTGCGTCCAAAAACTCGATCCTAAATGCCAGCGATCAATTGGCTTTCTGGCAGGGGGACACGGCGCTGTTTCATCCGCGTGTTGCACGCGCTCGAACCTCTGCTTATAAACGTGGCGCGAGCTTTTTTGCCCTCTTTTGTCGGAGATTTGGGGATCAAAACACTAGACTTCTGGCAAAAGTTGTCTAAACCCCCCATAAAGTCTCTAGTTTGCGGGGAAGAAGAAACTGCCTCTTGGTTCTTCAATGTGTTGCTGGAGGATGGTGTCAAAGTGGCTGTTCTTGCAGTGACTGCAAGATTCAACAGCTCTAGAACAAAATTAAATTCACCAGAAAAATCTCTTAAAAATCACCAGAATTTTGGAATAATCTGTCAGGATTAATGCCAAAAAATCAAACCCGATCATTCATCTGAGAAACAATACCCATTTGAGCCAAATCACATCCATTGCTGAAGTGGATCTGCCAAAATATCAGAAATACTAACAAGGCTTAAGTAGACTAAGTTACAATCACACTTCGTTATAGCCAATCGCACCGAGGTTATACGCTAATGGGGCAACTGGACAATCTACCGGAAAACCACAACACCGGAAATGCTACGGCAGCAGAGGCTCTTTTGAGGGCGATGACGCAGGAACTTGAGAACCTGAAGCAAAATCTCATCGTCCAGTTGAATCAAGACGTTGAGCGGCTCCAGGCTGAAAAATCCCGGTTGGTCGATGAGATCAACAATTTACAAGCTCAGCGTCAGCAATTACCCTCGTCCCAAAGCCCTCTGCCTCAAGAACAAATCGATCAGCAGCAATATTTAGTCGGGCAACTCACCCAAGCGATCGCCGAACACCTGCAAGACCTGCTGATGCAGCGACTGTCCCAGCAACCAGGCAACTCCTATCGCCCGCTGAGTGGCACTAGCAGTGCCAATTTGCCACCCTCGGCAAATGACTACAACGACAGTGCCTACCGAATTCTCTCTTCCTTGGATACAACCCTGAGAACGACTTTCAAAACACTGCAACAAGACATTAGCAGCTATCAAAGTTCGTTCTCCCAGCAGCTGTCGCGGATGCACAGCTTGGAGCAACAAGGAGAAGCAATTTTAGAAACTCTTGTCAATCGCCTGCACGAACAACTGCAAGCAGAAAGCGGTGCGCTGCCATTAGTAGAGCCATCATCAGAGGTTGGAGGACAAGCTTATAGCGATCGCAAACAGCCGCCAGAAGCGAATGAGATCCCGTTCGCGGTTCCGGCTGCACCGCTACCTCTACCAAGCCAAGCTAAACCAAGCTCCCAAGGTCAGTTAGGTTTATTGTTGATTCTAATTTCCACAGTGGCGCTGTCGGTTCACAACGTTGTTGTCCAGATCATCGGCAGAGAAAGCCAAATCTTTAACTTGTTTCCCTTGGGAGGATTCATCAAGCTGGGTTTGGGCAACTCGCTGTTAATTTTGTGGTTCCGCATGATGGTGGTGCTGCCTTTGATGGCATTACTCGCCATCATTCTCTATCCCAACGTATGGAGGGACATCAAGAAGTTTTTATTAGATCCAGACAGGCGCGGGCTTTTGACTGTAGTCGGGAGTGGCTTCTTTCTGTTTTTGTCGCAAGTGCTGATTTATATCGCCATCCCGCAAATTGGCCCAGGGGTTGCAGTGACAATTCTGTTTATGTATCCAATTATTACAGTCCCGCTGGCGTGGCTGTTCTTTGGCGATCGCCCCACCTTCCTGCGCGTTGGAGTGATGTGCGCGATTTCCTTGGGTGTTATCCTCGCGGCTTGGCCTAAAATCTTCCCAGCGGTTAATAGTGGGATGGCGAGCATTTCCGGGGTGGGAGTTGGCACCGCCGCCGCCTCAGGAATCGCGTTTGCCTTCTACCTGATTTTTATGCAGCTTGGCTTTCAAAAGCTTCACCCCGTCCCCGTCAGCTTGGTTCAGTTTACAACCATCTTTGTCCTGGCTAGCATCAGTCTGATGTTGCCACTACCAGAAAACTTAGCTGTTCAGGTCATCCCCGATAAGCGGCTGGGTTTGATTATCAGCGGCGTTGTCTTGGGAATATTGACTCTAGCGGGCTATTTGTTAAATAACTTTGGCGTTCGCTTCTTGGGTGCCGCACGAGCCTCGATCATCGCCTCTAGTGGTCCTGTGTTAACAGCAGTTTTGGCATTTTTGATTATTCCCAGCGCTCAGAATGCTTTACAGCCCATATCAATTTTCGGCATCGTACTGGTGACGTTGGGAGTATTTTCCCTAAGTTTTGAGCGCCTGCTGGTTCAAAACAAGGCGCAACCCGCAAAATAAACGCTCCTTTTAGTTAATTTATTCGTCGTAGGGTGGGCAATGCTCACCCTATTTTTTATGGAGAGTTCTAATTTATGCAAAAGGCGCGATCGCTAGATATAAAATTTAGATACAAATCGGTGAAATATAGATGCGATCGCCTTTAACCCTGTTTTGTCACTCTCCCAGTAGTATAAGAATGTACAAACACTAGAACAAAGACACAGAGGATGGTAGAGCCTCGTCCATCCGTATAAACCGTAAAATTTGTGGACGAATGATTCTATATCTTGGTTATTAATTGCCACCCACTCGGTAAATCCTGTATCTAGTAGTGCATCGACCTGAATAGGCTCTCCTTCAACATCAATCAAATCAATCGCAACTAGTAGCTGACCCTTGCTGCCAAACTCGCCTTGAATCATATACTGCCGCAGACTCCTGTCTCATTCAAACAGAAGATAATCAGTCTTCCTTGGGGAAATTTTTGACGAGATTTTATCAAAGCAGCATCTCTATCAGGATCAATAATATAATCCTCGCTGTTTGGCTCAATAACTATAAACCAGCCGTAGTAATTTTCGATAAATTCAGGGCGGACTCGTTCAAAAATCGCCCGACAACGCTGATAAAATGCTTCATCAAGAGCTTTACGTCTGGCTTTTTCTTCCTCAGATAGTTGGCGTTCTGGAAATATTCTGCCCCGACGCGGTGTGCGGTTGTTAGATAGTTGAGTCATATGATTTTATATCTGTTTAATATTAATGGTTTGTTTTTTATTATAAGCGTATTCAATAACTAGGCGATCGCGTCTTTCTCCTATAGTCAAATTGCAGCGCGATCGCTCTTACCCCAACGTCAGCACTCCCGCCGCAAAATCAACTAACAATCGCTTTGTCTGAAGCCAACGTACACCCAAGAGAATGTTTTCCAGTTCATCCCCTCCCAAAACTTCAACTGTGAACTCTTGTCCATCCAAAAGCACGCTACCATCATAAAGATTAAACCGTGCTACTCCCCGTGCAGTCTGCATATCACGGCGCTCATTACTGTCAATATCCCAGCCCAAACTTTCGGCATCTTGGTTGTCAACTGCCAGCCAACCCGTGAAACCTGTATCTAAGAGCGCCTTAACTGTAATCACATCTCCATCAGATGCAATCAATCCAATTTCAAAGAATAACTCGCCCCTACGATTAAACTCGCCTGAAATCATATTCTGCCGCAAGTTCCAGTTTCATTAATACAGGCAATGAGGCGCATCTTATTAGGATGTTTCTCGCGAGCTTTTTTCCTTGCAACCTTTTCATCTGGATCGATGACATAATCCCCGCTGTCTGGCTCAATTACGATAAACCAGTCGTAGTGATCTTTGATTAGTTCTGGTTGAACTCGTTCAAAAATCGCCCGACAACGCTGATAAAATGCTTCATCAAGAGCTTTACGTCTGGCTTTTTCTTCGGGTGGTAATTGGCGTTCTGGAAATATTCTGCCCCGACGCGGTGTGCGGTTGTTAGATAGTTGAGTCATATGATTTTATATCTGTTTAATATTAATGGTTTGTTTTTTATTATAAGCGTATTCAATAACTAGGCGATCGCGTCTTTCTCCTCTAGTCAATTGCAGATGCGATCGCTCTTACCCCAACGTCAATACTCCCGCCGCAAAATCAACTAACAATCGCTTTGTCTGAAGCCAACGTACACCTAAGAGAATATTTTCCAGTCCATTTCCACCCAATACTTCAATTGCGAACTCCTGTCCATCCAGAAGCACAGTTCCTTCATATAGATTAAACTGCGCGTCCCCCTGTGCCGTCTGCATCTCCTGCGGCTCATCTTCTTGATCCCACCCTAGACTAAGGGCATCTTGGTTATCAATTGCCAGCCAACCAGTGAATCCTGTATCTAATAATGCCTTGACTGGAATAATATCACCATCAGCAGCCATTAAACCGGTTTCAAAGAATAACTCGCCCCTACTGTTAAACTCGCCTGAAATCATATTCTGCCACAGGTTCCCGTTTCGTTTAGGCACATGATAAGGCGCTTTTTATCAGGATGCTTCTCACGAGCCTTTGCCCTGGCAACTGTTTTATCGGGATCGATGAAATAGTCCCCACTGACTGGCTCAATGATGATAAACCAATCGTAATGCTCCTTAATTAACTCTGGTTGCACTCGGTCAAAAATTTCGCGACAACGCTTAGAAAAGGCTTCGTCTTCAGACCTGAGTTTGGCTTTTTCGTCTGGAGATAGTTGGCGTTCTGGAAATACCCTTCCAAGACGGGGAGTGCAATTATTAGATAGTTGGGTCATGCGATATTCTTCTTGTTTAATAGTAATAGTTTACTTTTGATTGTAAGTTTATTTGATGGCGAGGCGATCGCGCTGTGTATTCACTCGCTGATAGTCAGGCGATCGCCAAAAATAACCATCGCCCCAGAAGATTCTTCTGGGGCGATTAGTCTCAAAGCATTGTGTAGTCTTGATTTTCAACGGAGAGGGTGGGATTCGAACCCACGTTGAGGTTGCCCCCAAACAGCATTTCCAGTGCTGCGCCTTCAACCACTCGGCCACCTCTCCAGAGGCTTATTTATTTTGAAATGTGCAACTCAAAGCTGCGATTTTTAATAATACACTATTTTTATGACTGATTACTACACCATTCGCATACACAATCGCCATACAGGTACTCATCACGACCTTCAGGTGCCAAGCGATCGCTATATCCTATCTAGCGTCGAGCATCAGAGCGTCGAGTTGCCTTTTTCCTGTCGCAATGGCGCTTGTACCACCTGTGCCGTGCGCGTCCTCTCAGGGGAAATCCATCAGCCAGAAGCAATGGGGCTTTCTCCACAACTGCGCGACAAAGGCTATGCTCTATTATGCGTGAGCTATCCCCGCTCCGACTTGGAAGTGGAAACTCAGGATGAGGATGAAGTTTACGAACTCCAGTTCGGTCGCTATTTTGGCAAAGGCAAAGTCCGTTTCGGTTTACCTCTGGATGAAGACTAACGAAAGGCGATCGCGCAAAATAAAAAGGCAAAAGAATTTTCTCTTTTGCCTTTTGCCTTTTGCCTTTTGCCTTTTCTTGGTGGGTTGCCAAGCTAAAGAAGTTCCGACAGGCGCAACCGTAAAGGTGGAGCGGGTTGTCACCGGACAAACCCTGGAAGTGCTGGATACCAGCAAGCAATCGGCTTTGGTAGAGCGAGTGCGGCTGCTGGGAATCGAAGCACCAGATATGAAACAGCAGCCTTGGGGAGCGGCGGCTCAAGAGCGGCTCAAGCAGTTGATTGGTGGGCAATCCGTTTTGTTAGAGTCGGATGGGTCAAGCAAAGACCAGTTTGAGCGCCGGTTAGCTTATGTGTGGAAAGATGGGGTATTGCTGAACGAGCAGATGGTGGTAGAAGGGTATGTGTTTGTGCCGCGATCGCTCAACAACAAATATGACCAACGGCTCACCACCGCTCAAGAATATGCTCGAATTATGGGCAAAGGCATTTGGAACCCAGAAAAACCCATGCGCTTGACTCCAGCGGAGTTTCGGCGTCAAAATCGTTAACAGCTGATTGCGAATGGCTAATTGTTCATTGTTCAATGCCATTAGCCATTAGCTAAAAATATGACTCGCCATACCCCCGACCAACTGCAAATTTTTCTAGATATTGCCACCGAGGCGGCGCTAGCTGCTGGTGCCATCTTGCAAAGCTACTGGGGCAAATTAGAAGCCGTTGAAGAAAAAGGACGCCCAGGCGACCTCGTAACCGAAGCAGATAAAGCCGCCGAAGCCACAATTCTTTCAGTCATCAATCGCCATTTTCCCCACCATCAAATCCTGGCAGAAGAATCCGGGCAACTGGGAGATACTAATAGCGAATACCTCTGGGCAATCGATCCCCTGGATGGCACCACGAATTATGCTCATCAGTATCCCTTTTTCTCCGCCTCAATCGGGTTACTGATTGACGGAGTTCCCCAAGTCGGTGTCGTTTACGATCCATTTCATCATGAGTTGTTTCGCGCTGCCAAAGGCTTAGGAGCCACTTGCAACCGGCGGAGTATCCGGGTTTCCAAAACAGCCGAGTTGAGCAAAAGCTTGCTCGTCACCGGCTTTGCTTACGATCGACGCGAAACAGCGGACAATAACTACGCTGAATTTTGTCACCTTACCCATCTCACCCAGGGCGTCAGGCGCAGCGGTTCCGCATCCATCGATCTCGTTCATGTTGCCTGCGGACGCCTGGATGGCTACTGGGAACGGGGTTTACAACCTTGGGATCTGGCAGCCGGAGTGGTAATCGTAGAGGAAGCCGGGGGCAAAGTCAGCGCCTACGATGGGAGTCCTTTAGCGATTCATTCCGGTCGGATTTTGGCGACAAATGGTTATCTGCACTCACAACTCAGTCAAGAACTTTTGCAAATTACACCTCTAAGTAGATGGCAAAGTGCTGAAAATTAGGCTTCTCTGTAAGCAAGGTCACACATAGCTTTCGCAAGGGAAGTATATTAGAAACAATACTCGGCTCTGATGGTGGGACAGCGGGCTATGTCATTTCGGATCGACCGTGGACTGTTCAAGTTTGATTTCACAGACCACCACGCAATTTTAGGGGTGCCAGTAGATGCAGGAGTCAATGACATCCGCAAACGGTATCTCAAAATCGCCCGGAGATTGCATCCGGATAGTTGCAAGGCTGAAAACGAAGCAGAAAAACAGCGTGCCAGCCAGATGTTGTCAAAATTGGTAAATCCTGCCTACGAACAACTATCTCAGGATCGCACGCGGGCAGAATACGTCGTTATGATCGGGCGCATGGGTAAGCGCTTGGCTGGGGAAGCGGCGAACGTTCAACCCCAAGGTGAAACCGCGAAACAATTAGCTCAGGCTGGCGGCGATTTAGAGCATTCCTATAAAACGGCACTGCAAAAGCTAGCACAAACGCAGTATGAATCTTTGAGCCAAGTCCTGGAAGTGACGGCTCAAATCAGCGAACTGAATATGGTTTACCTGCGGCGGAAGGGGAGTTCTGGGGTAGCAACCTCAATGATGTCAGATAAACGTCCTGTCACGGGGGCTGCTGGCCCCAATGCATCATCGCCGCCACCACCGCCGCCACCATCGTCACCGGCTCAGACATCAGTCGCGGAGCCATATTTCCGTCGCGCTGATGAGTTGATAACGAAGAACCAGTTTGCTAAGGCGGAGATAGAGTTGCGGGAAGCCCTGAAAATGGAGCCGAACAATAGCCATTGCCATAGCTTATTGGGGATGGTTTATTTGAAGCAAACTCCGCCTAAGGTGACAATGGCGAAGGTACACATAACCCAAGCTTTGAAATTAAACCCTCAAGACCCGATCGGGCTAGAGGGCAAACAGGCACTTGACAAGCTGGCACAAAAAGTTGCGGGTGGCAAGACAACGACGCCGCCTAAGTCAGGGCAGGGCAAGCCAGGGCAGGGCAAGCCGGAGGATAAGTCTGGAGGCGGTTTATTTGGTATGTTTGGTAAGAAGAAATAAGAAAGCGATTTCTTCGGTTAGCAACTGGGCTATTAGATGTTTGGCAGTTGTCGGTGAGAGCTAGAGTCAATCCGTCAACTCGCTAATCGCGAATACTTCGCTTGCTAATCGCTTGTCAACTAACAAAAAACAACGACTGAATGGTTTATCAACCCCCGGCAGGCGCGAGGGATTTACTGCCTCTCGATGTCGCTCAAAAAAGCTGGATTGAAGATCGGTTGCAGCAGGTGTATCACCGCTGGGGCTATCACCGGATTATCACCTCCACTCTAGAGCGGTTGGATACTTTGATGGCAGGCGGAGCAATCCAGCGCTCGACAGTGATTCAAATACAGGATGCTGAGGAGGGGACGCTGGGACTCCGCCCAGAACTGACGGCTTCGATCGCCCGTGCATCTGTGACGCGCATGGCTGGTGTTACTTATCCGCAACGCCTCTACTACAACGCAAATGTATTCCGCCGTTCGCAGGGAAGCAATTACGGGCGTCAGCAGGAATTTTACCAGGCAGGGGTAGAGCTGTTGGGTGCGGGTGGTGTCTTGGCAGATGCAGAGGTGCTGTTGCTGCTGGGAGACTGCCTGAAGTGTCTGGGGTTAAGCCAGTGGCAGGTAATTTTGGGAGAAGCGGGGTTAACGCGATCGCTTTTTTCCCCGTTTCCAGTTCATCTGCAAGAAAAAGTGCGACGCGCGATCGCGCATCTCGATCGTATCACTTTGGAAACTCTGCCCCTTTCGCCCGAATTGCGAGAACGGGCTTTATTTCTATTTGAGCTGCGGGGACACCCTGCTGATGTGCTGCAACGAGTTTCTACTCTAGATTTAGCAGAATCTGAGCGCAAAACAGTCAGTAATCTGAAATCGCTCATCGATCTTCTAAACGAAGGCTTCTCCCATCAGCAAACCTTCCCCGTGACTCTGGATCTTAGCTTGATCCAAACCTTTAACTATTACACCGGCATTGTGTTTGAAGTCGTTAGCGATACAGACACCCAAGCACGGGTTTTAGCTCAGGGGGGACGCTATGACCAATTGCTGGGACTCTATCATCCCCAAGGGCAAACTTACCCCAGTATTGGCTTTGCTCTTAACATTGAAGACTTATACCAAGTCTTGCTCTCGAAGGCTGGGATGCCCCGCGAAACGCCTGCTAGTGATTGGTTAGTCGTTCCTTCATCCCCCCAAGCCTATATGGCAGCTTTTGCCTACGCCCAAACCCTGCGAGATTCTATTCATCTGGTGCGGGTGGAGATGGATTTAGGGGAGCGATCGCCTGAAGATGTGCGAGAATATGCCCGTAGCCGTCACATCCGTCGCCTTGCCTGGGTGGAAGCTGAGGGTGCTACTAAAATTGAGATGCTGAGTTAGATTTTTTTAACGCAAAGGTACGCAAAGGGAAGCGCAGAGGTACGCAAAGGAGAGGTGCTTTTTTGGGCAAAATTTTACCTTAAGTTTGCGTACTTTTACATTTAAAATGTCTCGTTTCAGCTATCAGTCGGAAGACTTTGGTAGTCTAGAGAAGCAGATGTCTGCCAATCCCAAGAGAGAGAACACTGTGCCGCATACGATTGTTACCAATACCTGCGAAGGCGTCGCTGATTGTGTCGATGCTTGTCCTGTTGCCTGTATTCACGAAGGTCCCGGTAAGAATGTTAAGGGGACTGGCTGGTACTGGATTGATTTTGCCACTTGTATTGACTGTGGCATCTGCCTACAAGTCTGCCCTGTGGAAGGGGCAATTGTCCCCGAAGAACGCCCGGATTTGCAAAAGACACCCTAATTGTTGATTATTCATGGTTCATGGTTGATGCAGGAATTGCCATAAATCATGAGCCATAACTAATAACTAATAACGAATGACTAATGAACCTTTATTAGAAGTTGAAGATGTTTGGGCTGGATATGTCAAAGATTTGGATATCCTGCAAGGTGTTAATTTCAAGATATATCCCGGTGAATTAGTTGCCGTAATTGGCCCCAATGGTGCCGGGAAATCAACATTGGCAAAGGCTATCTTTGGACTCTTAAGTTCTCATCAAGGCAAAATTACTTTCAAAGGCGAGAATATTGCTGGCTTAAAGTCGGATCAAATTGTTCGGCGGGGGATGTGCTACGTGCCGCAAATCTCTAATGTGTTCCCATCGCTGACGGTGGAAGAGAATCTGGAGATGGGCGCGTTTATTCGCAATGTCCCTTTGCAACCGCTCAAGGATCGTATCTTTGCCACGTTTCCGGTTCTGGCTCAACGGCGGCATCAGCGGGCTGGAACTCTGTCAGGGGGAGAACGGCAGATGCTGGCAATGGGAAAGGCTTTGATGTTGGAACCCACTCTGTTGCTGCTGGATGAACCTTCGGCGGCGCTGTCTCCCCTGTTGGTCAATAACGTTTTTGAGCAGATTCAAGCAATTAATCAAACGGGTACGGCAATTGTGCTGGTGGAGCAAAATGCCCGGAAAGCTTTGGGAATGGCACACCGTGGTTATGTGCTGGATACAGGACGCGATCGCTTCTCAGGTCCCGGCTCCGAACTCTTGAATGACCCCAAGGTGGGAGAACTCTATCTGGGTGCAGGTAAAGCCCACTGACGCATTGAGCGGACGCCTTGACTCTTTGCGATCGCTCTGACGCTGTTAAAAATTAAAGAAATTGGGACTAGACAAATCCGGTTCGCTCCGGTACTATACTTTTATAATGGAAATCTGTGCTGTCAGATAGATTGCTTTAAACAACAATAATACAATTAACTTTATTAAATCTTACACCAACCCCCCTGAAATTGAAAATATTTTTGATTTAATTCGCTATAAAATCTATGGCTTCAATCTCAACGAATTGACAGGAAAGGCAGCAGCTACAAAAGAAAATATTTTCTTCAAAATTACTGTAGAAGCAATGCTATTGTGCAGGAAAACCAAAATAGTCAGACAAGAAGAATGAGAGACTTCAGTGGCATACAATAGTTCCACGTCTCACTCAGGATGATTGGCATCGTGGCAGTTTTAAAACTCCGCCCTCAGCATTTGCAAGCCATCCGCACCCATGCCGAAAGCACCTATCCCGAAGAGTGCTGCGGCTTGCTGCTAGGTAAATTGGCGGAAGATGGCAAAACTGTGGTGGAAGTAATGCCAACCGAGAACAGTTGGGATGCACAAGCAGTAGAAGCGTTCCCAGAGATTGAAGGTTCCGCGAAACTGGGTTCGGATAAGCGAGACAGATACGCGATCGCTCCCGAAGATATGCTTAAAGTACAAAAGCAGGGACGCGAGAGTGCTTCGCCCAGCCAACTTGATATCATTGGAATCTACCACTCCCATCCCGACCATCCAGCAATTCCTTCTGAATTCGATCGAGCGTGTGCGTGGTCAGTATACTCGTATATTATTGTGTCAGTTCAACAAGGCAAAGCTGGCGATCTCCGCAACTGGAGTCTCGACGACGCCCACCAGTTTCAGCCTGAAGAAATGATAATTGTTGAAATAACCTAGATTAAGAACTTAACTTTAAAAACGATTAAGACCCAAAGATCCAAAGACTATTGTATCTTTGATAGGCTGTTAACTCTGTCTGCCCTCACTAAAAGGTCATGCTCAATCCCAATCTGGATCAAATCCAGCTTTCCAAAGAAGAATACGAACGCTACTCTCGCCACCTGATCCTGCCAGAAATAGGACTGGAAGGGCAAAAACGCCTCAAAGCAGCAAGCGTCCTGTGTGTTGGTACAGGTGGACTGGGTTCGCCTCTACTGCTGTATCTCGCCGCTGCTGGTATCGGACGAATTGGTATTGTTGATTTTGATGTCGTCGATAATTCCAACTTGCAACGCCAAGTCATTCACGGCACCTCTTGGGTAGGTAAACCGAAAATTGAGTCGGCAAAAAATAGGATTTTAGAAATAAATCCCTATTGCCAAGTTGACTTGTACGAAACACGCCTAAGTGCCGAAAATGCCTTACAAATTCTCGAACCCTACGACATCGTAGTAGATGGCACCGATAACTTCCCTACGCGCTATCTAGTTAACGATGCTTGCGTGTTGTTAAATAAGCCTAACGTCTACGGTTCCATTTATCGGTTTGAAGGGCAAGCGACGGTATTTAACTACCAAAATGGCCCAAATTACCGCGACCTTTATCCGGAACCCCCACCACCCGGAATGGTTCCTTCCTGTGCTGAAGGCGGCGTTTTGGGAATTTTGCCAGGAATTATTGGCGTTATCCAAGCAACAGAAACGGTCAAAATTATTATCGGTCAAGGTCAAACTCTCAGCGGGCGGTTGTTGCTGTATGATGCCTTGCAAATGAAGTTCCGGGAACTGAAACTGCGTCCGAACCCAGAAAGACCAGTCATTGAAAAGTTAATTGATTATGAAGAATTCTGCGGTATCCCACAAGCAAAAGCAGAAGAGGCGAAACAGCAGATGGAAATGTCAGAAATGACGGTTCGGGAATTGAAGGAATTGCTAGATAGCGGTGCAGATGATTTTGTACTGCTTGATGTTCGCAATCCTAACGAGTACGAAATTGCTAGAATTCCGGGTGCCGTTTTGGTGCCGTTACCAGATATTGAAAACGGTGCGGGTGTTGCCCAAGTGAAAGAATTGCTCAACGGTCATCGCTTGATTGCCCACTGCAAGCTGGGTGGACGTTCTGCGAAGGCGCTGGGGATTCTGAAAGAAGCTGGAATTGAAGGCACCAACGTCAAAGGCGGAATTACCGCTTGGAGTCGAGAAATTGACCCTTCGGTGCCTGAATACTAAAAAGGTTGCAGCTTTGAATTTAGTAACCTTCGATAGAGGCGTTCTGTGGGAACGTCTCTATTTGTCTAGATTTCAACTTGCTAACTTCTTGGTTGCGGATGTGGGGTTCGATAATTTTAGCTTTTGGAAAAGCGATCGCGTCCCCAATCGCATTTTTAGTCGCAGCCGATAGCATTGCACTGAGTACAAAGGTGCAAACTGCTACCAATGTCCAAGTAGGATAGCTTGTGACCTACTTATGTAGAACTATCATGCAAAACAAAAGTAGCGAACGTGCCTTGTCTCGTTCCCGACGATTATCCACTACTGGGCTAGCCCTTACCGCAGGATTATTTGCGATCGCTGTTGAGACCGTTCCTGCCACCGCCACCCATTTCAGCCCCTTTCAATACTGCGCTGCTGAGTTAAGGGCGGTTGGTATCTCCACAGAACTCGCTGCCTCTACCTGTTCGGATGCCCTCAAACCCACAGATTTATCAGCTTGCGTGTTTAATATTAACCGAGAAACTCAGATTGCCTCACGAGACGCTCTGGCTGCCTGTCTCCGGGTGCGACGTCCCATCGAGTTAGGCAGGTGCGTGATTAATATTTCCCAAGATGCCAAAAACCCGCCGCTGCTGGAGGTACTCGAATCCTGTCGTCGTAGCCTTTTACCAGTCCGCTTTGCTGAATGCGTTGTCGGCTTGAATCGCCAGTTGGAGATTTCTGCCGCCAAAGCGCTGGATACCTGCATTTCGGCAGATGATTTGCCCCGCAACTTATCCCCCACCTTTGCGCCACCGCCACCCCCGAAGCCGACGCCTGACTTTACGCCGCCACTGACACCTCTCCCTCAGTTGGCACCTTTGCCAAATTTGGAAGCAGAACCCAAAGAAATTAAAAATTAAAAATTAAAAATTAAAAATTAAGAGTCTTTTTTTAATTTTTAATTTTGCATTTTTAATTCTTCCAAGTCAGCCGGTGTGTTGCAATTAAATAAGAGCGATCGCTCGGTTAGGGGCAGTTCTTGTACGGGATGTTGAGACAACCATTGCTGAAAGGATCTGCCCCCTTTATTAATAAATTCAGTCAAGCTAGGCAAACAGCGGCGGCGATAAAAACCGCATAGCGGTTCCCAGCCTTTGGGGTGTCGGGGGAGAAAGGCAATACAATCTTCTGGCACCTCTGGTAAATGCTGTACCCAATTGAGCAAAATTTCCTCTTTCAAATTGGGCAAATCGCAGGCAAGTAACAACACCCATTCTGTTTGTACTGGCGCGAGTCCTTGGGCAAAGCCAATGAGTGGCCCGTGGGAAGGATGAGGAATGAAGGATGCAGGCACTTCCCTTTCCCCAAGGTTAGGATGAATTAATTCTTCATTCATCTTTTCGGGTTCATGCTTTTGAAAAGGAACTTCTCGAACCAGAGAGCAACGGCTAGGTAGAATATCTTGGTATCGTTCGCTCCACGGCGTTACCACATACACTTTTGAAGCACAGGCTTGGGCAACTTCACAAACCTGCCGAATCAGGGGAACGCCGTTAACAGAAATTAAGGCTTTATCGCGTCCCATGCGAGAACTTTGTCCACCTGCCAAAACAATTGCTGTCACCGATACAGCCGAGGATGCATTCATTTGAAAGCAAATTACTGGGTGGTTAAAATGACCGTCCGGCTTGGATTGTCCCATTTAACGGATACTCTAAATGGCTGTAAATCCACCGCTTTGATATATTCGAGATTACGGTGAGTAAGGGTGCGGAAGTCAGCGACTTTACTTGGATCGATTCCTAACGACTTTAGGAAAACAATAGGAATAGAAGCATTCCCATTGACCAAAATTCCCTGATTTTTATATATCTGGTCGTTGATTTTCACACTGATAACTGGGTAGCTAGGAGGAGGGGGAGGCGTTAAGCCCTGCCTCTGAGCTTCCTTGCGACTCCAAGCTTCTAGACCGTCAGCCAATCCACGGGCAAAGTCTTGACGCTTAGTTTGAAGTAAAGAGCGATCGCCTGGATTCGTGACAAACCCCAACTCCATCAGCATCGAGGGAATATCCACTTGACGGCAGAAACCCAAACTACCGACACCCGTAGCGGTATCCGATTTAACTCCACGAGACGGCAATCCTGAAACCGCTTTAAGTAAGGATTGCAGCACCAACTGGGCATCGGCTTCGCGTTGCTCGTTGCCGTCAGTATAGAAGGCGCTGGCACCCCGGATACTGGTGTTTCCGACAGAATCGGCATGGATTTCTAAAGCGACATCGCCACGGCGGGAGTAGGCGTTGATCCAAGCAATCGTTTCCTTCAAACTCAGCGTATCGGGAACAGAGGAAACCTCTAAACCGCGCGATCGCATTTCCTGCACCGCCGCATCGCGGGTAAGCCTCATTTCTCTGTCTTCTGTAGTACCTCCAGCTTGTGCGCCCGGATCGCCAGCACCATGTCCAGCGGAAAGAAAAATCCGTACCATTTTACAATCTCCCCAGAATTCTAATCGCCTTGAATGTTGTAGTGATTCATTCCGATCCATCCCCACAAAGATAGAATCCGGAGGCTCAACCGATACTTTCTTGCCCACACATCCAGGCTATGATACGCCGTATTGTAACTTAGCCCTGAGAGAGTCGATGGAGCGGGTGATTTCAGCACTGGGATTGGCTGTTTTTGTGGGATTATCTTATGCCTTCTCAGTGAACCGGCGTGCTGTGCGTTGGCGTCCGGTATTCTGGGGGCTAGGGTTAGAGTTTATTTTTGCACTGCTGATTCTGAAAACTCCCGGCGGTTTAGCTGTATTTAAGTTTCTCGGCGATGTCGTTAGCCGCTTTTTAGAATTCTCTGATGTTGGTGCCAAATTTGTCTTTGGAGATAAATTTGTCGATCATTTCTTTGCTTTTAAAGTGCTGCCCACGATTATCTTTTTTTCTTCGTTCATCACGGTGCTATACCACTACGGCATTGTACAGCGAGTGGTGAATGTGATGGCGTGGGTAATGATGAAGACGATGGGAACATCGGGGGCTGAGTCTTTATCGTGTGCTGCCAACATCTTTTTAGGACCAACTGAGGCACCGCTGCTGGTTAAGCCTTATGTGGCGACGATGACGCAATCAGAACTTCATGCGGTGATGACGGGGGGCTTTGCCACAATTGCCGGTGGCGTATTAGGGGCATATCTCTCCTTTGGGATTCCACCAGCACACCTGATTGCCGCTTTCTTCATGACTGCCCCGACTTCCCTGGTTGCCTCAAAATTGCTTTATCCGGAAACGGAAGTTCCCAAGACGGTTGGCAAGGCACAGATAGATGTGGAGAGTACCTTTGTGAATGCGATTGATGCAGCGGCTGGGGGAGCGATTGAAGGGACGAAACTGGCAGTTAATGTAGCGGCGATGATTATTGCCTTTTTGGGGTTATTGGCTTTTGTCAATGCCCTCCTGGGATGGTTGGGGGGACTTTTCGGCGTGCCTTTGTTGTCGTTGGAGTGGATGTTATCTTTTTTAATGGCCCCCGTTGCGTGGCTGCTCGGAGTGCCTTGGGCTGACTGCGCCCAGGTGGGGGTGTTGTTAGGCAAAAAGACGATTTTGAATGATTTTATCGCCTATGTGGATCTGAAGACGCTGATTGAGCAGAAGGCGATATCCGAACGGGCTGTAATTATCGCCACCTACGCTTTGTGCAACTTTGCCAATATTGGCTCGATTGGCATCACAATTGGTGGGATTGGCGGGATGGCACCGAACCGTCAGAAAGATTTAGCGAGAATGGGTGTCAGGGCGATGATAGGCGGTTTGTTTGCGGGTTTTATGACAGCTGCGATCGCGGGAATGTTGTTATAAGCAAGGCACTGTTGTTAATCCGCCAGGGCTAAAGGTTCGGGTAGTCGAAGCTAAGGATGTCATCGGCGGTGACGGTAGCGATCGCTTATACCATTACTTTGCTTACCACCGGATGTTGTTGTAAGTTAAAGGCGAAGCGATCGCAGGTGTCAATATGGAAAAATACATCCCCCTCATAGCACGAGCTTTCTTAGCCGCCATTTTTTTGAAGTCCGGCTTTGATAAAATTCCCGGCTTCAGTGGCACGCAACAGTTTATGGCAAGCAAGGGCATCCCGGAAGCGCTGACGGGGCTGTTGCTAGTCGCGGCAATTATTATTGAACTGGCTGGCGGATTATCCGTATTGCTAGGTTACAAAGCCCGTTGGGGAGCGATCGCGTTAATTATCTTCATGATTCCGACTACGCTAATTTTTCACAGCAATTTTGATGATTCCATGCAGGTGATTGCGTTCATGAAGAACTTAGCCATTATCGGGGGATTGCTCATGGTGTACTATGTTGGCTCTGGGCCAGTGAGTTTGGACGAGCAGATGGCATCTAGGCGTTCTGATTAACTAACGAGCTTAGTTGATGAAAGATGCGATCGCGTTTCCCCTCACTAGCAAGCGTGCGAGCAGCACTAAGAGTGCATACGAAATGCGCGATCGCTTATACAGGAATCCCAGCCCTAAAAGCTGGTGAGATAGTAATATTATCCAAAAATTCCTAATGTTATCCATTGCGCTCTAGCTCTGAGTTGCAACGGTGCATTCATCTGTAACCGATCCAAAGTAGCACGACCAATAGATGTTGTGCTTTCTAGTAGGAAAGGTGCTTCTCCTTGCACTGCAAAGTATTCGTACCAACTATCGGTTCGAGGGTTAAACAAACGTACCTGTTGTTGGTTAACTGGGTCAAACCCATCTACATAATCTAACTTGCGGAGATTACAAACACGGCAGGCAAGCGCCCAGTTTGGGGATTCATCCAAGCCACCTTTGGAGATAGGAATAATGTGATCCACCTCAAAAGCAACGTTGAAGATAACTTCTGGTGCATGACAGTATTCACACTGATGTTTGGCCCGTTGTGCTACGAGGAGATAGTTAGGATTCACAGCGTCTCAAAGAAATATACAAGGCTACTGTTTTTCACTTTGAGTTCCCTTGAGAATTTCTTTAGCTCTTTCTATCGCAGCGTTCCATTCAGCCTCAACTAATCTCTCCAATTCTTGCTTTTCGGCGGGAGCAAATGCCTCCCCGACAACGCTAGTTTGGTGAAATCGATCCATCAGTTCCCCAAGCCGTAATTGCTGGTCTGCGGTAAAGAAATTATCGGGACGAAAACGCTGCACGATGATTACTGTGTTACCACTCTCTCTAAACCCTTGTGTTGCTAGTTCCTTCTCAAGCATATCCAGTGCCTGACCGGGTGTTGCACCAGTAGCCTGTTGTACTCCACAGATTGCCCGATAAATTGTTTGCTCGGCGCTGGCTTCTGAAACAATCTCGATGGTTGTCATAGCTTATCTTTCACTAGCTCACCATTCTCTGATTTTAATTCCACTCCCGTTCGATCGTTTGCAAATTATTAAATTACCTAAATGGTATGGCGAAGTTAAAGGCTACAAAGCTTGATGGCGTAGATATTGGCACAAATTCATCCTAACGGATATTTCTACTCACATTCAGTGAGTTTGGATGGTAGCCAGTGCGCTCGCGTTTCCCCTCACTAGCAAGCGTGCGAACAGCACTAAGAGTGCATACGAAATGCGCGATCGCTTTCTGGATTTAGCCTTGTATCTCTTCGCCCATCTGCTGCTCTAATCGCTCTAGCAATGTATTGACATCTGCGGCGACTTGCTCAAAGCAAGCGGGAGGTGGAGGTTCGGGTTGAAACTGAATCAGCTTTATCTGTCCCTCACCAATTCCAATGACGAGAACCTCCACTTCAGGGTTATGAGCATCCACAACTCCTAACATTTCCTGAAGCTGATTTTCGACTTTACTATTGAGTGTTTCTATTGCCTCTTTTGGACAATAGACGAAATGCGGCTTCGGTTTCACATCGATCCCCAAACTCCCCTGAGTATCTCCATTTTCTAACCACAATCCCCAAGATAATGCTGCCAATTCTTGCTGATTGGCTTTGACAAATTGAGCGAGCTGGTTTCGCCAGTTCTTTTCTCCGGAATCAGAAGGAGTTTTACCAAATTGAATCATTGCTTATCTTCTTGGGTGGTTACAGATGCATTTGGCGCTGCGAATCAGAGAAAAACTCCTAGCGCGATCGCTTATCAAGTCTGGATTCTCAGAAGCGATCGCTGTCCTCAGATGCGCCTTAGCAGAGAAATTAGCTCTCAGGAGATTTTAAAGCTTGATCTAGCACGCTACGAGCTTGCTCTGCTTTCGATCGAGCCTCGTGATAGCGCAGATTCACTTGTGCAAAGGTTTTGAGAACTTTAAAACCGTCTTTGAGTTGAGCGATTTCCTCTTCACTCACCGACTTTTCTGAAAACAGAATATCTACTTGAGCGCGAACCTTGAGCGCCTCGGCGCGTGACTCCTGTACCTTCAGCTTTAGTGTGGCAAGGTTGCTCAGAACTTGTACAGCTTGGGTTACGGCGTCTTCATCGCTAGTCCCATCCGCTTCCAGCTCTTTGACTTCAATCAGTTGTTGCGGACTAAATCCATCTTCAAGCTCTGTGGGTAGCTTGTCTGCATCCATGAGTTCCATGAGCTGCTCCATCGCTTTCTCACGGGCTTTTTTTGAATCTTTGCCTGGAACAGTCAAGATGACTTCTGGGCTTTGTGCGAGAGTGTACTGAACCATATCTAATGCAGGAAGAATGCAGAGAGAACTTGTCTAGCCGTAATGGTCTGGTTAGTTGAACCAAGCCGACAGGATTATTTTAAGGCAAACGAAAGCTGTTCCTGTGGGAGATGTGCTGACTGGGGAAAAAATGCGAACTGACTTTTTGGAGCGCTTCGCGAACTGACAAGTCAGCGCTTCGCTATCGCGCCTTTGGCAGATCTGCCAAGATCAGCGTTAGCGAATCTAGAGACGTTGCATAGTTTCTACACAAAATTCTCGCTCATAAAAACTGATTTTCAACCCACTTCCTTTGCGTAGCCACAACTTCCTCTTCGCTAGAGAGATATGCTTTCAGGGCTGTTTCATTCTCTCAAACCTATAATCTGCCAGGGGTTGAAACCCCTGTCTCATAGCTAAAGTCGTCTAAAGACGACTGTACATTAGTATTTGAGTCGTCTTTAGACGACTTGGGCTTTTAGGCAGTGGACTTAAGTCCACGGGCGGGTTTCAGGAGAATGAAATAGCCCTGGATATGCTTTAGGTCTGCCAAGCTTTGAGAACCTTATCCCAAACAGTAGTAAGTGATTGTTTCAATTGGTGCTGACGATACCATCTCTGAAAGGCTTTTTCGTAATCTTCGCCTCCAGATTGAAAGGTATTCCAAGCATTAAGCCCCAGCCCTAATCCCCAGAATAAGGCAATATATAAAGACCAAGAAAGCTCACCGACATTTACTATATTCAGCAGCATCAAAAACGAATTGACGATCGTATATTTGCCCGCTTGTTTCTGTAATTTGCTGCGCCGGTAGAGATTAAAATCCTGTCGCTTTTGGATTTCTCCCTGTTTGGCTAGCCACTGCTGTTCTGCCACCTGAAGGCACTCTGGGGAGATTTCTAATTCAGATGCGATTTCTAGTAGCTGTTCGCGGGTAAATTCTGTGTCGTCAGTTTGACGGGCGATCGCTATCTGGAGAATTTGCTGGATCTCTTCTTGATTATAGGAGCGGGTGATTTGAGTTTCGGAGACGGGCATAGGGAGGCACCTGCGGTCATCGAGGTTGGGAGAGCTTTTCTGCCCCAAGGACGTGATGCAGAAGTCAGCCTTTCAAGAGCAGTACTGATTCTATTATGCCGAGGCAATAGTCAGAATGCCTCACACCAGGCTATTCCAAAACCGAACCTTAATGGACGGATAGTACGGTAGCTGAAAGATTAAAATGCTCGTTACATTTCATTACGATAAAGAGGTGCAAGAAAGAGAGGTTCAATTTAAGCCTCTCAGATGTTAAATCAGAGGTGGCGTAATGAACGGCACGATTCGCGTCGGCAATTTATTCGGAATTCCCTTCAACGTACATCCGTCCTGGTTCTTTGTCCTGGCTTGGGTGACGGTGAGCTATGGCAGTGGACTAGCGGCTCAATTTCCCGGACTAGGCGGGGGATTACCCTGGCTACTGGGATTAATTGCGGCGCTGCTGTTGTTTGCATCCGTCTTGGCGCACGAACTCGGACACAGTTTTGTCGCTATCAAACAGGGAATTGAAGTTAAATCTATCAACTTGTTTCTGTTTGGTGGTCTAGCCAGCCTAGAAAAAGAATCAAAAACCCCCGCAGGAGCATTCTGGCTGGCGATCGCCGGACCTTTAGTCAGTTTGGCGCTGTTTGGTCTAATTAGCGCGATTGGCTTTACCACGGGCATTTCCGGGCCGTTTGCAGCGATTCTCGGAGTGCTGGCTTACGTCAACTTAGTGCTGGCGCTATTTAACCTGATTCCTGGCTTGCCCCTGGATGGTGGTAATATCCTCAAAGCGTTGGTTTGGAAGATCACCGGCAATCCTTATAAAGGTGTTGTGTTTGCGGGTCGCGCCGGTCAAATCATTGGTTGGATAGCGATCGCTTCTGGTCTGATTCCTCTACTATTTGGCGGCGGTCTTAACTTCTGGAACTTGTTAATCGGTTGGTTCTTGCTGCAAAACGCTGGTCGAGCCACCCAGGCTGCTAGAGTGCAAGAACAACTAGCCGCTTTGACCGCAGAAGATGCAGTCATGACCGATAGCCCAATTGTTTCTGAGTCGCTTTCCCTGAGAGAGTTTGTTAACGAGTACATCATTGGCAAAAGCGAAGCGTCGCGGTTCTTAGTCACCAATGAAGAGGGACAATTAGTGGGCGCGATCGCAGTTGACGATCTCAAAGCCGTTCCGACCTCTCAGTGGACTGAAATATCGGTCGCACAGCTAACCAAACCCGTCGAATTCTCCACAACCGTCAAATCCGATCAATCCTTACTAGAAGTGGTGACACTGCTAGAACAAGAAAAGCTTACTCAGCTTACCGTCATTCGTGAAAACGGCGTGCTAGTCGGACTTCTGGAAAAAGCTTCGATTCTCAACTTACTCCAGAGAAAAGCGCAAGCAAATCCTGCTTAATCAATTTCGGATTTTGAATTCAGCTAACTAACATAACAAGTGTGCTTAGAAGTAGGGGCGGGTTGATAACCTGCCCCTACTTCTATACAAACTAAGGCTGCTGACCTTAGCTTAATTACGAGTAAAAAGAAAACGTTCCAGACGCGATATATCGCGTCTGGAATACAGTCGGGGAGAGGTCAGTTCCCTCACGAATTAACCAACCGTATCTTTTGATTGTCAGACTGAGTGTATTTACAACAACCAACTTTTTGCGGCAAAATCAGCAGGCTCATCGGTTTGAGGTTGAGGCTGAGGTTGAGGGAAGTTGTTAGATGTCCGCTCAGATGTTTTGTGCTTCGGTGCTTGAGATTCCTGCTCTTTGTGTAGAGCATTGGCTTCTTCAATCAGCTTAGAGTTCGCTTCTGCAAGTTGCATGGCTGCTTTTTTGGTTTGCTCCAGCTCTGTCTTCATCTGTTTGGCTTGATCTTGAGCTTTTTGGTGCTTATTTAGCAGTTTTTTTTGTTCATCCAAATCTGCCTGCAAATTGGCAATTTGCTGGTGTAGAGAGGCTTCCACTTTGCGTGTTTCCTTCAAAACACCTTTCAACTCGGTAACAAGTGATTTTTGCTCATCCAAATTGGATTGCAAATCGGTGATTTGCTGCTGTAGAGATTCCTCCCTTTGGCGTGCTTGCTCCAAAGTTGTTTTTAACTCTGTCACAGTTGCTTCTAAGTCAGTCTTCGTTGAATTTGAGTGTTTCGCAGGAGTTTTATCGGGCGTATCTGTTGATGATTCATCTACGAGTTCCGCCTCCACTTCTATAATTTCCTCAACGGTCGCCTCTAGAACAGGTTCAGCTTCTGAATCTGGCGATTTTTGTGCTTCTTCGTGTAGTAAGTCTGAAAGACGTTTTTTAGCCATTATTTTTAGTTCCTCCAATCACGCTGTATTTCATTAGCCACGCGGCGGTAGTCTGCTTCCGCCTCCCGTGCCTTTTTCCCCGTCCATTGATGAATCGGCACCCCCTCAAGAGCCGCTCGTTCGTGGGCTTTGTAGGCACGGACAAAGCTATGGCAAGCCGGAATTCCTAGCTCTTGAAGTGTGTTTTGAGCCTCCAGTGCTTCCCCCAAACTTCGCGCATCCACCTTCGTCAGAAGTACCCGATGGGCGATTCCAACTGGCATGACGGCTTCCCTTACTGTCTCAATGAGTACAGCCAGATCCATCGGCGCACAGGGCGTGGGTAAAACCAGATAATCAGCGATCGCTACTACCGCCGCTAATGCTTCCGATCGCAATGCTGGAGGCGTATCCACCACTACTAAATCGTAGCCTTCTATCTTACGTAAACGACCTAAAAGTTTTGGATCTGTCTCTTGAACGAGATCGAAGCCCATTCCTTTCTCGCTACGCTCAACCCACCAAGTTGCCGAACCCTGAATATCTGCATCGACCAGAAGAACCCGTTTTTCTTCGGAGAAGGTTGCAGCCAGATTGACTGCTGTAGTGGTTTTACCGACTCCTCCCTTACCGTTGAGAATAGCAATTATTCTTGGCACTGCTCGCTTGTGATGCTGACTCCACCGAATATACCGCTTAATGGGATCGAGAGGAGTTTTTTGTGCGTTAGCATAGGGCTTGACTGGCGCTACCTTTGTCAACCGCTTGGCGTGCGAAGCGAACGATCGCCCTCTGAGGACATGGCGTTGAACTGAGCCAACACTCCGCCCTCTAAACTCGCCACAATAGAATCGAATAGCTCTGAACCCGAAACGCCTCAATGGAACTCACTAACAGCCTACCTAAAGGGCCAAACACTCCGCGATCGCTGCGGTTAATGAAATTTATTTTTCAGCCCATAAAGTACCTGGATGATTATGCCAAAGCCTATGGTGACACCTTCACCATCCAGGGAAGCAAAGGTACTCCCATTGTGTATTTCAGCCAACCACAAGCACTGCAAACGATTTTCACTGCCGATTCTACTCACTTAGACGCCGGGAGGGGGAACAGCGGTTTAGAGTTTTTATTGGGAGAAAATTCTCTGCTACTACTGGATGGCGATCGCCATCAGCGCCAACGACAACTTTTAACCCCTCCCTTTCACGGGGATCGAATGCGGGCTTACGGTCAGATTATCTCTGAAATCGCCGAGCAGGTGATGAATCAGTGGACGATGGGCAAATCCTTCAACGTCCGTGCGTCGATGCAAGAAATCACCCTGCGCGTCATCTTACGGGTGGTGTTTGGACTGGATGAGGGACTGCGTTTGGAAAAACTACGCCGCTTAGTCGGTTCAACGCTGGACTTGATGAGTTCCCGCTTCAACTCCAGCGCCTTCTTTTTTGAGTTTCTCCAACAAGATTTAGGCGCTTGGAGTCCTTGGGGTCGAATGCTGCGCCAACTCAAACAAATTGACGAACTGATTTATGCTCAGATCGGGGAACGTCGGGCGGAAGCTAACCCGAATCGGCAAGATATCCTCAGCTTAATGATGTCTGCTCGTGATGAAGCGGGTCAACCGATGACGGATGTAGAGTTACGCGATGAGTTAATGACTCTGCTAGTCGCCGGACATGAAACCACGGCTTCTGCGCTGACGTGGGCTTTGTACTGGGTTGACCAATTACCGCAGGTGTGCGACAAACTGCTCCAAGAGTTAGACTCTCTTGATGCCGATCCAGATCCGAGTGTCATTGCCAAACTACCCTATCTAACGGCGGTTTGCTCTGAAACGCTTCGCATTTACCCAATTGCTGCCAATACCTTTATTCGGGTTGTGCGATCGCCAATCGAGATAACAGGCTACAAATTAGAGCCAGGAACAGTAATCGTCCCCAGTATCTATTTAGCCCACCATCGGCAGGAAACTTTCCCACAGCCGAAGCAATTCAAGCCAGAGCGCTTTTTGGAACGGCAATTTTCTCCTTATGAATATTTGCCCTTTGGTGGCGGGAATCGTCGCTGTATTGGGATGGCATTTGCGATGTATGAAATGAAATTGGTGCTGGCAACAATTCTGTCGCGTTTTCAAGTGTCGCTAGTTAATAAGCGTCCGGTTATTCCGGTGCGTCGGGGTTTGACTTTAGCAGCACCGGAAGGCATGAAGATGGTTGCAACTCCTCGCCTTAAGCGTGCGAATACAACCGTTGGCTCTCATTTGAGTTAAGGCAATATCTGAACCTATGTTCATAGGTTAAAAAAGTATGTACTAAAATGCAGAATGCTATCTATGTGCTACGTTCTGCCAAATAGTGAGTATAAACTGATGGCACACAGCCACGAACACGGACATCACGGGCACGAGCATGGTGTCGCCAATTACAATCGAGCCTTTGCGATTGGCATAATTCTGAATCTGGGTTTCGTAATTGTTGAGGCAGTTTATGGGGTTCTTGCTCATTCTCTGGCGCTTCTTGCCGATTCGAGTCACAACTTAAGCGATGTCCTGGGTCTGGTGCTAGCTTGGGGAGCAAGCATTTTGACCCGTCGTCGGGCATCCCAACGCTATACTTACGGGCTGCGTCGTTCCTCTATTTTGATTGCTCTGTTAAACGCGATTATCCTCCTCGTGGCGATGGGCGGCATTACTTGGGAAGCGATTCGACGCTTTAGCGATTCTAGTCCGGTAGCAGGGGAGACAGTTATCGGAGTTGCGGTTGTCGGAATCATTATTAACACCGCAACCGCCCTAATGTTCTTGTCAGGTCGCAAGAAAGACTTAAATATTCGAGGGGCTTTTTTGCACATGGCTGCTGATGCTCTGGTTTCTGTGGGTGTTGTCTTGGCTGGCATCGCCATTATTGCCACTGGTTGGCTTTGGTTCGATCCAGTAGTGAGCTTGATCATTGTTGCAGTCGTCGTTGTCGGTACTTGGCAATTACTGAAAGACTCCATTAACCTGGCGCTTGATGCTGTGCCGGAGGGGATTGAACCGTCCCTGGTGCGAACTTATCTGGCTGAACTTCCCGGTGTAGCCCAAGTCCACGACCTCCACATCTGGGCGATGAGTACGACCCAAACAGCGCTCACAGCTCACCTTGTGATGCCAACAGGGTTCCCTGGCGATGCTTTTTTGACCCAAACTTGCAAGCAGCTCCACGACCATTTCGGCATCGAACACGCTACCCTTCAAGTCGAGACTGGCGACCCCAATCATCCCTGTACGTTAGCCCCAGACCACTAAGTTTGAAGGGCAGCCATAAGTCGTTCACTTTATATTTCTTTAGAGTGATGATGCCTTGACGACTAGCTCTACAATTATGAAAACAATATGAAAAGCTAGTTATCTAAAATAAATGCCCTTTTCTGAGAATTCTGCAAGGAAACCAAGCCTTCCTGAAGTCCATCGCAGCATCTCCGTTCCCAATGTCAAAAGCTTCTGGCGCAGGATGCTTGCCTATTCGGGACCAGGGTATCTGGTTTCAGTGGGATACATGGACCCTGGTAACTGGGCAACAGACATCGCTGGGGGGTCTAGGTTTGGCTATGCATTATTGACAGTCATCCTGCTGTCGAACATGATGGCTATCTTGCTGCAATCGCTGTGTGTGCGTTTGGGCGTTGCAACTGGGCGAGATTTGGCGCAGGCTTGTCGGGACTATTTCAGCCCGCGTGTGAACTTTTGTTTATGGGTACTTTGTGAAATTGCGATCGCTGCTTGTGATTTAGCAGAACTCCTAGGCAGCGCGATCGCTCTGCAGCTCTTATTTGGGATTCCCCTAGTGTGGGGGGTGTGCATCACCGCACTGGACGTACTCGTATTGCTATTCCTGCAAGGTAAAGGTTTTCGCTATGTGGAAGCTTTGGTGATTACCCTAGTAGCAACAGTAGGCGTTTGTTTTGCCGCAGAAATTATTTTCTCCCGACCTGATGCTGGGGGAATTTTACTTGGGTATATGCCCAAAACCGAGATTTTACAAAACCCCGAAATGCTCTACATCGCTATAGGCATTTTAGGTGCAACGGTGATGCCGCATAACTTATATTTACATTCCTCAATTGTGCAAACTCGCGATTGGCAGCCAACGGCTGAAAAAAGGTGGGAAGCGATTAAGTTTGGCACGATTGATTCGACTGTGGCTTTGTCTTTGGCATTGTTTATTAATTCAGCGATTTTAATTGTATCTGCTGCCACGTTTCATTTTTCTGGTAATCAGGATGTGGCAGAAATTCAAGATGCCTATAAATTACTTTCACCCTTGTTAGGAGTGAGTGCTGCTAGTGCCATCTTTGGCATCGCCTTACTTGCTTCAGGACAAAGTTCAACGCTGACTGCCACTTTGGCTGGGCAGATTGTGATGGAAGGTTTTTTGCAGCTGCGTCTTCCTCCATTGTTACGTCGTTTAGCCACTAGGTTAATTGCCATTGTTCCGGCTTTGATTGTAATTATTTTTTTTGGTGAGAAAAGTACAGGCAGTTTACTCATTTTGAGCCAAGTAGTTTTAAGCTTACAGTTATCGTTTGCGGTGATTCCATTGGTGATGTTTACGAGCGATCGCCGCTTAATGGGTGATTTTGTGAATCCTTTTTGGTTGAAGTCTTTAGGTTGGTTAGTTACCACGATCATTGTCGGCTTAAATCTTTGGCTGCTCTTGCAAACTTTTTTAGGCTGGTTGTCTCCCAGTCCGTAATGTGTTTTTCCGGTAATTGATTGGTTCTAATAGAAATTACTATTAGAGAGTCGGGATTCGCTGCCATTTCAACACGATTTCGCTGCTGTGGAGCCAGTAAAACGATGAACTTCATTTACAAAAATGTTGCTATTTTAGCGTTAGCCACTCTACTGGGGGGAACAACTTTTGCTGTCCAAGCTCAACCACCGCAAACACCAGTAATCCGGATGAATGCCGAGGACTTTTTCCATCGGGGAGGAGACAAGGTTGAAAGAGGAGACTACCAGGGAGCGATTGAGGACTTTAACCAAGCCCTAGAGATAAATCCCAAGTTGATGGAAGCCTACTGCAACCGTGGTCTTGCCCGTGTTGGACTCGGAGACTATCAGGCTGCAATAGCAGATTTTAACCAAGCACTGCAAATCGATCCCGATCATGCCGATGCCTATAACAAACGGGGAAATGTTCATGCAGAACTAGGCGATCTCAAAACAGCGATGGCGGATTTTGAGATCGCTGTGCGGCTCGATCCAAATTCTGTCGAGGCTTACTACAACCGGGGGCTAGCCCGCTCTGAGCAAGGAAACTTAAGGGGTGCGATCGCGGATTACAATCGGGGAATTCTGCTCAATCCTACCCTGGCTGAAGCCTATGGCAACCGAGGATTAGTGCATTACCGCTTGGGAAACAAGCCGAAAGCGATCGCAGACTTACAGAAGGCGGCACAACTCTTTTCAGACCAAGGGAATGCGGTTGGCTATCAAGAAACCATGAATTTCATTAGAAGTATTGAGGCGGCAGACCACATCTGACGCGCGATCGCCGATGTCTACCAAGCTTTAAGAGACCGATCGAAAAAAGTATTAATAAATGTCTGGACTGGGTACCTTAAGCACCCAGTCTGTGTCAATAAATGTAACTTAATAGCTGTCTTCGCCTGCAACTTGGTCGCTATCAGCAGGCACGTATAAGTCTTGATCTAGGGATGCATCGCGGATGGCTTGCCACTGACAAAGGAGTTCGGTACCCCTTATATCGCTGGCTATGTATTGCTTAACGGCCTGTTCCAATTCTTGCGGGGTTCTGGGAACGGGAACAGTACAGATAAGTTCTGGCATAAGGAAACCTCAGCTGATAGGACGGGTGCGGGGTAAGACCGTATAAGTCATATTTTAATGACATTTTAAATAAAAAGTAGCTAAAGTTACATTTTTAAAACATGAGTTAGAGTAAAGCCTTAAAAGTCCCTGAGCGCGAACTGACAAGTCAGCGCTTCGCTATCGCGATAGGGAAGCGCTCCAAAAAGTCAGTTCGCGCTCATGCATGGGTTGCAGATGACAACCATAGTCTGTCGTCGTCATAGCGAGTTGCGCTTCTTCGAGTATTAGTTACGTAGAGCGATCGCTACCCTTACGCTCAGCCATCTTCCAGAAACTTTGCTACAAGGAGAAAGCGACTGGTGATAGCTCTAATCGGAGTTTGTAGGGATTTGATGAAAAAGTTGTGGATGGCTACTGTTGCAGGTGCGATCGCATTGCCTAGGCGCGTCCTGGCGCTTCTCACGCTCTTCAGCGTTTTGGGATTTCCGAATGCGGTTTCGGCACAGAATTTTAATCAGATTTATGTTTTTGGGGATAGCCTCTCCGATGTTGGCAATGTGTACAAAGCTACCAACGGGGAATATCCGCCAAACCCACCTTACTTTCGAGGACGCTTTTCCAATGGCCCTATTTGGGCAGATTATCTCGCCTCTAAGCTGAAATTAAAACCGAGTACAGAGACTAACTTCGCCTACGGAGGTGCTACCACAGGCAATTCTAGGCAAATTCCCCCCGGATTGCTGACACAAATCCAGAGCTTTAAAGCAACCCATTCCTCTGCTAACCCGAAGGCTCTGTATATTGTATGGGCTGGTGCTAATGATTACCTCAAAGGTGCTACCGACTCTACCGCGCCAATTAACAATGTAGCGATCGCGGTGAAGTCCTTATCCGCAGCTGGCGCAAAAAATATCGTAGTCGTTAACTTGCCAGATTTAGGAAAGCTTCCCAGCACGCGCACAACTCAACGTTCCGACTCTCTCAACGTTTTAACGAAGAAGCATAACTCTGGATTAGCCGCATCCCTCAAGGGTTTACGTCAGCAACTCACCTCCGATATCAAAATCACCTATCTTGATGTCAATTCTCTCTTTCATCAAGTCACCAACAATCCAAAAAAATTCGGTTTCACGAATGTAACCAACGCCTGCCTCAGCAGAGCCAAAATATGTAACAATCCAAAGGAATATTTATTTTGGGATAGCATTCATCCAACCACTGCCGCCCACAAATTATTTGTAGAATTAGCCTTTCCAGCACTAAAATCTACGCCCGAACCTCGCGCAGTTTCTAGCTCTCAAACCACTGTTGAACCCATCGCCCTAGGCGGGATTATCTTGGGTGCTGTCGGTGGTGGGTTAATCGTGAAGCGCATTCAGGGGATGAAAAACAAATCCTAAGAAGCGATCGCTTTTTCCTGAGTGGCTGGTATGCAAAGGACGCGATCGCGAAGCGCTCCAAAAAGTCAGTTCGCATTTTTCTGTTTTACTAATGGCTAATAATCCGCAATGCAATTAGCCATTAGCAGCTAAATTAATATCACTTCAATCTGAAGACATCTGCGAAAATACCATTCGGCTTCAAAACTCTATTCTCATCAGGTGAATCATAAACCACCAAAAGAGAATTTGGTTGCCCTAAACAGGGAAACAGTGCCAACCCTTCCGCATGGTCTGAACCAAATCTGAAAGGCAGGTCAAACAAAACTTCTAACTCTCCCTCTTTCTGCCAAGATACGCTGTTTTCATCACGCTCTAAGGCATCTTTTAGGCGGAAGACTCTCAGCGAACCTTCTAGATCCATCGTGGGTCCCGCTAGAACAATCAAGTCTTCACCATCCAGACACAGTTCCCGCACACCTAACCCATTCAACTCTACAAAATGTTTTTTGTATTGCTGCCCATCTTTTCCTATTTTCTTCAGCGTTAAAATTCCTGGCGCTGTTTCTGCAACTTCCACCTCTAAAATAATTGCCCAGCCTCTCAGTACAGGGCCTCGCAAGCCGATAAAAACCCGGTCTCCCCGAATGGCTAAACCTTCGATATCAAATCCATTTTCTTTAGAGGGAATAGAATTTGTTAGAAATGGCCCTAAGTGCCGATCTTGTTTGAGTGCTTCTATCAGAACGTTACTATTTTCTATCTTTTGCAGACAGGCTGCTGTCAGTTTTTTATCGGGCTGTTCTGGGTGCGAGGCGGATTTAGATAATTCACCGTCTACTACAGGAATACGGGCGAGTAAATAACGGTTTGCCTCAAACTTTATGGTTGCTAGTTTATCAAGATCCTTCTCAAGGTCTTTGCCCTTCATTTTTTTCCGCTTTGTACTGTGGGAACCGATGAACCAAAGATAATGGTTTGTATAATCCATTCCCTCAATATCGATTTCGCCTTCCGGATCGAATAAATCGATGAAATCTTTAACAAAAAATTGCTGATGTTTGCCGAAAATACATGGCTCGACAGGGGATAAGCGCTCAATCGTTCTTGTTTCATCAGAACCTACCCACAAGCTGCCATCAGGTGTCACAGCAACCGCCGATAAATCTGCACTAAGAGGTTCATCAGCTTTGCCGTTGAAGCGAATTAGTACGCGACTGAGCAAAAAACTTTCGGGCATAACTGCTGCTTTCCTAAAAGGGTTGGGGATCGATAGAAGTCACTGCCAGCATAGCTCACGCATGACTGTTGTTTGCCCTCTACCGGAAGACATAATTTTTGTAAGTATTTAAGGAGGCGATCGCGCACCGAATCATACACAAGTAAGGCGGTCAATACCCATCCTACTATCATGAGAGTCATGATAGTGCGATCGCTTAAAGGCTATTGATCAACTCCGAACTGTCATTCACTGGCTTATTTACCTTTGTGCTGACTGGATAAGCCGCCATTTCTTCTGCTGAATATGGGCGCAACAAAGGCTGCAATAACTCCGGCTTTTGCACCTTTGAATCCAACCACAAATCATAATCTTTTGGATCGAGAATGACTGGCATTCGGTTGTGAATAGGGCGCATTATCTCATTAGGTTCTGTGGTCAAAATCGTGCAAGAATCTATTGCCTCACCATCCTCTCCTTCCCAATGCTCCCACAAACCAGCAAAGGCGAAAGGTTGTCCATCGTTCACGCGACAATAAAATGGCTGCTTTTTCCCGTCCTGCTGCTTCCATTCATAAAAACCATCCGCCACTACTAAGCAACGCCGTTGTTTAAAAGCTGCCCGAAAAGCAGGTTTTTCCGTTACCGTTTCCGCCCGTGCATTAATCAGTTTTGCTCCCATTTTTGGATCTTTTGCCCAACGGGGAATCAGCCCCCAATGCAACATTTTGAACTGTCGTTGAGACTGTTCTGTATTTTGTAAAACTGTCTGTACTGGCTGGGTGGGCGCAATGTTATAACGAGGCATCAGGAGAGGAACATTATTTACCTGGAATGCTTGGGCGATTGTCTCAGCGGACTTACTTTGGGTAAATCTTCCACACATACTTCTATCCCATGCGGTAAATTACGAAGTGGCAAGCCTATTTCAATCGAACGATTACCACTTTAACGGTCGAATGGTACATACATACAATTATAACAAAGACCAATAAAATAGGAAAATTGCAGGACGAATATTTTGCTTTTTCATCTACTTTTTTAGGGGTAAAATAGTTATTTTTAGTAGGAAGTAATTAATAACTCAGATATTTTGCCCCGTTTTTTAGCATTAGAGTTAATCATTCTAGAAGCTGATATTTCGTGAATCTTGAAATCGCCGTAAATGTTTCTGATAAACAGACAGTCAGAATTAGAAAGCATAACTTTAACTCCACGACGCGCAAGTTCTACAAAGACATCCCTGAGTCGAATTTGGTCAGCTTCATTAAAAGAATTACGGCTATAGGCGGTAAAGTTACTGGTAGGGCTTAGAGGATGATAAGGTGGGTCAAAGAAAACAAAATCTTGACAAGTCCAAGCAGATTCCAAGACAGCTTCAAAAGGTCTAACATCAATCTGGGCACTCTGAAGTGCAGCGGAAACTGACCTGAGTAAAGCTGCATTACAAATTTTTGGATTTTTGTATTTACCGATAGGAACATTAAATTCCCCTTTTGAGTTTTCTCGATATAACCCGTTAAAGCAAGTTTTGTTGAGGTAAATAAATCGAGCAGCTCTTTCTAGAGGGGTGCTAATATGCATCAAGCGCATGCAGTAATAATACTCCTTACTGTGATTCATTTGATGCTTGTGCAAGAATGCAATTAGCGGCTCGACTTCATCCCTCACTTCTCGGAAAGCATTTACTAACTCGGCATTAATATCCGTTAAAATAGATGTTTTGGGCAGCAAATGAAAGAAGAGAGCGCCGCCGCCCAAAAATGGCTCATAGTAAGTTGTAAATTCTGGGGGGAAATAGGGAATATATTGCTGAATTAGCCGATTTTTTCCACCAGCCCATTTTAGAAAGGGACGCGCTATTTTTTGTTGTGTCGCCTGAGTTGACATTGCCTTCTAGCTATCTAAAAAATCAAAAGTGTTTGTAACAGTTGTTGTGGAATTGGGGGGATATAATTGAATTTAAAATTTCCAACGGGGTCGGCAAGGGGAAAAAAATGACATCGCGCTTATGGGTCAATGTCGGGGTGGCACAAGTATAGCGGGTGGTAGCCTGCTACCACCGGACGCGTGAACAAACAGTCTGTCAACGAAATCCCGTTTAGGGGCGATACCGAGCTTGTCGAACTCGCAGACAAATGTTACCAGTTAAGATGCAGTAACTTATAGCCGCTTTTTGTGTCGGCTGCTTTAAATAATATGTTTGATGGCTTTTGGGAAAATATCTCTCGCTACCCCCGCTACTTTGTCACCATCATCCTGGGCATATTCTTTTATACCTTTGGGTGGTTGAGACCGCTGCTCAAGAATCGAACCAGCGCGATCGCTTTGATTGGCTTTTTGGTGGCAGCCTTAACTTTTATTACCCTAACCCTACGGGCGATGCTGGGAGTGAGTCCGATTTAGGTAGGATGAGTAAAAGCATTGCTCACACTGTCTTAAAGGCAGCAGATGATTATGGCTACAAGTCGCCGCGTTTCTCGCGTTGCCGCACTGATTAAACGCGAAATCAGCCAAATGCTGCTAACCGAAATCAAAGATGATCGGGTGGGTGCTGGCATGGTCAGCGTCACCGATGTGGATGTGTCAGGCGACCTGCAACACGCTAAAATCTTCGTCAGCATCTATGGCACCGAGGAAGCAAGGGAAGAAACGATGGCTGGGTTAAAAGCAGCAACTGGCTTTGTCCGCAGCGAACTCGGTCAACGGTTGCGGCTGCGTCGGACGCCAGAGTTAATGTTTCAGGAAGATCGTTCTCTGGAAAGGGGGGATCGCATTTTGTCTTTGCTGAATCAGCTCAATCAAGGGCGTCCGGCTGAGAGTGTGGAAGAAGACATCGTTGAGGCAGAAGATTGAAATCTGTGGCAGGGTTGCTGCCTGAGTGGGAATCTCTCTCCCTGGCAGAACAGGTAGCGCAAATGGTCGTGGTACGGGCGTCAGGCTACCTGTTCGACCACCAAATTCAGTATCCAGCTTGGGAACCACCGGCGGCAGTTCTGCAACACTGGTTGCAGGATTTGGGCGTCGGGGGTGTAATTTTGTTGGGAGGCAGTGCTGGAGAATTAGCGCTGCGATCGCAACAACTCCAAGCTTGGGCAAAAATCCCATTGCTGATCGCGGCTGATATTGAAGAAGGCGTCGGGCAACGATTTTCTGGGGCAACTTGGTTTCCGCCACCGATGGCAATCGGGGCAGTGTTCCGGAAAGATGCCTGTAAAGCCTTAGAATACGCCGAACAAATGGGAGGCATCATCGCCTCGGAAGCGCTAGCGATTGGCATCAACTGGGTGCTTGCGCCAGTTGTGGATGTGAATAACAATCCCAGTAATCCAGTGATTAACGTCCGGGCGTTTGGCGAAACCCCAGAGGAAGTGAGTCAACTGGCGTCTGCTTTCATCCGGGGGGCGAAAGCTTATCCGGTGTTAACGACTGCCAAGCATTTTCCCGGACATGGCGATACAGCGGTAGATTCCCATCTAGATTTGCCTGTCTTGCCCCATTCCCCGGCGCGGCTGGCTGAGATTGAGTTGCTGCCCTTTCAAGAAGCGATAAGACCTGCCTCCGGTGTGGACGCCGTGATGAGTGCCCATCTCCTGATCCCGGCTTGGGATGCCGAACGCCCCGCCACGCTTTCCCACCCGATTTTGACTCAACTGTTGCGGCAACAACTGGGATTTGAAGGATTAATTGTTACCGATGCATTGGTGATGGGAGCGATCGCCAACCGCTATGGAGCCAATGAAGCCCCAGTCTTAGCCGTCGAAGCTGGTGCGGATATTTTGCTGATGCCAGTCGATCCTACTGGTGCTATCCAAGCGGTGTGCGATGCGGTGGCACAGGGACGCATTTCAGAGGCGCGAATTCGTGCCTCTGTCGAGCGCATCTGGACAGCCAAGCGCCGAGTCCAACAAGGCACAGCACAGCCGCTTGTAGAGACAAGGGCGATCGCGTCTGGAGTACAAAAGCAAGGGCGTTCCCCATTCTTGCCCCATCTCCTCCAACTGGCTCAACCACACGCCCTCGCCACAGCTGCCAACATCGTACGAGAGGCGCTAGTCGTTCATGGCGAAATCCCTTTGCTTCCAAGTCAGGGCAACTTACGCAACTTAATCGTGGTGGATGACGCCCTGAATTGTGATTTTCTCGATAAACAGGCACCGGCTGTGGTTCTGCCAAAACAGCACGGCTATCAACTCCAACTGCTCGACCCCAACACCACCTTAATTCCTGGCTGGGTATTTTATCATAAATCAGGTCTAGATGTCCAACCTACCCTACTCCAGCTATTCATCCGTGGGAATCCTTTCCGAGGCAGTGCTGGCTTGACGCCGTTGGCTCAGGACTTGTTTAAAAAACTATTAGGAAACGCCGAACTTCAAGCGCTAGTAATTTACGGCAGTCCTTATCTTCTAGAACAGTTTCTCCCACATCTGCCCCCAAATATCCCCTGTGTATTTTCTTACGGGCAGATGCCAGCGGCTCAGGCGATCGCCCTTGAAGTTTTGTTCGGTTCCCCAACCCTAAGCATTTAGCACTCAGCAGCACATTGATTAACATTGGTTAATCAATGTCATAACCGATTATTTACTGTGTCTTAAATTTGCAAATACTAGCCTTAATTATAAATAAAGCCGTTCTTCGACAATTTCATCAGCATAAGGACGTATTTTTATGTCAAAGTTTCCTGACTTTTGCAATTGTGATTAAACGAATAAATTTATTTGTAACTTGATATACTGTTCAAAAATTATTTCCGCGCTAAGCAGTATTGGATTATATTAAGTTATAGTCGTAGCTCGTTAGTTTCGAGGCTGAGACCATGACTGTTGATACAATGCCGCCTAAATCATCTGTGCAATACTCCATCGACGTTCTTCAAGAAGAAGCCCGTCACTTGGTGGGAAAGGGAATTGTGACTCGTCAGCAACCTATCTACGTTCTGTGTCAGTACATCCCTGCGCGGGAGTGGGTTTGCGTTGAGTGTGAATTAGAAAGATGCAATATCTTACTCCGCGATCGCATCGGCGATCTGATGGGGCAAGAAGAATGGGAAAACGATTGATATTTTTTTACCTTTAAGACAATCCTACAGTTCCACTGGAAACAGTGAAACTCAGGACAAGCTTGATTCTACGCTTGTCCGAGCTTAAGGAAAGACTGCTTTTACTCCCTCACCTGTCGATTCTTACTTAGACTGGTTTGGTGAATATTCTGATTCTTTCAAGTGCGAATAATTAAGCTCGTCTCTTAGACCTATCCGAAAAGTAAAAATGTCATTCTGAGCGGAACGCCGTGGAGCGTTAACGTAAGTGCTGTCATAAACAATTGCGCTGCGATCGCGCCGATCTCTTTGCAGGATCTCTGCTCAAACCGAGATGCTAGACTACGCTTCAACTCTTCGTTTTGCTTTGCACAAACTTTCGGATCTCCTCTAAGAGCAAGCCCGACAACTGTTTTGATAAAGCTGCTGGCAATCCCTGACTAAATTCCTGAGTTGGGATCGCGCAGCTTTTCTAACTCAGTTCGCATCGCAGCAATTTGTGCAGTTAGCTCCTCTAGCTCTAGCTGCACATCTGGCTGGACAACAGTTGTCACCGGCGTTGTGGCAGGGGTGCTGGGGGTTCCATAAGATTGTGTGCTGCCTGCATCATTGGCTTGCGCCATTAGAGAATTCAGGAAACTGCGGGCTTCTTGCTCCGTAATCTCTCCTTTTTCTGCTAACTGCTGAACCACCAGATTTACGTCAGACTTTAGCAGCTCAAGATTTTGTTCTCGCTTTTGAGTGTCTTGTACGCTCTCAACCAGAGAAGCGGTTGCACCCAAAGTAACGCGAAAACCTTTTTGTACTAACTCCAGAAGATTATTAGAGTTCATTAGATAAATCAGTCAGATTGAATAAAGGTTAGACAGCCCTTGGCGATCGCTAAGAATAGATAACCGATCGGCACAACTCACTTTTAAGTTGCTAGCTTTCGGCTGACCGCCAAGTGAGTAAACAAGCGCCGGATCTGGAATTTTAATGCTACCATTTAGCACACACAAGGGGACATTTTGCTTACTTATTAGGGTAGTAGCATCCCTCCTAAGGAAGAACCTAAAGAAACCATTTGCCCGCCCAGTTTTAACCCATCTGTTCCAAATACTGATTAACATCCTCAATTAAGCGAGTGAGTTCTGCCTCAGTGGTCAGGCGAATGCGGTCATCTCGGAGGACGATCAGAACTTTAGCGGCAAAGGGAGTGGGCCAGATATTGGGATTGCAGAAAATCTCTAGAAAGACATCCCCGGTGTATCGATATTCCATTGGTTTTTGAGGATTGGTTTTGCCGCCGCCACCAGCAATCACCTTGAGACTCTGCATCAACTGAGCGATCGCGCCTTGTAAATCCCGCGCTGCCTGGGGCGTGAAGCTGAAGGAAACAGAACCTTCAACCAAGTTAAGGATGAGTTGTGAAGGAGACATGAGCAATCAATAGTTTTGAATTTTGAGTTTTGAATTAACTTATCACTCATAACTCAGAACTGACAGCATTTACAAGGGGATAGATGCAACGTGAAGCCATAAGCTTTAGACTGAATGCCATAGAACTATAGATGACGAGTGAGGAAAATTCTGTGGTAGCAGATAACCGCTCGGCAGTGCGTAAGGTTTTAATCATTACCCTACTGCTCAATCTGTTCGTAATGGCGTTGAAGGCAGTGCTGGGGTCGTGGACGGGGTCGCTCAGCTTGCTAGCGGATGCATTGCATAGCGTCACCGATAGCGCCAACAACATTTTGGGATTAATTGCTAGCCGATTTTCTTCCCCCCAACCCGATCGGGATCATCCCTACGGACACCAGAAATTTGAAGCCGTGGGAGCGCTGGGAATTGCCGCCTTCTTAGGGATTGCCTGCTTTGAAATTCTGCAAGGGGCAATTGAACGAATCCTCAGCGGCGGCGGTAAACCCGTCATAATTTCGCCCTCACAGCTGTGGTTGCTGCTGATTGTGCTAGGCGTAAATATTTTTGTCACCTTCTACGAGCGCCATGTTGGGCAGCAGGTGGGCAGCCCCATTTTGATTGCAGATGCCCAGCACACCATGAGTGATGTTTGGGTAACGATCGCTGTTTTGGCGGGGTTGATTGGCGTCTGGCAAGGACAGGTATTCAATCTGCCACAACTTCAGTGGTTGGATATCTTTCTATCCTTTCCCGTTGCCTTGTTGGTGTTTCGCAGTGGTTGGAAGGTTATCAAAGATAATTTGCCCTGGCTAGTAGATGAGATAGCGATCGCGCCAGAAGCAATCCATGAGATCGTCATCCAAGTACCAGGAGTCATTAACTGTCACGAAATTGCTTCTAGAGGCGTTGTCGGGCGTCAGGCATTTATAGAAATGCACTTGATTGTAGACGCCACCGATGTAGAAACTGCCCACCAAATTACAGAAGAAGTCGAGAACCGCCTAAAAGAAAGATTTAGCCCAGTCCGAATTTTGATTCACATCGAGCCACCTGCTTACCAATCCGATCAAATTACCTACGAAGCAGAATCAAAATCTAGGTAGTTTTCCACAGACGAGGGGACTTTTCCACAGAATTTTACGAGTTTTCCACAAAAGTTAAAGAAAACATAATTTATCTAAAAATAAATTTGAAACGCTCCTGTCACGCCAAAAAGAGACGGAGCTTTAGCGCCATCTCTTAAACTTTGCGTACCGAGAGCGTTAAAAATCCTTACAAATTTACCAGGGTAGGCATTGCCCACCCTACAACTTTTTATTCCCACTCGATAGTTCCAGGTGGCTTAGAAGTAATATCGTAAACCACGCGATTCACACCCCGAACTTCATTCACAATTCGGGTGGAAATCGTTTCCAACAAATCGTAGGGAACACGCGACCAATCTGCAGTCATGCCATCTTCGCTGGAAACAAAACGCAAGACAATCGGGTAAGCGTAGGTACGCTGATCGCCCATCACGCCCACGCTGCGGATGGGCAGCAACACAGCAAAAGCTTGCCAGAAGTCGTGGTACATCCCCTGGCGATTAATTTCCTGACGAACAATTAAGTCAGCATCCCGGAGAATATTTAACCGTTCTGCTGTGACTTCGCCCAAGATGCGAATCGCCAGTCCGGGGCCGGGGAAGGGTTGCCGTTGTACAATTTCCTCTGGCAATCCAATTGAGCGACCGACTTTTCGCACTTCATCTTTGAACAATTTTCGCAAAGGTTCGATCAACTTGAAGCGCAAGTCTTTGGGCAAGCCGCCGACGTTGTGATGACTCTTAATTTTCACTGCCACCCGTTCGCCACTTTTGGGATCGACGTTCGTGTCAGCTGATTCAATCACGTCGGGGTAGAGAGTGCCTTGGGCAAGGTAGTCAAAGGGGCCGAGGCGTCGAGATTCTTCTTCAAATACGCGGATAAATTCGTGCCCGATGCGGCGGCGCTTTTCTTCAGGATCGGTGATTCCTTCAATTTGATTGAGGAAGCGATCGCGTGCTTGCACATACTCGACAGAAATGTGAAATTGCTCGTGGAACAGCTTCACCAATCGTTCTGGTTCATACTTACGCATGAAGCCTTGGTCGATAAATACGCACGTCAGCCGATCGCCAATTGCCTTGTGCAGCAAAAAGGCAAGCGTGGAAGAATCAACCCCGCCAGAAAGCGCCAGCAACACCCGCTTGTCGCCGACTTTTGCCCGAATCTCTCGAATCGTCTCCTCAACAAATGCCGCTGTCGTCCAGGTGGGTTCGCAGTCGCAGATGTGATAGACAAAGTTGCGGATCAGGGCAATCCCCCCAATCGAGTGGACGACTTCGGGATGGAACTGAACTCCGTACAGCTTTTTCTCGTGGTGAGCGATCGCGGCTGCTGGCGTATTCATCGTGTGTGCCAGCACTTCAAACCCAGACGCCATCTTGGTTACAGAGTCCCCGTGGCTCATCCACATGGTAGTGCCATCTTCCACATTGGTGAGCAAATCCGTGGGATCGTCAATCAATAGAGACGCCTTGCCATACTCGCCCCGGTCAGCACGGGTGACTTCTCCACCCAATTGCTGCACCATTATCTGCATCCCGTAACAGACTCCCAGGACGGGAATCCCCAGGTTCCATATTTCCGGATCGCACTGGGGGGCACCCGTGTCATATACTGAACTTGGGCCACCGGAGAAGATAATGCCCTTGGGATTTAGCTGTCGTAGCTGTTCGGCAGTGGTGCGATAGGAAAGAACTTCCGAGTAAACTTGTGTTTCCCGAATTCGACGGGCAATCAGTTCAGAATACTGAGAGCCGAAGTCAAGAATCACAATAATTTGGCGATTTAGTTGCCCCAAATACTCGATTTGAGGCGGTGTTTCAGTCTGGATCACCGGCTTATCCTGAGTAGGTAGAGTATGGATGTACAGATAGTCTTTAGTGGATTGAAGACTGGAAGTATGGCTAATTGTTTATTGCTATTAGCCATACTTGCGTGATTCCATTAGCCACTGACAACAGCGGCAGATAAAAAACTTCTTTATTGCTATTTATTAAGTTGATGTGTATTCATATAAAATTAACACACTTGATACAGTAACGAGGTACCTGTTTTACTTTTAACGATAATTTGGCGATCGCGGTCAAACAGGACGGAACCAACCGTAACGAGTTGTTCGCTGTGAGTACGGATGTAATCGTGCGATCGCTTGTCAATTTGATAAGCGATCGCGCCATAAACTCGCTCCACCCAATCGGTGCTACCTGCTGCATCCAATTGGCGCAGGTATTTCAAGGCGTCTTCAGCAGTGGCACTCTTCAAAACTGCCTGCAATACCGGCGTCGGCAAACCTAGATTCGCACAATGAGCGGTCAAAATTTCCTGGCGTCCATCTGCCAAGTGATGATGGGTGTGAAAAATCCCACCCGCAAGTTTCATCAATTTTCCGTGGTAGCCAAATAATAAAATATTCTTGACTTTTTGCACTCCTGATGATGCAAGCAATGGCCCCAGCCAGTTCGCTGTCTTAATCATTCTGTCAGGGTTAATCCCCAACCGCTGGGCTAAATCTAAGCCATTTTCCCCGATACAAAACACCAAACAATCGAAACAGCTAGCCTTCTGTTGCAGTTCCTCGCGGAAAGCCTCCAGTTGTCCGGGGGCACTCAGCGGTTGGGAAATGCCGCTTGTTCCGAGTAAGGAGAGTCCTTCCACAACCCCAAAGGCTTCATTTGAGGTGCGTTGAGCGAGTTGACGCCCTTCTGGCAAAATAATCGTCACCTGGATTTTCTCGTCAGGTTCCAGCATCCGCCCCAAATTTTCTCGGATCAGCCGCTGAGCATAACTATAAATAGCAGGTTGGTCATCAGCACTCACCAAACGCCCAATCCCTTCACCGCCTTTGATCAGGACTGAGGAGTGAGGATCTAAAAACTCTTTTTGTTCATTTTTAATGTTTAAGGTTTCATTTTTAATTTCTACCAGCGCCCAGACTGGCGTGTTGCGGGTAAGGTCAAGGTTATCGCCGGGATCGCTGCGAGCGATCGCTAACGCCATCCCCTCACCGATACCGGCAACCTGCTCAATAGGAATCAACACCGTTTCGGCGGGTTCAATTAAATCCACTGGTACGGCGTCCAGCGGTGGCTCACCTTGCCGCAACCAGCGCAGGGCGGCAACAGCGGCGGCACAGGCAAACACGGGCAATGTATATCCAGACCGAGGTTGGGAGAAGATCATTGTTTAATAGCGATCGCAAACACTGACAACAGTGACATTTGACATCAGAAGCTTCGGGATTTTATTGGAATGTGTCTGTAGATAGGTTAGTGTTCCTCGATTGACGACACAGTTTAGAAAATCCCATGAAAGCCATTATGAACTCAGTCACCAAGCCTCGCACTCAATTCATCTGCCAAGAAATTCGTCCCAGCACAGTAGTGCTAAGACCCAGCGGTTGTCTAGATAGTGTCACCAGCCCCGCCTTCAGCAAGTCTCTAGAGCAAGCCTTGGAATGGGCAACTGACACCGTTGTAGTGGATCTGCTGTCAGTCAACGCCGTGAAAAGGGACGGCGTCAAGTGCTTACTGGCGGGAATGAAGCGAGCCGTAGCACTAGGCAAGAATCTTTCGATTGAATTTCTGGATGTGGCGACGCAAACAGTTCTGGAATCAGCTCGGAACAACTTTGCGTTATAGCAGTTGTCAATCAGCGTGAGATACATCGGTAGGTTAGCACAGAGCTAGCTGTAATAACCTACCGTGAAGTGTATTGAACCTGACGAGGTTGTCACCCCGTCAGCATTGGTCATAGCGATCGCCTTAACGGATTGACTAGGAAAAACGGTTCTCGACTCAACTTTCGGGTGGTATAGATTTCTTCTTCAACAGTCGATTTATTAAATTGTGCTGCTATCTATATTTAGCTCTTCCAAACTAGAAAATCCGTAAATATACTCTACTTATACCGTGAGTTCTCGCTTAGGTTTTATCTATGAGCCTGATGGCTCTCAATTTATTTTTAAACTGAACTGAATAGAAGAGGTTATGTCTGACTATGGCAACGCGATCGCACGACCCTCAAAAAGCTCCGCAGAATTCTACTTTCCTACCAGTCAATAGTCAGTTTCAGCCGCGCCCTTTCGCAGTTCAGGCGAAACCCCATCACGAAACACCAGACCTACAGGCACAACTGGAAAGTGCCCAGCGCTTTGGTCACAATTTCGCCAATATTTCAATCCAAAGTCCTGACATACCAATACCAACACCGCCACCGATTCAACGGAAGCTCACGATTGGAGAGCCAGGGGATAAGTACGAACAGGAGGCAGACAAGACAGCAGCAGAAGTGGTGCAGCGGCTTCATGCACCGATGCCTAGTTATGGAAGGGATATTAGCCAGCCCGAAAGTAAGTTGGCTCAAACAATAAAAACTAGCATGGTGCAAAACTCCAACTCTATTCATCAACAGGGAATGCCGAATCGTGAAAACAATTTGATGAGAAAGTTGGATGTATCCGCCCTCCAACGCGAAGTGATGCCAGAAGAGGACAAAGAACTCCAGATGAAGCCGACGCTCCAGCGCCAGTCTGGGGAGGGTGGAATGTCTGCTACACCGGATCTTGAAGCAACCATCCAACAGGCACGAGGAAGCGGACAGCCACTGGCGCAGAGTATCCGCGAACCGATGGAGCAGGCGTTTGGGGCTGACTTCAGCGGGGTGAAGATTCATACGGATGCTCAATCTAACCAGTTGAATCACTCAATCCAGGCGAAGGCATTTACGACTGGGCAGGATATTTTCTTCCGGCAGGGAGCGTATGAGCCGGGAAGCCGGGGCGGGCAAGAGTTGATTGCCCATGAACTTACTCACGTTGTTCAGCAGAATGGTAGTGCAGTGCAGCGATCGCTGCAACCGCAGCAAAAGTCCGTTATTCAGCGCCAGGGCGATCAAAGTCCGGCACAGCCAACAGCAGGATTTAGTGGAGATGTGGCAGGAGATTTAGACAAACTCTACAAACAAGCAGAAGAAGCTCAACCGGAACTGTACGAAAAAGTCACTCAAATTGCCAATGAGACATCTGGGGTGGCAAAGCTACCTCAAGCCTTAAAAGGGCGAGAACGAGCGATGGAGAAAACAATGGCTGATTACAAAGGGGATGTTTCTAAATTAGTAGATATTGCACGCGGTTCTATTGTTTACAAGTCATTTGCTGACTTAATGGGTGGGCTAGATATATGCAATAGAAATTTAACGCTGGTGCGAGAAAAGAATCGCTTTGCACAACCCACTCCGGCTGGCTATCGCGATATTCTTCTAAACGTTCAGCTATCAAATAGTCATATTGCGGAATTGCAACTTCATCTAACCCAAATTCTAGAGGTTAAGTCAGGTGCAGGGCATAAAATATATGAAGAGGTTCGGAAAATAGAGGCAGCAGCTCAAACAGCCGATCGGGCTTTGAACTCAGAAGAAAGAGCAAAAATTGAGCAGCTTAATGCAGAAGCAAAAGCACTTTACGATCAGGCTTTAGCTAACGCGGGTGGATGATTGACATTGACTGGATAACTCAGAGTAATGTCAGTATGCACTCAATAGAATCGGTACAAGCAGCGAATCAAGTTAACTAGCGGATCATCATATTATGGACTTACCACTCTACTGCATTGTAGGAGATCGACCCGTTAAGGCAATCGAGACGGAAGACGGGGGCATGGATGTTCTTGCCTACGAGTGGGATACTGGCGAGTTTAAGCGTGCAATGCAGTATCTTTCAAAGATTACTTTGGGAGACGGGGAAATAGATTATCTTTCTGAGAAAGAGTTTGAGCAGTATGTCGCAAAACTGCGTCAACAAGCATCATAGGCAGCAAAACCCCTTCACTCATCGTGTAGGGGTAAGGCAATTGGTCATTGGTCATTAGAGCGATCGCAACTGGCAGCTAGTAGATTCGTTCTGATTATTCTAAGTAATCCAAATCAACTTAGAGGATGTTGGTTTTACTCTCACAAACGACTGTTTGTGGGGCAAGACAAGGAAGTGTTTTTATTGACCAGAGCGGTTAAAGACAAGTTAACGGAGAAGGAATACAATCATCATCCCCTGCTCAGGTATCGGAGAGGGGATGATGATCGATCAAATGATGGTTATCTCAGGTTGCCGCTAATCCAAATCAACCACCCAATAAAGCCCTTGCCTTCGCTTCAGCAGGGGCAATAACTTTGTCCTTGAGAGAGGCGATCGCTTCCTCAAAAGCGTTATACCAGTAAGTTTCCAACACCCAAGGATAGCGCTGGAAATCTTCAAACATCGCGTATTCCTTATGGGCTGAAGTGTGCAGCAATGGCTGCACCGGCACCGATTGCAGATTGGGAATAATGGCGTGCAATTCTTGAGGAATACTTCTAGGATCGGTGAGGTCGGCAATGATGAACCGCGAAATCTGAGCCAGCGTCGAGATGGTTTGCGTCAGGTCTTTACTCGTCGATGTCTCGCAGTCTATAACCACCGGCAAATAATTATATTTGCGAAGCGCATCCAAGATGGGCTGGCGCTCCTGCGTGCAGCGACCCAGAACCAGTATGACTTTAGAACAGATAGTGTTATTGAAATCGGGGATTTTTTGATTGTTGAGCAGCAGACTGATAAACTCGGCAACTTCCAGATTGTCCACCGCGATCGCGGGTTCGCCAAAAGCAGTGATGACTAAACTCAACTGATTGGCTCCCTTCAGTTTTAATCCCAAAGTGGAAATCCCATATATTGAACACCCCTCAAGGTTGGCTTTCTCTAAATTTGTCCGCACCACCTGAGCCTCGCTCAAGTTTGCCCATCTCAGGTCTGCCTTGCGGAAGTCTGCCACGCTGACAACGGCTCGTCTCAGGTTTGCCCATCTCAGGTCTGCCCCACTGAAGTTGGCTTCACTGATTTGTGAATTGCTCAAGTTGGTGCCGCTGAGGACTGCCCGTTTTAAGTTGGTTTTGTTGAATTTTACCTTGCTGAGATTGGCAGCGTTCAGGAATGCGCCGTTGAGGTCAGCCCCGTCTAGGAGTGCGCCGCTCAAGTTTGCCCATCTCAAGTCTGCCCCGCTGAGGTTGGCTCTGCTGAGGTTGGCTCCGCTCAGGTTAGCCGAGGTCAGATTAGCCCCGCTGAAGTTGACTAAGGAGAGGTCAGCCCCGCTGAGATTGGCTGTGCTGAGGTTCGCTCCTCTGAGGTTAGCCATCTTTAGGTCTGGTTGGATTTGAGGATTCTGTTGTCTTTCCTCATTCCAGGCTTCCACTCCTTGTCTGAGCAAATCTAATTGTTGCTTGTTTGTCCTATTTTTTAACCCGGTTACAATCTCAATTACTGTAGGGTTTGTTTTAAAATCTAGGTTGTTTTTTGCCATATAGCTTTCCATAAATCCTCTCTAAATTCAGAAACATTCAGTACTTGAACTCAGATATCCAAGCATACTTCAAGTTATTGCGACTAGCGACTTCACGCTTTTGCAGGCAACTAATTCTTGTAAGTTTGGATTCAACAAATTAAGTAAGTACGTAATTGCACGTAAATAGTTTAATTTGGTGATCTATATCTTAAGGAATACGATTTGAATATGGCTACAGTTAAGAGTGCGTATTTACAGAATCTTTAAATAAGTAGTATATTTACTGAGCTTAAAGGTAAATGTTGCAGGAAATGTTACTAAGAGTACAGACAAAAATGACATAATATGTATCAGGGCAGATGCCTTCTCTTGTGTTGAACTACGTGAGATTACGGGGGCACTCCGGAAGAAGAGGGTAAAAGCGATCGCCAGATAGCGATAGTGCTAAGGGTTTTATTTAGCCTGAAAAGCATAAACTAAATGCCGTTCAACCGCTTTTGGGTAAGTTGAAAAAACCGTCGTCGGTTTTATAGCTTCGTTATCGGCTTCGCACTTACTCATGCGATCGGTACGCAATTCTAGAAAAACCACCCGGTAAAATTGAAAGCCAGTTTCCGCAGAAGTCGGCAGAGCTTTGTCAAGAGTCTTGCCACATTTTTCTCGACTCACGCCCGCGAATTCTGGAAAAATTTACCGGGTGTGCCACGCCAATTCCGACAGAACTTTGTAGCTTAAAATACAAATCCTGCTTCCGTAGTTGCAGAAGACACCCTAAGCAAGATGGCTATTTCAGCAAAAAATCAGCGTCAGCCATTGTAGAGGTACGGGATTGCCGTGCCGAAAGCCGTTGTTAAGACGATTGATTCTTTGGAAGTCCTAACGCCTTCAACCCAAGCGGGTGTGACTCCCTCAGCTAAAAATCGTTTCACCCGTCCATTGAGTTCGTCTGTGTCCTGAGCGTTGGGTAGTTTTGCTAACTTCCGCCCAGTAAATCTTTCGCCCTCGCCTCAGCGGGGGCGATAATTTTTTCTTCTACAGAAGCGATCGCATCTTCAAGGCTCTGATACTGGTAAATGGATTGAGCGTAGGGATATTCCTGAAACTCCTCCGACACAGCCGCCTCTTTGCTATTCACTTGCACTAACGGTTGCACCGGCACCAAAGGGATACCCTGGAGAATTTTTAGTAATTCTTGGGGGATGCTGCTGGCGTCCGTGAAATCCACAATCATAAACTTCGCCATCCCAGCTACGGTGGAGATTGCCTCTATGAGTTCCGGCGTAGCTGCTTTTTCTAACTCCACCGACAAAGGCAAATAGTCATGTTGGCGAAGGGCATTCCGAATCCCCTCCAGCAAATCTTTCCGCCCATCTGCTTTGAAGCTGCCCAAGATCGGCACGATATTGGAGGCAACCGAGGGGAAAACCTCGCGGATTTTCTGGTGATTCAGCAACAAGTAAATAAACGTCGCTACTTCCAGATTATCCAGCGCGATCGCCGGTTCCCCTGGCGGAGTAATCACCAAATTTGACTGGTTGGCTCCTTCCAGCTTTAACCCCCAAGACGAAATCCCATAAACTAAGCAACCCTCCAGGTTCGCATTCTCAAAGTTAGTCTTGAACAACCTTGCCCCCATCAAGTTTGCCCCACCTAAATTCGTCCCGCGCAGATCGGCTCCTTGTAAATCCGCCCCAATCAGGTTCGCTTTGAACAAATCCGCCTCGCGGAGGTTCGCCCCGATTAGATTGGCTCCCCGCATATCTACCTCTGTGAGGTTCGCCCCCATCAAATTCGCCCCAGACAAATCGGCTTTACCAAGGTAGACCCAGTGCATATCTGCGCCTTCGAGGTTTACCCGGCTCAGGTTCGCCTCAAAGAGGTAGGCTTCGCTGAGATTAGCTTCAGTGATATCTGCCTCTGACAAGTCCGCTTTACTCAGGTATGCTCCCCGTAAATCCGCACCCCGAAGGTCTGTTTGATGCAGAGATGCCTGCATCAGATTGACTCCACTCAGGTCAGCACTGCACAGAGACGCCCCCATCAGGTTGACTCCACCCAAATCTTCCTGGCGTAAATCGGCTCCAATTAGATTTGGCGAGATTCCAGGACTCAATTTACGCCACTTATTCCAGGCTTCTACTCCTTGCTTGAGTAAAGCCCACTGTTGCTTGTTTGCCATGCACTTCAGCTCCCCTCTCTTTTGGCAGATGCGATGATTGTTGGTTAGGCACCCACAAAGGGTACCCGACGATGTCTTGGCGGTTCAAATCGGTTCTCCTGCGCCCTGATATAGAGATGATACTGGTAGCAAATTCTCAAAAAACTGCTGAAATCCCCGTTTTCTGAAAGAAAAGGATTTGGGCAAAGGCAGTTCGATCGATTCACTAAGCGGCTTGTAGATATTTACTGAGGTTTCCTGGGAACCCTAAAAGGGATAGCGACTCTACTCTGACGACGAGAGCCGAGATTCCAAGTGCTGTCACCAGTCAGTCTTTGGGTAGAAAAAGTGGGAAAGAGATGTTTAAGGGAGGAAAGTCTGGCGCTGAATCCTTTTCCCGAAAAGACACTCCCTTTCCCCCTAACCCTTCCTTACAAGGGCAGGGGAAACCACCGAATCACCCTTTCCAAGGGGAAATGTTAACCGAAGATGTATTGGTTTTACGTCCACTGGTCAAAGTCACGATTGTTACCATTTATTAACTAGCGGCAGAGAGATTTTATTATTTTGAATGTTTGTTTCAAAGGATTGAGAAAGTTATCTGACTGCGGGAAGCTGCCCAACGGAGACTTCTCAGTCTATCGTTCTAAAACGTCCATCTTCGAGCCAAGACAGACAGGACTGTCGTCCGTGCTGTCGGCAAGAGGTCTGTTTAGTAGAGAGAAAGTCAGTGGTTCCCGATTCCAGCGTATCTAAATCAGTCGAGGAGTTTACCGTTGCAAGTCCCAGTTGAAACCGTATCTCTTCCAGTTTTGGAGGTTTTAGAAACTACCGCCGCTTCCCCAGTGGTAGTTTCTTCCAATCCACCCTCCAAACTTTCCAAACAGGAAATTCGGTCTAGCCTGAAGGCGTCTACGTGGGATGCTGTCTTTGCTGTCATGTTTGGCGGCATTACGGGTGGCGTCCTGCTCAGTAATTTCTTGCTCCAATTGGGTGCAAGTCCAATGGAGATTGGGATGCTGTCGTCCGTTCCCATGCTGGTGAATTTGCTGCAACCACTGGGAGCTTATCTGTCAGAACGAACCACCAGTCGCCACTGGTTTAATGTCTGGATTTACGGCCCGTCGCGGCTGCTGTGGCTGATTTTAGTGGCGGGAATTGGTTGGAATTGTTGGCACCAAACCGATTCGCACAGCCTGGTCATCTGGACATTAGCCATCGTCTTGGCAACCAATGTCATTGGCAGCTTGGGCAGTGCTAACTGGCTCAGTTGGATGGCGGCGTTGGTTCCGGAGCAGTTGCGGGGGCGATATTTTGGCGTTCGCAATAGTGCTATCAGCTTGACCACTCTGCTCTCTGTGCCGCTGCTCGGTTTAGCCGTGTCGGCTTGGCCTGGTGGGGCGCTTCAGGGTTACGGTGTGGTCTTGTGCTTGGGAGTCATCATTGGGTTAATTAGTTTGGGCTGTCAGTTCTTTATGGTGGATGTGAACCCGCTGACGCAGCACGGCACTGCTGACGACGCAGGGGAAACTGAGGGTTGGGGAAGTGCGATCGCTCTCCTCAAAAATGGCAATTTTTTAAGGTTTCTGTTTTACTTTAGCTTTTGGGCATTTGCTGTTAATATCTGCACTCCTTTCTTCAGTCTCTACCTGCTGGACAACCTAAATATCGATGTTAGCTGGGTAACGCTCTATAGCAGTTTAACGGCTGCGGCTACCTTGGTGATGATGGTGGTATGGGGGAAGCTGGCAGACCGAATTGGGAATCGTCCGCTTCTGGTATTTGTGGGGGTGTTGGTCGCACTGACGCCTTTACTCTGGCTGGGACTTGGGGCTGACCCAGTTTCAGTTTGGGTTTGGTTCCCGCTTTTACACCTGTTTATGGGTGGCACCTGGGCAGCGATTGACTTGTGTACCAACAATTTGCAAATGGCAGTGGCAGCGGGACGCCATCAATCTGCCTACTTTGCGATCGCTGCGGCGGTTGCGGGTGTCAGTGGCGCACTGGGAACTACTGTAGGGGGCTTTCTGGCTGAGTTGGACAATTTCGGTGGCTTGCCAACCGTGTTTGCTCTGTCCGCTGTTTTACGACTTGTGGCTATCCTGCCTTTAGTATTTGTCAAGGAGCATCGCAGTCATCCGATTCGGAAGGTTTGGCGATCGCTCTTTCCGACGAAACCCCAACTTGTACCGCTTTCAGTCCCGATTTCTGTAGATCCACTGACAAATCGATCAGAATAAGGGTAAGGGTTAGGGGTTGGTGTTCTCATCAACCCCAAAAAAAACATGAATCAGGTAGACTACCTTCGGATTAGCTTAATTGACCGCTGCAATTTCCGGTGTCAGTACTGTATGCCGGAGGGTGCTGAGCTTGACTACATTTTGCAGCAACAGCTGTTAACTCATGAGGAATTGCTCACCCTGATCGAAGAGGTGTTTATCCCGGTAGGATTTACTCGGTTTCGTCTGACTGGGGGCGAACCGCTACTGCGTCCGGGGGTGGTGGAGTTGGTGAGGGCGATCGCTTCCCTGCCCGAAACTCAAGACCTCTCAATGACCACCAACGGATTTTTACTCGCCCCGATGGCGCAACAACTCTACGACGCCGGGTTGCGACGCCTAAATATCAGTCTGGATTCGCTCAATCCCGAAACCTTTGACAAAATTATTGGCAATCGCGGTCGTTCTCAGTGGCAGAAAGTCTGGGACGGAATTCAAGCCGCCCATCGCGTCGGGTTCGATCCCCTGAAGCTGAATGTGGTGGTCATTCCCGATGTCAACGACCAAGAAGTGCTGGATCTGGCTGCCTTGACAATTGACCGGCAATGGCACGTCCGGTTTATTGAGTTTATGCCAATTGGCAACGATCGGTTATTTGTCGGCAATGGATGGGTGGCATCCGCCGATTTGCGACAACGCATCCGCGACACTTTTGGCTTGACAGAATCTTATGTTCGTGGTAACGGTCCTGCCGATGTCTTCCAGATTCCCGGAGCCAAAGGGACGCTGGGATTTATCAGTCAGATGTCCGAGTGTTTTTGCGATCGCTGTAACCGGATGCGGCTATCTGCTGATGGCATATTGCGTCCTTGTCTGCTGAATGAGACGGGTCAAATTGACCTAAAAACCGCCCTCCGCGCCGGTGTTGATACAGCCGAACTACGGAATAAAGTGCAGCAATTGCTGTTAATGAAACCAGAGATTAACTATAAGCAGCGAGATTCTGGCACGACTGGTGCGTATACCCGCACCATGTCGCAAATTGGAGGCTAACAAATAATTTTGAGTTTTGAATAATTAATGACTCATTCAAAACTCAAAATTCTCTTAAGCTTGGCGTGAGTAGTACTCAACCACCAGCAGTTCGTTGATTTGCAGCGCGATCCATTCGCGCTCAATCACGCCGTTGACTTTGCCAGTCATCTTGGTTTTGTCAAACTCTAGATGGCTGGGCATATTTGCCAAACCTGGATATTCTAGGTTCTGTTGCACTAACCGGCGCGATCGCTCATTATCGCGGACACTAATCACCTCTCCCGGACGGCACTGATAGCTGGGAATATTGACCGTGCGACCATTCACCATCACATGACAGTGATTCACCAGCTGACGCGCCCCAGGAATCGTGGGAGCCATCCCCATCCGGAAAACGGTGTTATCCAGACGCATTTCCAACTGTTGCAGCAATGCTTGACCCGTGGAACCCGTGGCGCGACGTGCTTTCCGCACGTAACGCAGCAGCTGCTTTTCACTCAAGCCATAATTGAAGCGGAGTTTCTGCTTTTCCTCTAGTCGGATAGCATACTCAGAGCGCTTCTTCCGGGCTTGACCATGCTGTCCAGGTGGATATGCACGGCGGGCTGACTTGCGAGTTAAACCGGGCAGATCGCCCAAACGACGCACAATTCTGAGGCGTGGGCCTCGATATCGGGACATATAGCTTCCTCTTGTGTACCCTTCAAACTTTAACCAAAACTATCATTGTAAGCCCAATCTAGGAGAAATTAAAAGTGAAAAGAAAAATATTTGTCCTTTCGCTTTTTCTACTTTGGGGGAAGTTTGACGATGGTGAGCCAGAAGTCCTCGATTGACTGCACCACACGCAGGAACCGATCCAGGTCAATCGGCTTATTGATGAAATTGGCATGGAGACGCTATTTGTAGGAAAGTAAAGTAGACGAGAATGAGATTGAGGCATATTCGTGGTTTAGCCCTAACCAATAAAGCTGTTTTCTATACAGCGTAAGTGCCGTTCTGGAACTGTTTGATAGAAAGAATTGATGATGAGTTCTAGAGAAAAGTTGTTGTGGAGTTGGATAAGTGACTCATTCAAACCTAAAAATTGTGTCTCTAATTCCCAGTGCTACCGAAATTTTAGCGATCTTGGGGCTAACTGATGCGATTGTCGGGCGATCGCATGAATGCGACTATCCAAAAGAAATCCAAAATTTGCCCGTCTGCACCCAGCCCAAATTTAACCCCGAAGGCACCAGTCCGGAAATTCACGATCGCGTTACGGATTTGTTGCAATCTGCTCTCAGTGTTTATCAAGTCAAAACCGACGTTCTGGAACAGCTGCAACCCACCCACATTTTGACTCAGGCTCAGTGTGAAGTCTGTGCCGTCAGCCTCTCAGAAGTCGAGCAAGCGGTTGCTACGCTTACGCGCAGTCAGCCGCAGATTATTTCCTTACAGCCTAATTTTTTAAGCGATGTCTGGGCAGATATTCAACGAGTCGCCGACGCCTTGGGTGTCGCAGCGCCACCCGTGCTGGCTAGTTTACAGTCTCGCATCGACGCTTGCGTGCAAAAGACGCCAGCACTTACCTCTCATCCTCCCCTTACTAAGGGGGGGCTAGGGGGGGATCGTCCTACTGTTGCCTGTATCGAGTGGATCGATCCTCTGATGGCAGCGGGAAATTGGATTCCCGAATTAGTCAAAATGGCTGGAGGTCTATCTCTATTCGGCGTTGAGGGTGAACATTCTCCTTGGTTGAAGTGGGAAGCGATCGCATCCTCTGACCCCACTGTCATCATCTTCATGCCCTGTGGCTTCGATTTAAACCGCACTCGCTCTGAAGCAATGCCGCTACTCCAACGTCCCGAATGGCAAAGCTTGCAAGCCATACAAACCGGCAGAGTTTACATCACCGATGGCAACGCCTACTTCAACCGTCCCGGTCCCCGCTTGGTAGATTCCCTGGAAATTTTAGCCGAAATTCTGCATCCCGAAAGCTTCCACTTTGGATACGAGGGTACTGGCTGGGAGTGCTTATTGGGTCATTCCCCGTTATAGGACTGAGGACTGAGGGCTGAGGGCTGAGGAGTGAGGAGTGAGGAGTGAGGACTGAGGACTGAGGAGTGAGGAGTGAGGACTGAGGAGTGAGGGCTGAGGACTGAGGAGTGAGGAGTGAGGAGTGAGGACTGAGGACTGAGGGCTGAGGGCTGAGGGCTGAGGGCTGAGGGCTGAGGGCTGAGGACTGAGGTCTGAGGGCTGAGAGGGTACTGGATGGGAGTGCTTATTGGGTCATTCCACATTCCACGTTATAGGCGTCATACTTTCTTCACAAAAAAATCTATCTTTGGGCTGACCTCGGTCTACTATCCAGAGGAAGATAGTAGTTTAAGAGTGCTGATACCTAAAGATGTGTCTGTCTACATCTAGCTGAAGGTTGATTTTTTTGTCTGACTCGCTGCGGAACTTGCAAAGAAGTTGCACGTAGCAGCCGAAATATCGCGTTTCTGTAGTCTTTACGGAAGCCATATCCTTCACTTGATAAAACAGGCATCGCTGGTTCCATTAATCATGCAGCACTGCAATTAAGGGGAACTACCAAGATTATGAAGCCTGTCGAAGAATTACAAATTTTACCAACTAAGCCGGAATTATCAAGCAGTAGACTTGACTGGATTGATTATGCCAAAGGCATCGGCATCATTTTAGTTGTCTATGTCCATGTTTTAACAAACCTCAAAAATGCTGGAATGGGAATGCATGATTTATTTCATGATTACTCTTTTAATTTTATTTCTAGCTTTCATATGCCACTTTTCTTTTTTCTTTCCGGTTTATTTGTAGAAAAAAGCTTATTGAAAGGTAAGAAAAAATTTTGGTGGGATAAATTTAATACAATTGTTTATCCCTACTTACTTTGGTCTGTTATCCAAGGTAGTATTTTGGTTTTGATGTCAGCTTATACTAATAATCCCATCAAATTGCAGTTTAAAGATTTACCATTTTACATTGCTTTTAACCCCATTCCTCTGATTACCCTTTGGTTTTTATATGCTTTATTTGCTGCTTATATAGTCTTTGTGGTTGCTCAAAAATTTATCAATATATATATTTTGCTTTCTTTCTCTATTTTAATTTACTTGCTGAATCCTTATGCGCCCAGCGAAATTCTCACTAAATTTATGAGTATGTTTGTGTTTTTCGTCATTGGGGCAATTGTGGCACGCTGGTTGCAGAATGACTTGAGAAATATTCCGAGTACCTTGCTTAAATTGAACAAGCAGCAAATCGGCGCGATCGCGCTGATATTTGTAATTTTTCAAATGACCATTTTGCACTTTGGTTTAAGCGAACAACCAGGAACTAGATTTTTCATGGCATCTGGAGGAATCATATTTATCTTAGGAATGTCCTTCTACTTGGCGGAAATAAAAAAATTAGATATTCTTCGCTACCTAGGTTTTTTATCGATGCCCATCTATTTAGCTCATATGTTAGCAATGGGAGCAACTAGAATCTTCCTACAAAAAGGTCTTCACATCAATCATGTGGTTTTACATATCATTCTGCTAACTTTTTTCAGTTTGATATTACCAATCCTGTTATACGAACTAACAAAAAAGATAAAATTTCCTTACCTATTTTCCCTGAGTAAACGTTCAGCCCTATCCTCAGCAATTTTGGCATATAAACGCACTCAAGCATTACAGCAGTAAGATGAGCAATGCCCACCTCGATACTTATGATTGTTAACCTCTTCCCTCGCCGGATAGGAGCTATAAACTTTCCCTTATAATTAACAATAATTGTAGGTTGGGTTTCGTACCTCAACCCAACCTACTAGCTTTAACCGAACCGTATTGGGATTGAAAGCTTATCCTACAAAACCGCCAAACACGGCTAAACCGTAATACTTCCAAGGAACAGCCACTGTACCAAACCCAGCAATTGTCAGCATTTCCAGGTGGGAGGTTAGAGTCGCTAATTGATCTTGACCGGAGTAACCTTGAGGATTACTCTTACCAATTTTGTCGCGAATTTCTGCCAGCGTTGTTCCTTGCTGCAATGTCCATTCTTCTCGCGCCGTTTGGTAAATTTCCTGCATCGCCGGTGATTCCGGTAGGATGGGATCTGCGTTCCAAAAGACACCGCCTGGGTTGAGGCTTTCACGAATCCGCTGAAATAATTTCAACTTCATTTCGTGAGTGAGATGGTGAATTGCCAGGGATGAGATACAGGCATCAAAGCTTTCTCCCAGCTCCAGCGCATGATTCGCCCAGTCCCCGAAGTCGGCTTCAATTCCCGTCCACTCTGCATAGCCTGCTGCGTGGAGTTTTTTTTGTGCAAACTGGATCATCCGAGGAGAGTAATCTACGGCAACCAGTTGGGCATCAGGGCAGCGCTTGAGTATCTTTAAACTGAGTTCGCCGGTGCCGCAGCCGAGTTCTAGGATAGTTTTGGTTGTAGAGGGTAGACAACGGGCGATCGCATCCAGCATTTCGTCATAGCGTGGCAACAGCTGGCGAATCCCAGTGTCAAAATCAGCGGTGTTGGCGAATACTTCTCCAGGAAACATAATTTAAACCACAGAGGTACAGAGAACACGCAGGAAATAGAGAATACTAAGATTCTATTAGCTTTGAGCAAGGCGAAGGATTGTGCAGGAACACGAGCAACTGACAATTGCCGAGTACCAAGCGGCGGCGGAAGCTTTCCGGGAGGGAACTTGGGATCACGATGTTTCCCAAAATCGGGATGCCTTGGTAGCGGCGATGCCTAGAAATCCAGGTAAAATCCTCGATCTAGGCTGTGGTCCCGGACGCGACTTGCTGGCATTCAAACGTCAGGGGCATACTGCAATTGGCTTGGATGCAACGCCTGCGTTTGTGGAAATGGCACGAACGTGGGGTTGTGAGGTTTGGCAGCAGTCGTTTTTCAATCTTGACCTGCCGCCAGAAACATTTGATGGGATTTTTGCGAATGCATCGCTACTTCACGTTCCTCATGCCCAAATGGTGAAGGTGCTGAAGGATTTGCATCAAGCGCTGGTTCCTGGCGGTGCAATTATTATCTCTATTTGTCGTGGAGATAGCGAGGGCTATAGCGTTCGTCCAACCGGCTATCGCTTTGTTTCTGGGTGGGAATATGAAACTTTGGCACCCTGTCTAGAACAAGCTGATTTTGAGATTCTCCACCACTACTATCGTCCCCCAGGATTGCCCTGTGAAGCTCAATCTTGGCTGGTGATGGTGGCGAGGAAGAAATTAAAAATTCAAATCAGCGGTTGACCGAAATATGATGTATGGGCAACCAGAGTTTGAGGAATTTAGCTTGACTTAAATGGTTTTACCCAGCCTAGCTGAATTGTCCAGTCGAGGAGGAGACGAGCGATCGCAAACAGCAAAATACTCTCTCCTCCCAGAATCCCAAACGACCAGAAGGCATCGGGAAAATTCAACCCAACCTCCACTTGCCCTAATCCCCGCACCAACCCAAAGGCAAACACTGCGCCAGTCTTGAGGTGCGGGTTGCGGTCTTCCCGAATAATATAGCGGTAAGTGACGCCAAAGAGAAAGCCACTCAAAGCAGCGATCGCCACACTCACCAGAAAGTGAACGCCATTGGTGACTTTCAGATTGGCAAGTGTCTCAAACTGCTCCGACAGCACGAGAATATTGCTCAGAGTAGCAATGCCATAACCCAGGAAAAAAGACAAAGCAGCAACAGTTCCTGCCTTGATAGATTCTATTCGCTCAAGCCGATCGACCATCTCGTGCAATATCCTGTGAAAATCGCTCCTAGTTCAGTTAAAGGTTTTCTTGGCACACTCGTCATTAGCCGAGGTCTGCCATAGATGCCTCAAATTGAATTATGATAGGCGCTGGAGTGATGCGTGGGCATTTATCTTTACATACAACTATGGATATTTTGACGCTGGGTTGGGTTTCAGTTTTGGTTCTGTTTACTTGGTCGATTTCAATGGTCATTTGGGGTCGTAACGGTTTCTAAAAGCATCGTGGAAATTTCTGTCCTGACTGTTCTAGCTTTTTCTACCTTCGCCCTGTTGATGGTGGTTTCTGGGGGTATCGTCTATCTGACAGCGATAGAATGGCGCGATCGCCGTCGTCAAGATCGGGAGAAGCGAGAGAATAAGCCCTCTCGTCGTCGCTCAACTAAAGTTTAGGGTCTAGAAAAGGCAAAAGTAAAAATTGTTTCTTTTGCCTTTTGCCTTTTGCTTTTTGCTGCCTACCCGCAAGCGGCAAGGGGTTGGGGGTGAAGTTCTTTTATGATGGGCAATTATACACATTTGATATTAGCCCGGTGTTATTCAACTATCGCCTCCCATTCCTGCTTCAAGATGCCGTATACGAGCGTGTCATGCCACCGTCCTCGGATGCTGACATGCTCTCGCAACCGACCTTCTTGGCTCATACCAAGCTTCTGGGCCAATGATACCGCCCCTCTATTTTCAGCGATACAGTGTGCGTAAATGCGATGCAGACCAAGCTCTGTAAAGCCAAAGTGTAGTAGCAGGCGACCCATTTCAGCGGGATAATTTCGGCCCCAGTGTTCGGGAGCCAATTCACACCCAATCTCTGCTTCTGGGGCATCGCGATCGCTTTTGCGGATACCGCAATTACCAATCAGTCCGTCCTGTCTCCGTAGAGCGACTGCCCACTGATACCTCCATCGGGGCTTTTCCTGCTGCCACAGGAGGAAGCGATTAACGAAGGCACGAGCGTCTGCCTCAGTGCGTCCGACCTCTGGATAAAAGCGTTGATATGCTGCGGTGGATTGATATGCTAAAACGGCAGACCAGTCGGCTTCCGTAAATTCGCGCAGCAGCAGACGATGAGTTTGAACAAGCATGACTCAATTCCGAAGTTAAAACCAACTTCATCTTCAACGTTACTCACAGGGGGTTAACGACTGATACAGATTCCTAAGATTAGCGTCGAGCGCAATTATCGCAGTGTCCGCATCGCCAGCCAGCTGCCTCTTGGGTGAAGCCAAAAGCCTGTAACAAAAACTGCCAGCGACACTGTCGCGTGTTCAGGTATTGAGCCATCTGAGACTGCACTTGCTGCTGCTGGGTACTGAGTTCGCCAAAAGAGCGAGATTTCCCGACCGAACGCCGAACATAATGGAAGGGATCTTGCCACTCCAATTGTCCGGCACTGTGGAGGAGGGCGAGAGCTACTTCCCCGTCTCGAAACTGCTTCGCTATGGCGGCTACTTCCCCCTGTGGCGGGAGTTTGGATGCAAGTTGCTGGGCGTCTCGGTATTGCGATCGCATCTTTCCGGCAAAAAATTCCCGTCTTTGCTTATCCTCCGGGTTCAGCCACCCCGTCGGTTCGCTCACCAAGGTTAGTGCTTCAGATAATTTACCATCTCGTCCGGCTCTCCCCACTTCCTGCACGTACTCGGAAAGCAGCAAAGGCGAGTGGAAGTGAACTACCCACCTGACATTAGACTTGTTAATCCCCATGCCGAAGGCGCAGGTACACACAACAAAAGGCATTTTATCACTCAGCCAATTCGCTTCAATCGAGCGGCGTTCCTCTGGACTCAGCCCCGCGTGATAAGCTGCTGTTGCATAACCGCGATCGCTAAGCAACTGAGTTAATTGTTCGCTATCTCGCCTGGTGCGGACGTAGACTAACCCTGCTTGTTTTGGTCTTTCCTGAATAAACTTGAATAACCCTTGGCGGCGTCCTCTGGGTGTCCAAATAGTTTGCACTTTGAGGTGTAGATTTTGCCGATATGGGCTATTTTTGAAAACCGCTGGCTGTTGGAGTTGTAAGACTTGTTGGATGGTTTGCTGCGCTGAGGGATCGGCGGTGGCGGTGAAGGCTGCGATCGCTATTTTTGTCCCAGCTGGCTTTAATTTTAGCAGCGCCGGTCGTATCGCGCCCAGTCGTCGATAAGTTGGTCGAAATGTCTCTCCCCACTGCACTAAGCAATGCGCTTCATCTAGAATTAACCCGTTAATTTTTAGTTTTGGTTGACACAACTTTTCCCAAACTTGGGCACTCAGCAGCGTTTCTGGGGATAAGTACAATAATCTCAAATGTTCTAGAGTTTGCAGCGTTTGCCGTCGCTGGTGAGTCGGTACTTCGCTATGCAACAAGGCAGCGGGTAAATTGCGATCGCGCAACTCTTGCACTTGATTTTCCATCAGCGCCACCAGGGGCGAAATCACTAGCGTGAGTCCCGTTTGCAGTAGCGCTGGAAGTTGAAAACAAATCGACTTTCCCCCGCCAGTTGGCATCACAATTAGGGCATCTTTCTTTTGCAACAAGCTGCGAATAATTTCTCCCTGTGGAGGTCTAAAATCATCGTATCCCCAGATTTTTTTAAAGGCGTCGCGGACTTCTTGCCAGGATGTTGTTTCAGAATTATTCATCATTAGTATGTAGATGCGATCGCTTCTAGTGTCTGCTCTTGGCAATAAGATATGTTAAGCTCTAGCACAATACGGCGTAGTCTATTTTAACTTTTCTTTTAGAAGGAGTGCGATTAATGGTAAATTACGGTTTAAATTTAGGCTCGTTACTCGGTTTAATGTATTGGATTATCGGTTTAATTTACCCGATTATCACTATTATTTTAATAATTAAACGTTCAAGGCAGATGAGTGCTTTGTTCGTAATTCTTTATGTTGTTCAAATCGTACTTTTACCAATATTAATGTTCTTGTATGGCTTTATTTTATTATTTCAAGGTTGGCGTTTAGACCCAATCCTTCAATTTGAACAATTTCTTTTAACTGTGGTGATTATTTGCATGATTATCAAAGATATTTCTAGCGATCTTATTGAAAATTAGAAAAAGGTTTATGAAATGATCAACTTTGGTTTAAATTCAGCATCTTTTTTAGGTTTGTTTTATATTATTCTGGCTATAAGCCACCTGATTTTAATTAGAGGTGCAGTATCCAGACGAACAAATAACTTGAGTGCTTCAGCTTTAAAATTACATAAAGTTCTATCGGCAATTATAGAGCCTTCGCTGATCGTTTCCGGAATAATTTTAATTTTGCAAGGTTGGCGTTTAGACCCAATTTTACAATTTGGGCAATTTCTTTTATTTCTATTAATCCTTTATATGATGATGAAAGATATGGTAATTGAGCGGATAGAGCGACGCAGATAAATTAACGAGATCGTCCGGTGAAAGAGTGCTAATAGCAAATATACGCCCACAGGCTAGAAGCCTGGGGCTAGAAGAACGAAGCCTGCCTTCGCAGGCTTTATATTAGCCTGCGAAGGCAGGCTTTGTTTGTTTAGCCGCGACTTTAGTCGTCGGACATTTTTACTAATTACTAATTAGCAAAAGTGGTAGGATTTTCAGCCGTAACAGACTTAGGAATTGGGCTGGAGATTCCTGAAGGCGCTACCGTCGAACTGGGTGGTGTTGCCGGTTGACTGAAGTGTTGGTAAGCTGCACGAGATATCTGGCGAATCAACTCTGAGGCGCTACCGTCATTGTGGGGGCGTTGCACCATCACAGCGGCAATGTAGCGCTTGCCAGTGGGCATATCAATTAAACCAACGTCAGCGATCGCAGAGCCGATATCGCCGGTTTTGTGGGCGATGCTAGCACCTTTCCCCAGTCCTCGTGGCAGCAACGAATCTGTCACCGTTTGTTGCATGATATGCAAGATGCGATCGCGCGATGGCACCGACACCACATTCCCTTGATTGACCATTGCCATCACCGTCGCCAACTCTTTAGGACTGGTGGTGTTCGTTCCTTCCAAGTCGGGCAGGGCGTTGTGGATGACGGTTGTCGTCAATCCCCAAGATTGGAACCGCTGATTCAGCGCCTCAACACCGCCCAGACGATGAATCAGCATATTCGTAGCGGTGTTGTCACTGATCGCAATCATCTTGGTTGCCACCTCTAGGGCGGTGTACTTCGTCCCTAGTTTTTTGTACTGCAAATCGCCAGAACCAGAACCAATCAGATTTTTCTCTAGCGTTAACGGTTCATCCAGACGAATTTTTCCAGCATCCACATCTTGGAAAAAGGCGACGAGAATTGGCACCTTAATTGTGCTAGCGGCTGGGAAGGTTTCGTTACCAGACCAGTCGAGATAGGCACCTGTATCCAACTCTACTAAAAAGACTCCTGGATTTAATTTGGAATTTTGCGTCACCAGCGCCTGTACCTGTGCTTTCAACGATGGGATTTCTTGATTCAGCGTCAGGACGGAAGTACCCGCCGCCGTACCCATCGCCGTGTCAGATTGGGCAGGTGATTTTTGTCCTGGCGCTTTACCAATCGCCCCAACTGCTGACTGCTGAAGGAGGACTGACTCCTTGTTAGCAGCGCCTGCCATCTGGCGGGTAGCCGGGTCCCAAGCGGATAAAACAGTTCCAGCGATCGCGCCAATTCCCACCCCCAAGATGAGCAGACGGGCACCGTACAGCCAAGGAGAAACCGGGCGTCCAGGCGATCGCGTCCGGCGCTGAGGTGAAGTTCCCCCGCCCTTATGGGTGCCTGCGGGCTGGGAAGGAGGGCGTTTCTGAAAGCGTCTCACATTCCCCTGTGACGGGACTGGGTAAGGGCGCGCTGCCTCGCCCAGACTTAGATTGAGTATCGAACCGCCTTGACGCGAGCGATCGCGACGGCTTGTTTGGGGCAGTGGTGCTTCTATCCGCTGTCTTCCACGATTCACATCGGAACCGAACTGCGAGGGTGTCCTAGTTGGCGTGGTGGATCTCAAGGAACGATTGGGAGCGGAATTTGACTGCACTCGCGGCGACAGACTGGCACCGGAGGACTTTCGAGTGCGTAGCGACGGGGAAGATTTCTTTTGTTCTGTCTTCAGGGGCGCATTTCTCAAACCGAAACCCGTCCTTGCTGAACTTTGACCCTTTCCTCGCGGCGTCGCAGTCGCTTCACGGCTCACGCTCAAGGGCGTAGTTTTGAGTGCCTCGCGTCGATTCTGCGACGCGGGTTGTCTTTTTTGTTGCCCCCGTCGACGTTCGCGGATGTCAGAACGATTGTGTTGGTTCGGTGAGGACGAATTGTTTGGGCTTTGCCCATTATCTTTAAACGTACTTCCTCCTGATACCGCTGACACAACTGACTGAGTTTCAGACTGCTGAGTCACTCCTAACTCCTCCACCACTATGGTTATTGTTAATTGTTAGCTGTTAATAAAGAGTGACTAACCACTGTATTGGCTCAGCCTTGGCTTTACTTTTCCAGGGTCTATCACTTGCATCAGGGAACGAATGCTTTTGCGTATAGCAACACCGCTAACGCTACCGTTCCTACCAACTTTTGCTTATTTTATGGTGCGTCTTGCTGTTCTGGTTCATTAGCAACAGAATGTGGCAGAAATTGTAGCGCCCAGTCCATCTGGCTGAAAATGCCTCGGAGCATTGCCACTTCTGCTTTGGTGGGATTGGCTCGGTTGAACAGACGCCGGAATTTTTCCATACGGCTGCTGGCGGTGTGGGGATAGAGATAACCCATTTTTAATAACACGGCTTCCATCTGTTGATAATATCCATCCAAGACTTCTAATGGGGCAGGGTCAATTGTCAGTTGTGGGTTGTCAGTTGGTACGGGCATGGCAGTTCCGTGCCCGTACAGTTGATTGGCAGTGATTTGCGGCTGACTGCTGAGTGCTGACCAATTTTGGTAAAGCTCGTAACAACAAATGCCAACTGCTTGAGCCAGATTTAAAGAAGGATACTCCGGATTGGTGGTAATGCGTACAAATCGCTGAGCATAGTTTAATTCCACATTACTTAACCCTCGATCTTCTGGGCCAAAGATCAAGGCTGATGGTAGCGGTTCTTCCAGCAACCAAGGTAAAGCGATTCTGGGATTTTCCAGCGGCGTTTCTAACGTTCGGGGGCGGGTAGTGGTGGCGATCGCTTTCACGCACCCTTGTAATGCCTCTGGGATCGTCGCTACTACCTGAGCCGATTCCAGTAAGTCTAAGGCATGAACTGCCATATCCGTTGCTTCTTTCGAGAGGCGATCGCATTGGGGATTCACCAGCACCAACTGCCGCAATCCCATATTTTTCATCGCGCGAGCCACAGAACCTACATTCAGCGGACCTGCTGGCTCTACCAATACAATCCGCACCCTAGCTAATCTAATCTCATCCATGACTGAAATTAATAAAATAGTCTAAAAGCGCATCTCTCTATGGGCGGACATAATTACCATATTTCCGATCTATTTCGTAAAATTGAATATTGGCAATGTATCGTCAAATTAACATGAAGCGCGATCGCTCCAAGTCCGACTTACCCAGCAAAATTTGCCCGGTATGTCAACGTCCCTTCACCTGGCGTAAAAAATGGGCAGATTGTTGGGATGATGTGAAATACTGTTCGGAGCGCTGTCGCCGTCGCCGCACCCAAGCCAATTAGCACTCGGCACCCCAAGTTTAGATTTTGGATGCCTGGATTGAAAACATCGCCAATCTGAAATCAAGGCTGAGTACTGGTATTTATTAAAAATTACAAAGGATTGAAATATGTCAGTGAATCAGGTGCAACCCAAGGTGATTATTCACGGTGGTGCCGGTAGCGCCCTCAAAAGTCAAGAGGGGGCTGACGCAGTCCGCAAGTCACTCTACAAAGTAGTGGAAGAAGTTTATACCCTGCTGTTGGCAGGAGCAACTGCCCAAGCAGCAGTGGTGCATGGTTGTCACTTGATGGAGGACGATCCTCGCTTTAATGCGGGAACAGGTTCGGTACTGCAATCAGATGGTCAAATTCGCATGAGTGCCTCGTTGATGGATGGGACAACTCAGCGATTGAGCGGCGTGATTAATGTATCGCGCGTCCAACATCCCATTGATCTGGCCCAAGCTTTACAAGCTTCTCCCGATCGCGTGCTATCAGATTACGGGTCGGCAGAACTCGTGCGGGAATTGCAGGTTCCGATTTACAATCCGATGATCGAGATTCGCTTGCAGGAGTGGCTGCAAGAGCGGAGCGAGAATTTTATTAAAGAAGCTGCTGGGGTTGTGGCTGAAAAAGAGCTGGTGGATGACCCAGAGGCTGGACGCGGCACGATTGGAGTCGTGGTTCTGGACACTCAGGGAAATTTAGCCGCAGGCACTTCGACGGGAGGCAAGGGTTTTGAGCGGATTGGTCGAGTCAGCGATTCGGCAATGCCTGCGGGGAACTACGCGACCGCTGAAGCGGCGATTAGCTGTACCGGGATTGGAGAAGACATTATTGATGAATGTCTGGCGGCGCGGATTGTGGTGCGGGTGACGGATGGTTTGTCCCTTGCAGATGCGTTTGAGCGCTCCTTTACCGAAGCGCGTGGGCGTCAGCGGGATTTTGGGGCGATTGGGATTGATGCAACCGGAGCGATCGCGTTTGGGAAAACTAGCGAAGTCCTCCTCGCCGCTTTTCACACTGGCGAACAGATGGGCGACACCCTGGAATGGACGGGTGACACCCTATCCGGCTTTATTTCTTAACCACCAAGTCACTCTAGCGTAGCCATGCGCTCTCTTCGCTATAGACACCAAGGAAACACGAAGTTCTCTATCTTGGTGTCTTATGGGTTCAAAAAAACACTCCCAGAATTTATGGGTGGAGTATTCTGACTCCTGAATTGTGTGTTCTGAATTCTGGATTAACTTCTCGGTGCATACATAACTATCAACACGCCAAGTAGAGCCATCCAACCTCCTAACAGGTCAAATTTGTCTGGAGCTATCTTATCAACTTGCCATCCCCAAAGAATAGAAAGAACAATGAAGACACCTCCATAAGCTGCATAAACTCGCCCAAAATTGGCTTGTTGCAGCGTCGGAATGATTCCATAGAGAATCAGCGCGATCGCTCCTAAGAAAGCAAACCAAATACTCTGATTTTCCCGCAGCCAAAGCCATATCAGATATCCTCCACCTATTTCGCATAACCCGGCTAAGACGAAATAGAATACAGACTTGATAATTGCCACTATTTACTCCTGCTGGGGTTTTAACCGCCAGCCCTTTCTGACAATTTGACGGGCACGGGCAATCACCAAAGAATCATCTGGAACGTCTCTTGTGACCACAGAACCGGCGGCAACCGTTACGTCTTCTCCCAGTGTCACCGGCGCAACCAGAACGCTGTTGGAGCCGGTTTTCGTGCGATCGCCTATTTTGGTACGATGCTTCTTCACGCCGTCATAATTGGCAGTAATTGTACCCGCCCCAATGTTCACTTGATTCCCTAAAGTGGCATCGCCTAAATAGGACAGATGGGCAGCATTAGTGCGATCGCCCAAGGTGCTATTTTTCAGTTCCACAAAATTTCCGATGCGGCAAGATTCCCCGACTTCTACATGACCGCGCAAATGGGCGTAGGGACCAATCCGGGTGCCATTTTTAACCACACTGTCAGTCACCACGGAATAAAGCACCGTCACATTTTCCCCAATCTGGCTATTTTCAATCAAGCTACCAGGGCCAATGCGACTCCCGGACGCGATCGCGGTATTTCCCCGCAGATGAGTTTGCGGTTCGATCGTGACATCCGGTTGCAACTGTACCGTATCATCAATTGCGATCGTGTCTGGACTGACTAGAGTCACACCTGCCGCCATCCAAGCATCCTTGACTCGCTCTTGTAAAATCTCGTAAGCATGGCTAAGTTGTTTGCGGTCGTTAATTCCCAGAATTTCCTGGTAATCCTCCACATCCACAGCCATCACCGGCTCCATGAATTTAACCGCATCGGTCAGATAGTATTCCTGCTGGTCATTGTTCGCCACCAGTTGCGGCAATACTTTTTCCAGTTGCGGCCAATTGAAGCAGTAAACACCGGCGTTAATCCGGCGATTTTGCTTTTGAGCAGGCGTGCAGTCCCGGTCTTCTACAATCTCTTTAACTAGATTTTGACCATTACAAAAAACCCGCCCATAGCCTTTGGGATTTGGCATTTGGGCGGTGAGAAGGGTGGCGGCGTTCTGATGCTCTTGGTGAGTTTCCAGCAGATTTTTGAGGGTTTGCGATCGCAACAAAGGAACATCCCCATTTAAAACCAGCAAATCGCCGGTGAAGCCTTCTAAATGGGGGAGTAATTGCTGGACGGCATGACCCGTGCCCAACTGCTGGGTTTGTTCGACAAACTCCAAATCGGGAAGTGGGGGCAATCGATCGATCACCTCTACCAAGGCGTCTTGGATGCGATCGCCTTGATACCCAACGATGACGAGGCACCGCGATGGTTCGACTTCAGACAGACTATGGAGAACCCGTTCGACAAGCGATCGCCCTCCCAAGGAATGTAAGACCTTGGGCAGATCCGATTTCATCCGCGTTCCACGTCCTGCTGCAAGAATTGCTACTGCTACCATATTCAGCTTTTCGCGTTATCAGACCAGCTACAAGAATAAAGGTTGAAGCTTGAACCCGGAAAGAGCGTTCGTGGTTCTTTCTGGGTGAAACATTGGCACAATCAGCCGACGCCAGCATCCGACTAATTTTTGAGTCAAGGTGATAGCGAAGCGCAGAAAAAGTCAGTTCGCGCGCGCGCCGACAAGTCGGTTCGCCCCTACACGGCTTCTGGCAGCGCCTCAGCGAGGTGAGCCGATTGAATAAACTCAGTAAACTTCTCTACTAATTGAGGATTTCTCCAACCTTTTGCCGTTTCTTCTGCAAAAATTTCTAAGGCTTCTGTCGATGTAAACGCCCGTTTGTAGGGACGTTCGCTTCTCAGGGCATCATAGATATCAATAATTTGAAAAACCTGCGCCAGATAGGGAATCTCCTCTTTAGCCAAACCATCGGGATAACCCGTTCCATCCCAGCGTTCGTGGTGATGGCGAATAATTGGAATGACGCCCCGCATGGTTCGCAGTGGCTTACAAATTCTCTCACCAATCACGACGTGCTGCTTCATAATTACCCATTCTTCGTCGTTGAGTTTCCCTGTCTTGAGCAGCACGGCGTCGGGAATGCCCACTTTACCAATGTCATGGAGATAACCTCCCCACATCAAATCCCGAACTTGGTTGCGAGAAAGATTCAGAAATTCACCAAAGGCTTTACCCATGTCCACCAGTCGTCCGCAGTGATCGCCAGTCACGGGATCGCGGCTTTCGACGCTGCGGGCGATCGAGAACAGGACTTGTTCGGCGTGATCCAGGTCTTCATTCAAGCGCTTTTGCTGGACGAGAGATCGGACTCTGGCAGAGAGTTCTAAGCGATCGAAGGGTTTGGTCAGAAAATCATCTCCACCCGCTTCAATGCCCAGAATGCGCGATCGCCTGTCATTTAGCGCCGTGATGAAAACTACCGGGGTCAGGCGGGTTTGTTCGTCTTGTTTTAACTTCCGACACACCTCAAACCCATCCATCCCCGGCATCATTACATCCAGTAGAATTAAATCTGGGTTGCACTCGACCACACGCTTCAATGCATCTGGCCCACTTTCTGCCTCCAAAACTTCGTAGCCTTCCACCGACAGCAGTGCTACCGCCGTCATGCGGCTGGAGGGATGATCGTCAACAACCAGAATTTTGGGCAACTCCGAATCTAGAAAGTTCACTGAAGAAAACCTTGTTTGAGAAGCAGCGGTTGATAAATTGAGCATGATTTACAACATAAATTTGTTTTTAGTATGAGCGAATAGCTTAATCCTGAAATCGGGTTTTTCACGGATATTCACAGTACCCATGCGAAATCTTGATTGCAGCTTCACTCTTCAAACATGAAAGTGTAGATTTAATCTTCCGATCGCCTACAAAATTTTAGGGATTTTCTGGATGTCCGGGGTCTGTCAAGCCCTTCTAAAAAGTTAATAATATTTCACTTGAGCGGTTGCAAAGAATGCTACGATTATACACCGCAGTTTGGAAGCCGACAAAGTGGGCGATCGCATTGAATCCCAATCGGGGACTGAAATAGCCAGCACTGTTTGCAAGCAGAGGTTTCCTCTAAAGCACGATTCTTGTGGAGCTATTGAATTCCGAGCCGGGATGGAAATAACCAACGCTTTTTCCAATGAGAGGTTGGCTCTAAAGCACTGGCTTGTCGATCGATTTGACGACGCTGCAAGATCGCATCAGCGGGGTCACACAGATGAGGATCGCGGTAGGGAATGGCAGCTTGCGAATGCAAATGCTCTTGTTCTTGTACTGAAAGTGCCGCTAAATCTAGGGTTGTGAAACTGGCGACCGTTCCAGGCGATCGCCTTCCCACGGGTACTGTTGCGCCAATTTGTAACCCTGCTGCCATCAGGGCAGTCCGCACCGCCGCCGCACAAGAATAAGTGGCAAGTCTGCCATCGGGTTTTAAGCACTTGGCAACCCAGCCAAGAAACTCCACCGTCCACAGTTGCGGACATCGGGGGGGTGAAAAAGGATCGAGAAAAATCGCATCTGCCCGGAAGTTTGAGTGATATACCTGCTGAATCGTTGCTCTGGCATCTCCCACGATTAGCTGAGCATTGAGGCGTTCGGTCTGAACTTTGCCAGAAGTGGCTAGCTGGTGGAAAATTGGGGCGTGTTCTGGGCTCCAGTGGTTCAGGAGATGGTGCGCGATCGCTGCTTTTGGCACCGCTACATCTAATTCTAGCCCCACCCACTCCACCCGACAATTCGGATTCACTGCCCAAATTGTTTCCAAAGCCGCTGCCGTGTTGTAACCAAGACCGTAACAAATATCCAACAAATGTAATATTGGTTGCTGTGCTTTCTGCCTGAGTTGAGTGGGTTCGACAAACTTAAGTTCGGCTTCCTTCTTCGCACCCTGCTGACTATGAAAAGTTTCGCCAAACTCTTCTGAAAAGAAGGTGAATGAGCCATCAGCGGTTAGTTGGGGTGTAAAGATACCTATGTCTTGCATTTGGCAGATAAAACCCATAGTTTGTTTCCTAGTTTAGAGATTTACCTTATAGATTAATTGGGCGTAAATTTTCTAACTTTCTATCCGAGCGCCGTTTCCAGTTGTTGGAAATCCTGCGTAATTTAGCCGAAAAAATCGTCATACTGTTTTTCTGGAAAAATTGATGCTTGTTGTGAGCGGGTAATACCATTTGGGTGATGAGGCGCTACAGAAACGATTCCCCAACAGGGCTTAAAAAGGGGGCTAAGAAGTCTTATACGTTGCAAACAAAAAACAAAATGGTATAACAGATGAATTCATTAAAAAAAATGGGGAGGGTAGTGAAGGTGTGTCTAACTACATAAAAGATATATTTTAGCCAGGAAGGAGAGTAAATTGAGCATACTGCCCCACTCGGTATCGGCAACTACAGATGCGATCGCTCCCTGAAGACTTGTACACTGTTTTTGATTGCAGAGAGTCAAGTCAATGACCGATACCCCTTTTGTCGTTTCCGCCCAGTGGCTTTCCGAACACCTGAACGTTAGCGCAGCGGCTCTTGCGGAGCTTTTGCAAGTTGTAGTAGTGGATTGTCGCTTTTCCCTTGCCGATCCGGAATTGGGACACCAGCAGTATCTCACCAGTCACATTCCCGGTGCCCACTATCTGGATCTCAACAAAGACCTTTCTGCACCCGTAGGACAGCATGGGGGAAGACATCCCTTGCCCAATCCAGATGAGTTAGCGAATAAGTTAGCAGCGATTGGGGTGAATTGTCAGGAAACCTTGGTTGTCGCCTACGATGATTCCCGGTTTGCCTTTGCTGCACGTCTCTGGTGGCTGCTGCGCTACCTGGGGCACGATCGCGTGGCTTTGTTAGACGGCGGCTTTTCGGGATGGCAGAGAGAGGAATATCCCGTTACAGACACCCGTACAACGCCTCAGATGGGCAAGTTTGTGCCTCAGGTGCGACAAGACTGGGTGGTAGATATTGAAACCGTCAAAGCCAGAAAAGACTTGCCTGGGGTGGTACTGGTAGATTCGCGGGAAGGCGATCGCTATCGAGGCGAACGAGAACCCATTGACCCGATCGCCGGTCATATCCCCGGAGCCGTAAACTATTCTTGGCAGGAAGTATCGAGTAGCCAATCTTACCTACGACCGATGACGGAACAACGCGAACGATGGGTAGGCTTAGAACAAGCTGAGGAGGTTTTAGTCTACTGCGGTTCTGGCGTCACCGCCTGCGTTAATCTATTGTCTTTGGAAATAGCCGGACTTCAGACTGGCAAGCTATATGCTGGTAGTTGGAGTGATTGGTGTTCCTACCTGTAAATACTATAAAGGCAGTGCCTAAATGCTTGCCCTAACTATAAGATAGTGCCCACTAGGACAGTAACAGAGTCCTCAACTAAGGTAGAGTTTAAAGAAGAAGTTATGTTTGACTTTATCAGTGCTGTTCCCCTTTTTAGACTTTAATCGCCGATTTTGCCCTGAAAACCCCCTGAATGCCAGTGTGGTTTGGGTACGGAAAGATAAAAAAGAATTGGGATTGCACTAAAGTACTTATGAATAACTATTCGTAACAAATTGCTAGAATAAATCATTCCGCTTAAATTCTTTCCTACAAATTTTAGGTCTTAGTTTCTATGGCTTGCTTAATGAACCGTCTTTCTATTTTTGTAGACGGGAACAATATGTTCTACGCTCAACAAAAAAATGGTTGGTTTTTCGATCCTAGACGAGTATTGGAGTACTTCAGAAAGGAACAGCCAGATACAAATCTGATCAATGCCTTCTGGTACACCGGGCTAAAAGATCCACAGGATCAGCGGGGATTTCGAGACGCACTAATTAGCCTGGGATACACCGTCCGCACGAAAATTCTTAAAGAATATTACGATGACACTTCCGGGCGCTATTCGCAAAAGGCAAACTTAGATATTGAAATTGTTGTCGATATGTTTAATACAGTAGAGCAGTACGACCGGGTAATTTTATTCAGTGGAGATGGGGATTTTGAACGAGCCATCGAATTGTTACGTTCTAAAAATACACATATTACAGTAGTGTCTACTGAAGGAATGATAGCTAGAGAGCTGAGAAATGCAACAGACCGCTACATAGACCTGAACGAAATTCGGGAATTTATTGAAAAAACTGAATATTAGCCCTCAAACCTTAGTTTTTTTGGCTATAACTAATTAGCAAGAACTAATGACTAACGGCTAATGAATCAAAGTTGAAAGATGTGTTTTTTTTGACCTATGAAAGTTCAACCTAACCAAGACCGGATTATTATTTTCGATACGACCCTTCGAGATGGGGAACAGTGTCCAGGCGCGACTCTGAATGTAGACGAAAAGCTGAGTATTGCGCGACAATTGGCTCGTTTGGGCGTGGATGTGATTGAAGCGGGTTTCGCTTATGCTAGCCCAGGAGATTTCGAGGCAATTCAGAAAATTGCGAAGACAGTAGGGACACAAGAGGGTCCCGTTATCTGTAGTTTGGCAAGAGCGATCAAAGCAGATATTGAAGCCGCCGCAGAATCGCTAAAACCGGCGGTAAAGGGTAGGATTCACACATTTATATCGACATCTGATATTCACTTAGAATATCAGCTAAGAAAGACAAGGGCTGAAGTGTTAGCGATCGCAGAAGAAATGGTCGCCTACGCTAAATCCTTCATGGATGATGTAGAATTCTCCCCAATGGATGCCGCTCGCTCCGATCCAGATTTCCTCTACCAAGTTTTAGAGCGGACGATTGCAGCGGGTGCCAAAACCGTCAATATTCCCGATACAGTTGGTTACATGACTCCCAGTGAGTTTGGTGACTTAATTAAGGGAATTAAAGAGAACGTGCCGAATATTGACCAAGCAATCATTTCCGTACACGGTCATAATGACTTAGGCTTGGCGGTTGCCAACTTCTTGGAAGCCGTGAAAAATGGCGCACTACAGCTAGAATGCACCATCAACGGCATTGGCGAAAGAGCGGGGAATGCGTCGCTGGAAGAATTGGTGATGGCACTCCACGTCCGGCGTCAGTATTACAATCCATTTTTAGGACGCCCAGCAGACTCAGAAGAACCCCTCACGAATATTGATACAAAGCAGATTTACAAAACATCCCGGTTAGTTTCTAACTTAACAGGGATGTTGGTGCAGCCAAATAAAGCAATTGTGGGCGCAAATGCCTTTGCACACGAGTCTGGCATTCACCAAGATGGGGTGCTGAAAAACAAGCTCACCTACGAAATAATGGATGCCCAATCTATCGGCTTAACCGATAATCAGATTGTACTGGGCAAACATTCCGGTCGCCATGCCTTTAGCGCTCGACTGAAAGAATTGGGATTTGAACTATCAGAAAGCGAGTTAAATAAAGCCTTTCTGAAGTTCAAAGACTTAGCGGATAAAAAGAAAGAAATCACCGATTGGGATTTGGAAGCGATCGCTAACGATGAAATCCAACAAGCCCCAGAACTTTTCCGCTTAGAATTGGTGCAAGTATCTTGCGGTAGCAACTCCCAGCCTACCGCAACCGTAACACTTCGCACTCCTGCCGGAGTTGAACTCACAGACGCCGCTATTGGTACGGGACCCGTAGATGCCGTTTATAAAGCAATCAATCGCGTCGTCAACGTCCCCAACCAACTGATTGAATTTTCCGTTCAATCTGTAACCGCTGGAATTGACGCCATCGGAGAAGTCACGATTCGCCTACGGCACCACGATCGAGTATTCTCCGGTCATGCTGCCAACACCGATATCATCGTCGCCTCCGCCCAAGCCTATGTCAACGCCCTGAATCGGTTGTATGCTGCCTTGGAAAAAGAAGAGACGCGCTCAGCCGTAATTTCTCAAAAAGTATAAAACGCAAACAGCAACAGAGGTACGCAAAGTGAGATTATCCTTTGCGTACCGAGAGTGCTTACCTTTGCGTACCGAGAGCGTTTAATTCTTAATCATGGATATTTTTGACAAAGAGAAAAAATTCCACGATCAATGGGCATCCACCATTGATGTAGATGGAATCAAAGTTAAAGATTATTTTGAAGCTTGTACTGCCCCTGAAAACCGTTTCATCCTCAGAAAACTGGGAGATATCAGAGGCAAAAGGCTTCTCGATTTAGGGTGTGGTGCTGGAGAAAATAGCGTTTACTTTGCCAAAAAAGGGGCGCTGTGCGTGGCATCTGACTACTCTCCTGGCATGGTGGAAGTAGCGCTGCAACTGGCAGTGAGGAACGGCGTCGAGATTGAGGGGCGAACCATGAATGCGATCGCTCTCGACTGTCCTGATAATAGCTTCGATATCGTCTACGCCTCGAATTTGTTGCACCATTTGCCAAACCCGAAACTCGCAATTCGGGAAATGCACCGGGTTCTTAAACCAGGTGGAAAAGCTTGTTTTTGGGACCCCCTGAAACACAATCCAGTCATTAATGTGTACCGGCGGATTGCTACGAAAGTGCGAACTGAAGATGAAACGCCGCTGGATATTAATATTGTAAATTTTGTAAAATCCCAGTTTTCAGAAACGTCTTACGATACGTTTTGGTTGGCGACGCTGTGGATTTTTTTACGCTTCTATTTGATTGAAAAAATCGATCCAAATCAGGAGCGTTACTGGAAGAAAATTATTATTGAACATGAAAGATTAGCACCTAATTATCAACGGTTAGAGAAGATGGATGCAGGTTTGAAAAAGATTCCTTTAATGAAGCGTTTTGCCTGGAATCTTGCTGTAGTCGCAACGAAATGATCTGCACTTCTAAGGTAAACGAAAGGTGGGATTAATTAATCTTGTAGGGGGAGCATCCCGATGACAGCAAATATACGCCCACAGGCTTCTAGCCTGGGGCTAAACAAACAAAGCCTGCCTTCGGCAGGCTTTGTTTGTTTAGCCGCGAATGCGAGTCGTCGGACATTTTTACTTTCTAATTATTAATGGTTGCTAGTTCATCCAGTTGAGCGAGGGTTTGCCAAACTTCCTGTAACATTGGGTCTAGTCCAATCCGAGCAACTGCTGAAATCAGGAAAACTGGTGCATGACTTAACTGACGAAGCTGTTGCGCGATCGCTTCCACATCATTATCTGGATCGATCGCATCCACCTTGCTCAGTGCCACAATTTGCGGACGATCTGCCAGTCCCCGACCGTAAGAGTGCAACTCTTGCTGTATGGTTTGATACGCGCCGATGGGATCTTCGCTGGTCGCATCAATCAAGTGCAGCAGTAATCGGGTGCGCTCGATATGACGCAAAAAGTCGTGTCCCAACCCGGCACCCGTATGGGCACCCTCAATTAAACCAGGAATATCAGCAAATACAGTGCCGTCGCCGCTGGGTTTGCGTACCACACCCAAATTCGGCACCAACGTTGTAAAAGGATAATCTGCTACCTTCGGTCGTGCCGCTGAAATCGCCGAAATCAGCGTAGACTTACCGGCATTGGGTAAACCAATAATCCCCACCTCAGCTAAGAGCTTCAATTCCAAACGCAACTGCCGTTTTTCACCTGGCAACCCGTCTAAAGCATAATCCGGCGCTCGATTCCGGTTGCTCAGGAAGTGCTGATTTCCCAGCCCTCCCTTGCCACCCTGAGCCACACAGAAAGTTTGCCCTGTCTCGACCAAATCGCCCAACAACTCATCCGTTTCGGCATCATAAACCATCGTGCCACGGGGAATATGAATCACGCGATCGCGCCCCGCTGCACCCGTGCGATTATTTGGCCCTCCGCGCGAACCATCTTCAGCCTTGAAACGATGGGTATACTTGAAGTCCAGCAAGGTTTGCAAATTCTCAACCACCTCTAGAATCAGCGAACCACCGCGACCGCCATTTCCCCCGGATGGTCCCCCAGCTGGCACATATTTTTCCCGTCGAAAAGCGACAATTCCATCGCCGCCTTTCCCAGCCTCAACTTCAACTTCTACCTGATCGATAAATTGCATAAATTTCCTTTGCTAATTGCTAATTGTTACTGATAGTTTGCTCCGGGATGCCATGAACCATGAACCATGAATCATGAACCATTAGCCATTAGCCAGTCTTCCATTAACAATACGGTGACACATCTTCACCACAATCATCCGCCAAATAGGACAAAGCTCGGAAGCGCAAACCCACTAATTGCTCGTAGATGGGATTGAGCTTACATAGCGGTGGGATGTGGACAATTTTGTGACCAAATAGCTTGACATCGCGCTCAAACGGGCACTGGGAAGGAATCATTTTGCACAAGAATCTTGCTAATCGCGGATCGTGAATTTCTAACCCATCTAGCCATACCCGTACTGGTCGCAGCACATCCCGCTGCCGAATGCGAGCCGCTACTCCTTTATCCGAGTCAGAAGAAATCTCGCTTTCTGGGGTAGGAATAAGCGTTTGCCGCAGCAATAAAAGCGCCTTTGGCTGCTGTCCCAATGCCTGACAAAATTGGAATAGCAATTCATCTTCGCTGGAGGAATAAACGCCATCTGCTACTGCCACCATAACAGCGGTACGCAGGAAATCTTCTGCGCCTCTGGCGTCTTGCTTAAAAGCCGCTGCTAATTCATCGGCAGTAATCGGTTCGAGCGATCCCAAATCTGTTTTGGGCGCTACTTCGTTCTGAGTCAGCGATGAAATTAATTTTTGTTCTTCGGCGTCAAAATTGCCGTCTGCCCAGGCAACCATTAGCAAGCCGCGTATCCAAACCGCCATTTGCTCGCTGGTGTAGGGAGATTTAAGTACGCTCGTCATAACACTCTGATTTGCTTGAATTTACGTTGCGATCGCTTTGAGTCGATTCTAGCTCTGGCTCTGCCTCGGATGGCTGTAAACTTAGAGACGGATCTCCTCACTTTATTGATATTTCTGTGAATTCACCAGAATTTGGATTATTCCTGATTTCGATCCTAGCGAGCGTTGCAGGGCAATTTTTGCTCAAAGCTGGAGCTTTGAAGTTAGGCAGAGTCAATGCAGTTAATTGGAACAGTCATCTTTTAAGCATTCTCAGTACACCAGAACTTCTAGCGGGTCTGGCTTGCTATGGTTTAGGGGCGTTTGTTTACATCTTGCTACTGACGCGGGTGAATCTCAGCATCGCTGGTCCTGCGGTGAGTCTGACTTATGTATTCTCTGTGCTGCTGGGTTATTTTATTTTCCGAGAAGCGATTCCCTTGAGCCGTGTGGTAGGTTTGGGTCTGATTGTCAGCGGCGTGGTGTTGGTGATTTGGAAAAATTAAATTTAGTGATTACGCCATGTGCCACTTTTTCTTAGCCCCCAATTTATCGGGGGAAAAATACACAAACTTGCACATGGCAGTAATTAGTAATTGGTAATTGGTTATAGGCCTTCAAGGGTTGAGTTTAGTACAGTCAGACCTAACCCTTGAAGCCCCTTCCCTACTTGGGAAGGGGGCTAATTTCAAAGCCTCTATCCGATTCCTCCTCCAGAGGTCATGCACTGTACCGTATAAAAGTGAGAACCGCTATAGTAGCAACCATCATCTCTCATCTTTCATCCTTTTAGGAGTGGCGACTGCAACCAAACCATAGACTTGAATGCCATGCTGGGCAAGCGTTTGAGCAGCAGATTGAGCCGTCGCTCCCGTGGTATAAATGTCATCTAATAACAGCACTGATGTAGATGGACGGCTACGAAGGAATTCTTTTCCTAGTGAGAAAGCTCCAGCTAAGTTTTTTTCTCGCTCGGTGCCAGATAAGCTAAACTGAGCCTCCGTCGCCCGTACCCGTTCCAAACCCAGCGATCGCATTGGGTAGCCGGTAAAATTGCAAAAGCTTTGAGCTAATAAATCTGCCTGATTGTAGCCTCGCTGACTTAGCTTGGAGGGGTGCATAGGGATGGGCACTACGGTTAATTTGCTCTCAGCGGATACCGAAGAATTCAGCCATGCTTGAGCAAGCCAATGACCTAACGGACGAGCCAGTTGGGGATGGTTTTCATATTTTAGGGCAGCGATCGCTCTCTTGATTGCCCCTTCATATCCGCCCCAAGCAAATACTGGTAGTTGCCCTTGCCAAAATTGGTTAGGATTGGAAATCTGACAGCGTTGCAGTTGCCGCTGACAGTCTTCACAAAATTCTCTAGAAGTCGGGCGCTGGCACAGTGGGCAGTTGGACTTCAAAAATAGATTTAGCAAACCTTTTACCGTCCGACTCCAATGCCTCATCTTCAGTACCTCCTCCTTGGGGGAGATTTCTTTAAAATACGAATAGGTTTTTGAGCGATCGCGCCAGTGACGCCCAGCTTAATTTTGTGAAAAATTAAGGAATCTAACTTTAAGAATCAGAGTTTTTTTCCACACCGAATTACACCGAAAAATTAGCTAAAGTTCCAGGATAATGGCTGACTCTAATCATGTCAGAAAAAGACATCGGAATGCCGGTGGAGGATGGCTATTCGCTGATTGCCAAAGTCAGGAACCATTCGACACAAAGAGTGAGACGGCTGCCAGCACTAGCACTCACCGCGTATGCCAGTCAGGCAGATAGCCAGCAGGCGAACTGACAAGTCAGCGCTTCGCTATCGCGCCAGCATCTGTGCTAGACGACGCACTGCTTGTCCAATTGGCTCAAAGAACTAGAGCGGCGCGATCCCACAAGTCGGGATTTAACCCTCAAAATAGTATCAGGAGGGAAAAATCAATTTATGCACATCATACCTTGGGCCGATCTCGGCTACGGGCTGGCAGTATCTATTTGTACTTTGCTAGGGCTGTGGCTATGGCCTGAATTATTAAATAATCTTTTCGCCGCGAATGGTTTTATCCCGCACGGACATTGTTACTTGTGGAAACCAGGGCTGGTGTCACTTCATGTTGCCACAGATACGTTGATCGGATTGGCTTATGTTTCGATTTCAGTCACGCTAGTTTATTTAGTCCACAAAGCTCGTCGAGACATTCCCTTTCATTCGGTATTTATAGCCTTTGGAGTCTTCATTATTGCCTGTAGTGCCACCCATTTTATAGAAGTGTGGACACTGTGGATGCCCGTTTATTGGCTATCGGGAACGATTAAATTAATTACAGCGATCGCTTCTGTGACGACAGCCTTGGCACTACCGCCATTAGTTCCTCAAGTCCTGACGCTGATTGCCTCTGCAAAGACCTCTGAAGAGCGTAAACTGCAACTAGAAACGGCAAACGTTGAGTTAGAAACGCTCTACCAAAAGCTCAAGGAACTCGACCAATTAAAAACCCAATTTTTTGCCAACGTTAGCCACGACCTGCGGACGCCACTCGCATTGATCTTGGGACCAACGGAGAAACTGCTGGCCCAGAGTCTGACCAACCAAGAGCAGCGTCACGACATAGAATTGGTGGAGCGTAACGCCCGTATCCTGCTCAAGCGAGTCAACGATTTGCTGGATGTCTCCAAGCTGGAGGCAGGCAAAATGGAAGTGAACTACGCACTCAGTGACGTGGCTGAGCTGGTGCGGCTCATTGCTGCCAACTTTGAAACCTTCGCAGAAGACCGTCAGATATCCTTCGTTGTCGAAACTCCTCCATCCCTTAGGGCGAGTGTCGATCCGGATAAGTGGCAGCGCATCTGCTTCAACTTACTTTCCAACGCCTTCAAATTTACGCCTATCGGAGGTAGTATCCGCTGCATCCTTTCGGAAGTCAGCCCTCAGTCGCAGAAACCCAGGGACCGAGAGGAGCAAATCTTCCCCCTTGACTCCCTCTCGTCTTCATCCTTCACCCTCACCATTGAAGATACTGGCCCAGGCGTGCCACCGGAACTCCGGGAAGTCATTTTCGAGCCGTACCGCCAAGAAGAATTCGTGCAAGAGCAAGGATTTGGCGGTACTGGTCTAGGGCTAGCCATTGTCAAGGAGTTCGTCGAATTGCACGGCGGCTGCATAGAAGTTAACCAGGCTCCAAAAGGCGGGGCAGTTTTCACGACCTGGATGCCGCAAGCAGCACCCTCAGGCGTTAGTCGCTCGCCCGTGCCGATTGACAGCCATGCAGAAGGGTTGTCAGATTTAGCAGGTAGGAATGGCGATCTTTTCCAGACTGTGGGTGGGGATACCATTGCGATCGCGCATTTGGCAGATCATACAGACCTTCCAGACAAGCTGACTCCGACAAATCTTCACTCCCGTTCGACGCCATCGCTCTACAGCGAAACATCCACAAATTACCAGGAAATTGCCCTTTCTGTAATGGCAGAACTGCGGTATCAGCCCAACGATTTAGAATCGGGATTTAATTACCACTCCAAAGCCATTTTTCAATCAGACCAGTCTTGTCAAAATCCTCAATGTGCAATTCCCAATTCTCAATCCCCACTGGTGCTGGTAGTTGAGGACAATCCGGAAATGAATCAGTTCATCACCGAGAGCTTAGCACCAGAGAATCGGGTCGTGACCGCCCGGAATGGACAGGAAGGATTGGATAAAGCGATCGCCCTGCGTCCCGACTTAATCCTCACTGATGTGATGATGCCTCAAATGACCGGCGACCAGCTAGTGCGGCAAGTTAGAGCCATCAGGGAACTCGATATTATCCCAATTGTTCTGCTCACCGCTAAAGCTGACGACGAGCTACAGGTACAGATGTTACGAGAGGGAGTACAGGATTACCTGATGAAACCCTTTCATATCGAGGAACTACGCGCACGGGTGGGCAATGCGATCGCCATGAAACGCGCCCGTGAGATTCTTCAGCAGGAGTTGCGAACTCAAGATCAAGACCTCGCCACCTTAGCCACCGAACTCGCCTCCCGCCAGCGCGAATTGCAGTCTTCCCATCAAAATTTAGAAATCCGGGTTCGGGAAAGAACTGCCGAGTTAAAAGCAGCTAATGAACTGAAGAGCGAACAAATCGCCCTTGCCCAACAAGCCGAACAAGAACTGCGGAAGAGCGAACAACGCTTCCGCAGCTACTTTGAACTTCCTTTAGTCGGAATCGCCATCAGTTCGCCGGACAAAGGTTGGCTGGAAGTCAACGATAAATTGTGCGACATCTTTGGCTATTCCCGGCAAGAACTGAGGCAAATGACTTGGGATGAATTAACTCATCCCGATGATTTGCCAGCCGATGTAGAGCAATTCGGGCGGGTTTTAGCAGGCGAAATTCAAGGCTACTCAATGGACAAGCGGTTTATCCGCAAAGATAGTCAAACGATCCACGCCAGCATCTCGACTCGCTGCGTGCGCGGTACTGACGGCTCAATTGATTACTTCGTGGCTCTAGTTCAGGACATCACCGAACGCCACCAAGCACTGGAAGAACTCAAATGGGAAAGATCCATCCTTCGCAGCTTCTTCGATAGCGCTTCTTTGATGATGGGGATTGTCGAGTTAGTGGAAGATGACATCCTGCATATTTCTGATAACTCCACCTCAGCAAAGTTCTATGGGTTAACTCCCGAAGCGATGCAAAATCGACTCAGTAGCAGTTTGGGAGTCCCGCCGCAATACCGGCGATTGTGGATTCATCAATATCAGTTGGCTCAACGCACAAAAGACACCATCCGCTTTGAATACCCTCACGAGACTGACTTGGGTAAGAAGTGGCTATCTGCTAGCGTCTGCCCGATTGAGGGAGCTTCCAGTTTGCATCCGAAATTTGCGTATGTGATTGAGGACATCACCAACCGCAAGAAATCTGAGAAAGAACGACTCCAGCTCGTCCGCGAACAGGAAGCGCGTGCCCAAGCTGAAGAGGCGCAGCAGCGTTATCTCTCCCTAGCAGAAGCGATTCCGCAGATGGTGTGGACGGCACAGCCAGATGGGGCAGTGGATTACTACAACCAGCGCTGGTTTGACTACACGGGAACGACACTGGAACAAGCCCAAGGCTGGGGATGGCAGCCAACGCTCCATCCAGACGATTTGCTCTCATCGATAGACGGCTGGAACAATGCTATTGATACGGGTGAGACTTACGAAGCTGAATGCCGCTTTAAGAGAGCGTCGGACGGAGTTTTCCGATGGCATCTGGTTCGGGGGTTGCCGCTGCGCGATCGCAATGGTTGGGTCGTCAAGTGGTTCGGGACTTGCACAGACATTGACGATCGCAAGCGTGCTGAGGAGTCACGGCAATTCCTCTCGGAAGCTGGCGTCGTGCTGGCTGACTCGCTGGATTATCAAGCTACATTGGAACGCCTCGTGCATCTGGCGGTGCCGCACCTTGCCGACTGGTGCGCCGTCCATACAGTTGAGCCAGATGGCTCGATCGCTCTCCGAGCGGTTGCCCACCCAGACTCCTCAAAGGTTGAGCTGGCATGGGAGGTAGAGCGTCGCTACCCGTTCGATCCCAAGGTGCCGCGTGGTTTGGCGAAAGTGTTGCATACGGGTGAGGCAAAACTCATTCCGGAGATTCCCGACGAATTGCTCGTCGCGATCGCCCGCGCTCCGGAACACTTAAAAATCCTCCGCAAGGCAGGTTTCAAGTCTTATATGTGCTTACCGTTGATTGCCCGTGGACGAATCTTGGGAGCGATCGCCTTTATTACTGCCGAATCAGGTCGCCACTACAATCGGGCGGATCTCTCCTTGGCTTCTGAACTCGCCCACCGCGCTGCCCTGGCGGTAGACAATGCGCGACTTTACCGCGAAGCTCAAGAAGCCAATCGCATGAAAGACCAGTTCCTGGCGATTGTCTCCCACGAACTGCGAACTCCCATCAATGCCGTCCTGGGTTGGGCACAGCTGCTCCGCAGTCGCAAGTTTGATGAAGCCAGGACGGCGCAGGCGCTGGAAACTATTGAGCGCAATGCTAAGGCGCAGACGCAGCTAATTGAGTCGCTTTTGGATGTCTCGCGCATGATCCGGGGGAACTTGCCCCTCAATCTCCTCTCAGTTGACCTAGTGCCGGTGATTCAAACTTCCATCAATTCTGTACTGGCAACAGCTCAGACACGGGAAATTCAAGTAGAGAGAGTGCTAGACCCCTGTTGCGGACGTGTCCAAGGCGATCCCGTCCGATTGCAGCAGGTGATGTCAAACCTGCTCTCGAATGCCATCAAGTTCACCGACGACGGCGGACGGGTGACGGTGCGATTGTCAATCGTCATGGGGAATAGGGAATGGGCAATCAAGAATGGGGAAGAATCTCACCAATTACCGATCGCCCATCACCTATCACCCATGTCCAATTATGCCGAAATCCAAATCAGCGACACTGGATCGGGCATTACTCCTGACTTTTTGCCCCATGTCTTTGACTTGTTCCGTCAGGCTGATAGTACAACCACGCGATCGCACGGAGGACTGGGACTGGGACTCGCCATTGTCCGCTATCTTGTAGAACTGCATGGCGGCACTGTCGGCGCTGAAAGCCCAGGCGAAGGACTCGGAGCCACCTTTACAGTGCGGCTACCCCTCGTAGAGAGGATGCAAGTAGGAGTGAGGGAAGAGGACTGAGGAGTCAGGAGTCAGGAGTGAGGGAAGAGGACTGAGGACTGAGGACTGAGGACTCAGGAGTCAGGAGTCAGGAGTGAGGGAAGAGGACTGAGGACTGAGGACTGAGGACTGAGGAGTCAGGAGTCAGGAGTCAGGAGTCAGGAGTGAAGAGTGAAGAGTCAAAAGTCAGGAGTCAGGAGTCAGGAGTCAGGTAGAAGACGCGAATCAGGAAAGAAAAAATTCCTCTTCCTCTTCACTCAGTCCTCAGTCCTCTTCACTCAGTCCTCAGTCCTCTTCACTCAGTCCTCAGTCCTCTTCACTCAGTCCTCAGTCCTCTTCACTCAGTCCTCAGTCCTCTTCACTCAGTCCTCAGTCCTCTTCACTCAGTCCTCAGTCCTCTTCACTCAGTCCTCTTCACTCAGTCCTTCGATCAAGAGTTGGTAGCAGTGGTGGCGAATCTTTGGAAATCGCTAGGTCAAATTCGGAATGATGAATAAATAATTAAGTTATGATGCATTGTTCCCTATTTACCCTTTCACCTGAGTGGACAAACTCCACTGGCTTGACCAAATTAAACCCTTTGACCGCACGGTGGTAGGCGACAAAGCTTTTTACTTGAGCCGAGTCATGCAGCGCGGCTATCCGGTCGTGCCCGGTTTTGTCGTTCCGGCAACCGCAGCCCGTCAATTTCTCGAAAGTATTCAATGGTCGGCACCGCTTGGCTTAGACCTGCCCTATTCTTCGCTGCATCTGGATGTAGATAATCCCCGCCAGCTACAGAGCGTCGCTCAAACGATTCGGCAGGAAATTACAGCCGCTACTCTACCGTCGTCTTGGGTGTCGGAGATAGAATCGGCACAAGCGCGTTGGCAAACTCAGGTGCTGATTTTGCGCCCCTCTTTGGCTTTAGAGAGTCGGGCGTCCAAAGTCCAGGCGACGAGCGGGTTGCTTTTACCATCTGGGCTTTTAGAATCCCACGTTTGTCTGGCGTCGCCAGAGAGCTTGGCGATGGGTTTGAAGCTAGCTTGGGCAGAGCTGTTTCGCGCCAGAAGTCTGTTTTACTGGCAGTATTCGGGTATCCAGACTGCTCAGCTGAACTTGGCAATTTTAGTGCAACCCGTCTTAGATGCGATCGCTTCCGGGACTCTCCACGCGACTCCAGAGTGCTGGGAAATTCAGTCAACCTGGGGACTGGGCAAGGCGCTAGTCTTAGGAGAAGTGATTCCAGATTTCTACCAGGTGCAACCAGAAACGGGGGAAGTGCAAACTCGGTATCTGGGCAGTAAAACCCGTGCCTATCGTCTTGAGAACTTTGGGGACGCCCAAACCCACACAAACGGCACGGAGAATTTCACAAGCGCCCACCGTGGGTTGATGGTAGATGGCTGTCTAGAAGCTTATCTGCTCAGTGAAGAGCAACAACAATATTACGCCCTGGAAGAAAAACACTTAGATGTTCTCATTCAACTGGCGAAGCAACTGAGGGCTGAACTCGGCCCAACTTTTACTTTGGAGTGGACTCTCTCTCCAGCCAAAGAAAATGAAGGCGAGCAGTTGTATCTCACACAAGCGAACGTTGGGCATTCAGCAATTAGCTTGAAGGAGTCCGAAATTAAAGTAGCAGCGGTTAAGGAATCCTTACAGCATTCAGTAGATATCAGTCATTCCTCCTTTATGCTCACTCCGTCATCCTTCTTTTCACCCCAGATTCAGCACAGCCTACAGGAAGGAAAAGCGCCTACAGTGCCAGAACCAGACCTAAAGCCTTTGATCAAGGGACTGGCAGCGTCAGCGGGACGGACAATTGCGATCGCTTATGTATTAACCGATTCCCATCATCTCCACTTTCCTGATGCCGGTGGAGATGAAAACTCGCTCGTTAATGGGAAGATTTTAGTCGTCAAAAGCATTACTCCCGATCGGATGGTACTGCTAAGACAGGCTGTCGCTGTAGTTGCCGAACAGGGTGCGATGACTTGTCACGCCGCCATTATTGCCAGAGAATTAGGCATCCCAGCGGTTGTTGGTGCTGTCGGTGCCACCCAGCTTATTCAAACCGGCGACGCCGTCCTAGTAGATGGCGACAAGGGAGCAATTTATCGCGTTGAGGTTCAAGCCGAAAAGCCAGGGAAAATTCTTACTCAGCCCTCACTCCCCACTCCCCACTCCCCACTCCCCACTCCTCACTCCTCACTCCTCACTCCTCAGCCCACCCTTCGGGAAGGCGAAGCGCCTACAGTCCTCAGTCCTCAGTCCTCTTCCCTCAGTCCTCTTCACTCAGTCCTCAGTCCTCTTCCCTCACTCCTCACTCCTCTAGCGACTCAACTGCTGGTCAATCTCAGTCAACCCAGCAGTATCAAACGCGCGGCTCAGATGCCGGTGGATGGAGTAGGATTATTGCGCTCCGAACTAATGCTGCTGGAAGTTTTGCAGGGACAACACCCTCAGCGATGGCTCCAGCAGCAGCGTGAGGGCGAGTTGAAAGAAATTCTTGCCCAGCAACTGTGTCAGTTTGCCGAGGCATTTGCGCCGCGACCCGTATTTTATCGCTCTTTAGATTTGCGATCGCATGAATTTCAATACTTAGTCGGTGGTTCTTTGGCGCACCCCGAAGTCAATCCGATGCTAGGGATGAGAGGAACATTCAACTATGTTTCAAATCCCGCCTTGTTCGATCTAGAACTGGCAGCTTTAGTGCAGGTGCAGCAATCAGGATATACCAATGTCCGCCTGCTGTTGCCTTTTGTCCGCACGGTTGAAGAGTTTTCCTTCTGTCGCCGCCGCGTTGAGCAAGCCGGACTCAGCCAATCTCCTCAATTCCAACTCTGGATCGTGGCTGAAGTGCCGTCGGTTCTATTTTTGCTACCAGATTACGTGAAAGCGGGCGTCCAGGGAATCTCGATCGGCACCAACGATCTCACCCAGCTGCTGCTGGGAGTTGACCGCGACCAAGCGCAGATGGCGGCGGCGTTTGATGAGCGTCATCCAGCAGTCATGCAAGCGATCGCGCAACTCATCCAAATGGCAAAACAGGCAGGAATTCCCTGCTGCATCTGCGGTCAAGCACCGGCTCAATATCCAGAGTTGATCGACCAGCTCGTGCAGTGGGGCATTCCCTCAATTTCTGTGGAATTAGATGCCGTTGAGCGAACCTATAATGCGATCGCTCGTGCCGAACAACGCCTTCTCTTACAAGCCGCCCGTCGTCAGTTGAATCAATAGCTAGCCATCAGCAAGTCTCAGATATGGACGGGTTTCAAACCCACTCCCACTGTTTGTCCTGTGTATTTAGAACCTCAATTTCCAGGGTTTTCAGACCACCGATTTTTCCGATAATTCCCTTCCGATAAAGGTTAATAGATACTACTTAAGACTGTTGCGATCGCGCTTCTAATAGTAAACAACTGTAGAGTATACCTACTAATAGAATTCGTGTGATTTCACCTTGGCGAAATCCACTCCTGCTGGAAGAGTACACAATGAGCCGTGTCGTTGTCTGTTTTTACAGTGGCAGATGGATTCCAATTATGTTTTGTCCGTTGGTAGAAGCTATCGCGCTTCACCGGAATGCACTGAAAGAGGGGAAGGAAATTTTGATTTTCCCCCCTGATTCCGATCCGAACGATTTCTTTAGTGAACTAGCTTATATGCAACCCCCCCGCCTTGGGGAAGCAGGGGGGTTGACAAACTTAGCAATCTTGAAACGCTATGACCAATCGCGGTCAATCGCTAATTAATAGCGGAAAATCGCCGCTACCGAAGCCTCATCTGGCACTTTTTCCGGCTCCACTGCATAGACTTTACCACCGTTCAAAAGCGTATGAATGGCGGCAAAATCCAACATATCTTCGTCGTTCGCCTGTGGTTCAGGGTGTAAATCTACGGTCATCGATTCTGGGTCAAAGTGACCCCAACGCTGTTCACCGACTGCCACAAACAAAGAATCAATCCGTTGATAATAAGCAGATTGGATGATTTCTTTGATATCGTGGAATACTTTACTTGCAGGACTTACGCAAATAGCACCACATAGTAAGGGCAACCACAGGGGGATTACCATCTGAGGGCAACCACAGGGGGATTGAACCCGAAAAAACGCTATATGTATAAGCTTTGCGTAAGTCCTGACTTGTATCTTTTCCAGCCAGTTCCTTGTATTCCTCTACGACCTCCTCAATATTCTCTTGTAACAGAGGCTCTACAATCGGTAAAGCTAGTTCGTGCAATTCTTCTGGCTTGAATATTTCCGGATTTCCAGTAATCCCTTCCTCCACCAAATGTTGATAAGTTGTAGGTTGGGTTGAGGAACGAAACCCAACAAATGCTTATGCGTGTTGGGTTTCGTTCCTCAACCCAACCTACTAGCGCGTCTAGGCTAAAATGCTGGGTTGATAAAATTCGCTCTCATCAAAATTTGCAAGCATTATAGGCGTTGCTTTACCCAACAAATTAGCCTAGACGCGCTACTACTGTTTCATTTCACGGCAATCGGCATTTTTATGACCAACAGCGATCGCATTCACCAGCGAGAAGTAATTGGACTGCTACCAGCAGGAGGGCAAGCAACGCGAATCGCCCCCTTACCTATGAGCAAAGAGTTGTACCCGATTGGATTTCGCCCGGTGGATAGCGGCACCTTACGCCCCAAAGTCGTTAGTCATTACCTACTGGAGAAAATGCGGTTGGCAGGGATTAAGAAGGCATACACGGTGCTGCGTCCAGGAAAGTGGGATATTCCGGCTTATTTTGGAGATGGCACCCTGCTAGACATGAACCTGGGCTATCTCATGATGGGGTTGCCTTATGGCGTTCCTTATACCTTGGATCAAGCCTATCCCTTCGTGCAAGACGCGGTGGTAGCACTGGGCTTTCCCGACATCCTTTTTCAGCCTGAAGATGCCTTTGTGCGGCTACTGGCACGGCTTGCGGTTGGTAACGCCGATATTGTCTTGGGATTATTTCCGAACGATCAGCCTCATAAAGCCGGGATGGTTGATTTTGATGCGGAAGGACGAGTCCACCAAACGATCGAAAAACCGCCGACTAGCGATTTAAAGTATATGTGGGCGATCGCGGTTTGGACGCCGGTATTTACCCAGTTTATGCACGAGTATCTCGCTGCAATCCAAGCTGGGCAACTGCTACAGGCGAAAGAGTTGCCGATTAGCGATGTAGTTCAGGCGGCGATAGACAGCGGCTTGCGGGTGGAAGCAGAGGCGTTTCCGGATGGAACCTACCTGGATATCGGCACCCCTGCGGATCTCGTGAAAGCTGTTCGCCAATTCGCGGGTGACGATATCTAGATTGATTGCTTCTAGGCTCAGATGGGAAGAAGAAAACGCTTAAGCAGTCGGGGAGTCTGTATGATTGGATTGCGGCTGGGTAGCTTTTAATCGCCTTCGCAAAATTATCCCCAAAGTCACCTGCTTCATCAGCCAGTACAAGCCTGCAATTACTACAAAAGTGACAGCCATGACCACTACAGGCCATTTGCCCACTAATTCATCCAGCACGCTAGTGAATACGGCATCCGGTTGAGTAATAAAGTCCCAACTGTTGAAGCGCAGGAATCGCCCTAAATAAATGCCAACGGCGCTAAGACCATGCAAAGCTAACTCCGTCCAAAGGATGAATTTGCCACGTTCATGGCGATGTAAATAGTAACCCAGATTAATTAAAGATATAACGTAAGCTTCAAAGCCAGCCAGAATAACTAGCAAATACTGGGGGATGAGAATCAGCGTAATCATCCACACCGAGTAGTTAGCGCGAATATCATGAATCAAGTGAATGATATCTGTCAACAAATAGGGCGCATTCGGCAAAAACGCTAGAAAAGCTAAGAATCCCGCCCACCAGATCGGCGATCGCTTTTGCCTGCTGCGAAATAGCCAAATACTCAAAAGCAGAGGTACAAACGCCAAAAACAGATTCCACGTCATCCAGTCCAGATTGCGGGACAAAACCCGCAATATATGCGAAGTCCAGCGAATCAGCTCAAATTTCATACGCGCTGTCTGATTGTTGAATCAGCAGTTTTGGTTCACATTGTCATTGAAGCTACCAGTATAACCACTGATTTAGGGATGACTACTCTGCCGCAGGGGGATGACGATCTGGAATTTTGCCCCTAATCCTGGCTGCGATAGACAGGTGAGTTGCCCTTGATGATTTTCTACCACAATTTGATAACAAGTCGATAAACCTAAGCCGGTACCTTTGCCGACTTGTTTGGTGGTAAAAAATGGTTCAAAAATATGGTTTTTGACTGCCGAAGTCATGCCGATACCATTGTCGGAAATTTCAATCTGCACCTGAGTGGGTGACAAAATCTGGGTAGTAAGGGCGATCGCAAACGGCTGAAGTGGAAACGCTGAAAGGGGAATTTCATCCTTTAGCTTTTCTTGTTCCTCTTTCATTCTTTCTTCTAAGGCATCAATGGCATTACTAAGCAGGTTGAGAAACACCTGATTGAGTAGTTTTGGATAGCACTCCACGAGTGGTAAGTCACCGTAATTTTTAACCACTTCAATGCCTGGATGCCCCGGACGCGCTTTGAGACGACGCTGTAAAATCAGCAAGGTACTATCGATGCCTTCATGAATATTCACCGGCTTCATATCGGCTTCATCCAGACGGGAGAAGTTGCGTAAGGACAGCACAATCTGACGGATGCGTTCCGCACCTGTTTTCATCGACTCCAGAAGATTCGGTAAATCCTCAATCACAAAGTCCAGTTCAATGGTTTCGCTATATGCTTGGATCGCCGGTGGGAGGGTGGGATAGTGTTGCTGGTAGAGGTTGAGGATGTCGAGGAGGTCTTGACTATAGGCGGTAACATGGCTAATGTTGCCGGTGATAAAGTTAATGGGGTTATTAATTTCATGAGCAATTCCTGCCACTAATTGCCCCAAGCTCGACATTTTTTCAGCTTGAATTAATTGCTGTTGAGTTTGTTTGAGCGAGGTGAGCGATCGCGCGAGTTCATCATTCTTTTCTTCTAACTCCAAAGTTCTTTCAGTTACTTTCCGATCGAGGCTGTGGGCAAGTTCGAGTAATTGAGCTTCCGATTGTAGCAGTGCCTGCTCGATTCTTTTTTGTTCTGTAATGTCTTGAATGGTGCCAATGAGTCGAGCGGCTTTACCGGCTTGCTCCTGAATAATTTCGCCAGTTCCGTGGACAATGCGTTCAGAATTATTAGATAAAACAACTCTAAAGTCAGTGCTGAAGGGTTGGTTAGAATACGATGCGACGTCTATCAATTCTCTGACCCGTTCTTGGTCATCTGGGTGAATTGATGTCAGGAATCGTTTCATACTTGGCTCAAAGTCTGCTGGCGAGAAACCCAAGATGCGATAAAGTTCATCCGACCATCGCAGTTGTTGTTTAACCAAGTCTAAATCCCAGTTACCCAGATGGGCGATACGTTGGGCGTTGGCGAGACTGGCTTCGCTAGAGCGCAGTGACGCTTCGGCTGAGGAGCGTTCAGCAACGGCTGCCCCCAAAACCAAAGCAGTGACTGCTATAACGCCCATGAAGGCTTGTAAAAATTGCAAAGCTTGGTCGGTGTTAATGGCAACTGCCGCAAACGGCCCATCCCCCAAGGCGGTGCCCCAGATAGCAATGCAGGAGACAAGTAGAGTTGCCAGTACAGCGCCTTGCTGATTAAATCGGAGGGCTGCCCAAACTACCAAAGGAAAGGGCAGGTAGGCAAGTGGATAGTGAGCGATCGCTGTAGCAGTTTTGGCGAAGAAAACCGACTGGGTGACTGTTGTCAGTAAAATCAGCAAGACCATCGCCTCGATGATTCGCTCTGGTGTTGTTTCTAAGCGGGGACGGACACTCCAAGTCAAGATCGCGGGGGCTAATACCAAAACTGCCATGCCATCCCCTAACCACCACATCCACCACGTCGTCGCATAGTCGCCCCAAGGGATAAGATTTGCCAAGCAAAGAGTCGTCAAACCCAGAGTGGAAGCGACTAGAGTAGACAGCATCACAGACAGACTGAGAAAACTGAAAACATCTCGCAGGCGATCCAGAGAGGGGCGCAAACGAATAAAACGGAGCAACGTGACCCCGACTAGAGCCTGCAAGGTGGCACCCAAGCTGCTGGCAAGGGCAACAGGCAGGGGTACGTCCAGAACTACTTTGGCAAATAAAAATTCACCCAGCACTACTCCAGGCCAAAGATTTCGCCCCCCTACAAACAGCACGCCTTGGGTAATCCCAGCCGGAGGCCAAACCGGCGCTACGTACTTATTCAACACCGGAAGCGCCAGTGATAGTTTTGCTGCACCAACGTAGATGGCAGCCAGCATAGCGACGCTGGCAAAATATCGCCAAAGCCGAGTTTGGGACATAGAGACGGTTTAGGGGTTCAAAATGCGAGATGTTTGCTCTTTGCAACCATAATCCGCTGAGCTAGATGTTGCAAAGATAAATATAGACAAATTTTTAACTGAAGCGAGAAATCCGTTAATTAATCTGATTTCGCCTTCGCTTTGGGACAAATTAGCCAATAATTGAGCGCCAAACGATTTAAGCAGCCTGCCCTAGCAATCGCCTAGAATCCCTATCAGGGACTAAATAAAAGGATTAAAAAGTGGAAACTTCTATGCAAGATCGGTTGCAGGCAGCTATCGCTCCTTACCGCACAACGGTAGATTATCTAGAAATTCGCTTAGAACAAAGTGAGTCTACATCTATCTCCTTTCGCGGTCATCAGCTGGATGCCGTAGACCGTAATTTTACCCTCGCCGGTGGCATTCGTGCTTGTCACAAGGGCGGCTGGAGTTTTGTCACTTTCAATGGTTTAGCCGAGGTGAAAGACCGGATTGAAGAAGCGGTTTCTCAAGCGCATCTGGTCGGAAAAGAAACGACGATGCTAGCGCCAGTGGAACCCATTCAAGATTATGTGGCGGTGGAGATAGGGCGCGATCCGCGTGGGGTTTCTCTTGCCGAAAAGCGGCGGTTACTGGAGGGATATAACCAACTGCTGCTAGATTTCGACCCCAGAATTCAGACGACGATGGTGAATTTGCGCGATCGCTTCGGCATCACCTATTTTGCCAATTCTCTCGGCACTTGTATTGCCCAAGAACGGTTGGATGTGTCGGGTCGATTTGGCGCAGTGGCCCGCGAAGAAGGTTCTGTCCCCCGCCAAGGCTTTGAATCCGTCCATTCCCGCACAGACTATAACATTCTCGAAGGAATTGAAGACCAGGTACTGGCAGCCGCCAAACGAGCTGTCGGTCAATTGGAAGCAAAATCAGTGAAAGGCGGACAATATACTGTCGTTCTCGACCCGTACCTGGCTGGTGTCTTCATTCACGAAGCTTTTGGACATCTTTCGGAAGCCGATTTTGTCTACGAAAACCCTCGGATGCAGGAATTGCTCACCCTGGGCAAACCCTTAGCCATTAAGCAACTGAATGTGGTTGATGATGCCACGATGCCAGATTTACCCGGTTCTCTCAAGTATGACGATGAAGGCGTCCCAGCTCAACGCAAATATTTAATTAAAGACGGCATCCTCACCCAGCGCTTGCATAACCGCGAAACTGCTGGCAAGATGCACGAAGCTCCCACCGGCAACGCTAGGGCAATCAACGCCACTTATCCGCCGCTGGTGCGGATGACCAACACTGGGATTGAATCGGGGGAACACTCCTTCGATGACATGATTAAGGATATCGAGGAAGGCGTCTATGCGGTGCGAATGTTAGGCGGACAAACCAACGGCGAGATGTTTACCTTTGCCGCCGCTGAAGGCTATATGATTCGCAATGGCAAGATAGCTGAAAGAGTTACCGATGTCAGTCTGACTGGCAATGTCTTCCAAACGCTCAAAGATATTGAGGCGATTGGGAACGACTCGATCTATATCAACGGCGGTTGCGGTAAAGGCGGACAAATGCCTCTACCAGTGAGTGTGGGGGGTCCCCATCTACGAATTAAAAATGTCGTGGTGGGCGGTCGCTAGGGGGAGTAAGACCGTATCACCACAATCCCAAATCGATAGAAGCTCTAATTAAAAGGGGATGCCGCAAGTAAATGGCATCCCCTAAATGTTTTATTTGATTAAGGTGCATGGAATGGCATTTGTGGCGGTTTTGCCCCAATTCACTTGCACGGAAACAGCAGACTCCGAAGGCTCGGTATTTGAGACTGGGAATATCTCTGAATTCCGGTTTAGTGCAAGTAGTTGGCTTCTGCTTCCAACTGGCGAATCAAGGCTTCGTCCCCTTTGGCTCTGGCGATTTCTAGACGATGCTGCAAGCTTTTTTGAATATTTTCGCGGTGAGCCGCAGCCGCATTTTTCTGGTTATCTTGGCGTCTTCCGTTCATAATAGACATTTTTTTTAAGCGACTTGAGGTATTTGCTACTTTTCTAATATAACCTAAACTTTAAAAATGGTAGTGTTTGTTACAGAAAATTCATAGTTGGTTAGATAAGGTTAAGGGTTGACGCTTTGGAAGGAATCAGGGTCTGAGAGCGATCGCCATTGCCGAAGGTAAGCTACACTCTTAAGACGTTCAAACTAAGACGTTCAAACCGCCCCGCGTTCTGGTCGCATCAACAGCATGGCACCCGCGTTTGGCAAAAAGAATCCCTCTTGACGAAGATGTATCAAAACCGGATCGTTACTCTGACGAGCGATTTTGGCTTAAGTGATGTTTATGTAGGGGTGATGAAAGGGGCGATCGCCCAAATCAACCCGACGCTGACGGTGGTGGATCTCACTCATGAAATTCCCCCCCAGAATATTACAGCGGCAAGGTTTTGTCTGATGAATGCCTACCCTTATTTCCCAAAAGGGACAGTGCATATTGCCGTCGTCGATCCGGGAGTGGGGAGTAGCCGCAGAGCGATCGCCGTGAAATTTGCCGCCGGTTTCCTGGTGGGGCCAGATAACGGGCTGTTTAGTGGCATTCTTAGTAGTAGTAGGGTTGTCCCGTCCTTACCAGAAATTGCCGCCGTCGAACTCACGAACCCCAACTATTGGCGCACAACCGAACCCAGTTTAACTTTTCACGGTCGAGATATTTTTGCGCCCGTGGGTGCCCATCTTGCCAGCGGCGTTCCTCTAGAACAACTGGGACACGCTATCGATCCAGCCAGCTTAGTTCAACTGCCCATCCCTGAATGTACCCAGACAGAAGCAGGTGTTACGGGTTGCATTCAGTATATCGATCGCTTTGGCAACTTAATTACGAATATTCCAGGTACCTTCGTGCAAGGAAAAATCTGGTCGGTTGTTGTGGGATGTACGCTACCCAGTTGCCAGACTTATAGCGACAGTCAACACCTAGAAGCGATCGCTTTAATTGGCAGTCACGGTTGGGTCGAAATTGCCGTCAACGGAGGCAATGCTCAGTCGCAACTGCAACTAGACTGGGGACATGAGGTGCTTCTTAAGCTGGATTATTTCCATTCCTAATCGGGATTTATACAGCCGCACCGCTGATATTCTATACCAATTTTCGGATAGGTTTTATGACTCAGTTAAATGTGTCTGACTCGACAGTTTACCAAGGTCAGTTTGGAGAATTTACGATAACCGAGAGCGATCGCACTGGCGTAATTATCTACCGCAGCGGCTTAATGGTAGCGGCTTTAAGCTTTGCTTTAGGTAGCTTTCTGGCGCTAAAGACAAACATGGGATTGTCACTCCTCACCCCGCTGTACGCTTGTTTCTGTCTGGGGTTGGGCGTCAGTTTATTTACCATCCATATTTACCTAGAACCGCTACACCGACTACTTCAAGTTTTTTGGGCAATTGGTGTTTTATCGGCGACGGTGCTAGCACTGCAAAGTAGCGAACCTCTCGCCCTATTTGTCTACAATCACCCAACAACCCTTTTTGGAGTCGGCTTCACCTTTGCAGCATTAACAGGGATTTATTTCAAAGAAGCCTTTTGCTTCAACCGCCTGGAAACTAAAGTTCTCACGCCTTTGCTGCCAATGTTGCTGTTGGGACACCTGACAGGTGTATTGCCAGTGTCAGTAGAACGGGGATTATTGGCAGTTTGGGCACTTCTATTTGTCATATTTGCCTTGCGTAAGGTTGTGCAAGAAATTCCACCGGATATTGGTGATAAATCGGTGTTTGTTTATCTCAAACAACAGCATTCGGCGAAGGCTTGAGGAAAGCGATTAAACACAATAAAATGACCTCTCCCCCAACCCCTCCCCTCTCAGGGAAGGGTAGTCAATCTCCCCCTTCCCTCGCAGTGAAGGGGGTTGGGGGGTTAGGTTCCCTGTATTGCCAATAATTTAACTGTTATGGAAGAACGCGCCTTCTGGCTAGTATGGTCGGAAATACCCGGAATTGGCCCAATTTTGCTCAGGCGCTTGCATCAGCATTTTGGCACACTCAGTGAAGCCTGGAAAGCCAGTCCAGCCGCCTTGAGGGAAGTTGAGGGGTTTGGGCGTCAAACAATTGAGGGGGTGGTAGAGAAGCGATCTCGCCTGCATCCCCAACAATTTTTAGAAGAACACTTGGTAAAAAATCCCTGTTTCTGGACGCCAGCGGATGCTGATTATCCCCGCTTACTCTTAGAGACGCCTACCCCGCCGCCAGTGCTGTATTATCGCGGCAAAGTGCAACTTCAGGAGAATCATGGCATTACGCCAACGATTGGCATTGTTGGCACTCGCCAACCCTCGGAGTATGGCAGACGCTGGACTGGCAAAATTACCACTGCCTTGACGAAAAGCGGCTTCACGATTGTTTCCGGCATGGCAGATGGCATTGATACAGAAGCGCATCGCGCCTGTCTGGAAGCTGGGGGACGGACGCTGGCAGTTTTTGGCACTGGCGTGGATGTCGTCTATCCTTGGCGCAACAAGTCCCTATACGAACAGATATGCGATCGCTCTTTAGTGCTGAGTGAGTATCCTGCTGGCACCCAACCGAAGCGCGAACACTTTCCCACCCGGAATCGGATTATCGCCGGTTTGAGTCGTGCGGTGCTGGTGATGGAAGCGCCTACCCGATCCGGTTCATTAATTACTGCCGATTATGCGAATGAATTCTGTCGAGATGTCTATGCTTTGCCTGCAAGGTTGGACGATCGGCAATCGCTAGGCTGTTTAAAATTAATTAGTAAGGGAGCGACGCCTTTTCTAGATGAAAATCATTTATTAGAAATGCTGGGAGCTATCCCAAAACTCGATCCAGTGCAACAGCTAGACTTATTTAATCAGCCTCCCGTACCAGATTTGGAACCAGAACTCAAACAGATTTGGCAAGCAATTTCCTCAGAACCTACGGCTTTTGATTTAATTGTGCAGCAAACTGGTAAGCCAGCTAACTCAATCTCCAGTGCGCTGTTGCAGTTAGAACTCATGGGGTTAGTGTCGCAATTGCCGGGGATGCGGTATCAGAAATCTTAAGAGCAACCAGAAAAGTAAATCTCTTAGAAAAACAACCTAACAACAGTTTAGGAGCGATCGCTATGACGACAACCAAACAACTGATTACCTTTGAGGAATATCTAACTTATGACGGCACTGATACAGCTATTGGCGTAAGAGTCCCCCAAGTTGGTAGGCGGGATACTTCCAGAGTGCCGGATGTTACGGTTTTGCCTTTAGAACAGTGGAAAAGCCTTCGTAGGCGGGAAGCTATAATCGAACTTGATCAAGAGCCGCCGCCGCTGGTTGTAGAAGTAGTTAGTGCGGGAACTGAAAGTCGAGATCGTTGAGCCAAAAGAGCGGAATACAACATCATCGGTATACCAATTTATCTGCTGGTTGACTTTCTCGACTTCAACCAAAACGGAAAACCAGTAGATAAGGGGGTTACAGTTTTAACGCTGAATGAGGGCTATTACGATGAAGCGGTTTATAAGGGTGACACGGTAGTTGAAATTCCCACATTCAAAGAGCTTAAGCTGACTTCCTACCAAATTATTAATGCTAGCACGTAGCGGCAAGGAAAACCTGGCGATCGCACTCTGCACTCACTGCGGCATTAGCCAAATCTTGATATTCGTATCATTACTGGCACTCGCAAAAGTCGCTCCATCCGGGCTAATAGCAACGCAATAGACAGAGTAATAATGCCCAGTTAGAGTAATATTTAACTCTCCCGTTTCTAAATTCCACACTTTGATAGTTTTGTCATGACTGCCACTGGCTAGAATCTGTCCATCTGGACTTATGGCAACAGAATTAACTTTAGAAGAATGCCCGCTTAAGGTTTTTTGCAGGAAGCCAGGGCTAGATAAATTATTAAGTGAAAAAGTTATCATGGATGCCGAAATATGATTTATATAACCATAATTTTTGAATAATACTAATCCTAATAAGAAAACCGTTGGAATAAAAAACAGTTCGTAGCGCAAATTCTGTTTTAATTTAAATGTTACTAAAATTAGTTTTGTGGTTAGGTGATTTATTATCTGCTTTATGGGTATATCTGACCGTACAGTCGAAGCTTGAGGCAACAAATCACGAATTACCTCATCTGCCGATTGGTAACGCAAATTAACATCCTTTTGCAAGAGCTTGTCTAGAACTTTACCTAAATTGCTAGTAACAGAACGCCCTAAGTGTTGCCGCCAATTATGTACCCATTCATAACCGCGATCTAGACACAGTAAATGTGGGTGTTTCTGACTCAATAAATGAAAGCAAGTCGCGCCTAAACTAAACAAATCACTAGAGGGAGATGCTGCGCCTCCCTTCATTTCTTCATAGGATGTGTACCCTAAAGAACCAATTCTTGTGCCTGGTTGAATTGCCTGTGTTGTCGCCAAATGCTGAGATGCCCCAAAATTGCTCAGCACCAATTTGTTATCACTCCGGCGACGGATAATATCCTGGGGATTGATATCTCGGTGAATTACTTTTTTCTCATGTACAAATTTGAGAACAGGCAGAATATCCAGTAACAACTCTCTAATCTGGTTTTCACTAAAGGCACCCCGTTGTTCTAACTCCTTTAACAAATTCTGCCCTTCAATTAACTGCTGCACCAGATACAGATAACTTTCTTCCTCAAAATAGGCATACAGCGTGGGAATCTGGGGATGTTCTCCTAGCTGCTGTAGGCGCTGTGCCTCTTGTTTAAATAGCTGCACAGTCTCCTGGCTTCCCTGAACTTGCGGCTTCAGTTGCTTAATGATGCAGGGTTCATTCATCTTGTCTATATCTTCTGCTAGATAAGTTCTGCCAAATCCATCCTGAGCGGAAAGTAGCTGAATAAGGCGGTAGTGCCCCCTAAGCAGTGGCACCAGTTTTGTCTGGCAACTGCGGCAATATTCGTTTCCATCAAGATTTTGAGGATGATGACAATTAGGATTAAGGCAGCAAACCATACTTTAGATAGGGAATAGTAGATTGAGTCTATGATAAGTATTCCCAGAGCCTCTCCTATTTGTCACAGGCATGAAACGCCAATTTTTATTAGCTTTAATGCTACTGACGGCTACAGTTTTGATGCTTTTAATTGGGCACGGTGCGATTACGAAACCAGCGAATACGCCGAATGTTTCGCTGCGATCGCTAGCAGACACGCGGGGGATTGGAATGGGTACGGCGGTGGCGATGCAACCCTTACGTAACGATCCTGCTTATCGGGAGGTGGTGGCGCGTGAGTTCAATACCATCGTGGCAGAGAATGCGATGAAGTTTCAGGCAGTTCATCCAGAACGCGATCGCTTCGACTTCACAGACGCAGATGAGCTTGTCGCCTTCGCCAAAGCCAATAAAATGCAAGTGCGCGGTCACACCTTCGTCTGGTTTAAAAGCCTACCCACATGGCTAACAAAGGGCAAATTCAGCCGCGAACAGCTTCAAGAAATTCTCCGCGAACACATTCAGACAGTTGTCGGTCGCTATCGGGGTCAGCTTGCCGTCTGGGATGTTGTGAATGAAGCGGTTGAGAAAGATGGTTCGCTGAGGAAGACAATCTGGCTAAAAAAGATTGGGCCAGAACATATTGAGATGGCGTTTCGCTGGGCACATGAGGCAGACCCGCAAGCACTATTATTCTACAACGACTTCAGCGGCGAGGGACTGGGGAAAAAATCAGACGCGATTTATACTTTGGTTCGGGATTTACAAAAACGTGGCGTCCCCATTCATGGCGTCGGTTTGCAAATGCATATTGGCATCAAATCCTCGCTAAAACCCCAAGATGTTGCTGCAAATATCAAGCGTTTGGCAGCACTAGGTTTAGAAGTTCATATCACTGAAATGGATGTAAAAATTCAGGATGGCACCGGCACGAAGCAAGAAAGATTTGCCGCCCAAGCACAAGTTTACCGAGATATGCTGAGCGTGTGTCTCTCGGTGCCCAAGTGTAAGGCTTTTGTGATGTGGGGGTTTACAGACCGCCATACTTGGATTCCCGGCTTTACTCACAAGCCGGATGAGCCGCTAATTTTTGATAAGTCGTATCGTCCCAAACCCGCCTATTATGCCCTGACTTCAGCGCTAGAAAAATAAGACCGATTGGCTTGGTCTAATCACTGCGTCTATAGTCGTGATTTTTTGCTATGGCTAATCGTAAAAAAATCAATTAGCAATGAGCAATTAGCAGCCTGATATGACAACTAACTTTGAATTCGGCACGATTTCTAACCCTGAAGAAGCTAAACAGCTTGGGCAAATCTTAAACCAGTGCTTCAATTCACCGCCAGATAGCTGGCAGATGTATTTCAATCGGATTGGTTTGGAAAACTTCCGCGTCATCCGCCAAGGAGGGCAGACGGCTGGGGGCTTAGGCATTCTCCACATGGGTCAGTGGTTCGGAGCTTCTAGCGTACCAATCGCCGGAATTGCTACCGTTGGCATTGCGCCAGAGCAGCGAGGCAAAGGGGTAGCGGCGGCGCTGATGACCAATATTGTCAAGGAGTGTCACGCCAAGGGAATTCCCCTATCGACGCTCTACGCCTCTACCAGTGCGCTTTATCGGAAAGTGGGTTACGAACAAGCTGGGAACTATTGCCGTTTGGCGGTGCCGACAGATACGATTCTGCTAAAAGATCGCACTTTGCCGATGCAGCGCGTGGAAGCGACTCACCACGAATTTCACGAACTCTACCGTCAACGAGCGATCGCTACCAGCGGCAACTTGGATCGCCACCAAGCCATTTGGAAAGGCATCGTCGAGTCCCCTGAAGAAGTGATTTACGCCTACCTAATTGGCTTTGAAGACAAACCAGAGGGTTACGTCATTTTCAGCCAAAAGATGGGAGACAAAAGCTATCACCTCGAAGTCAGAGACATGGTGGCATTAACACCAGCAGCAGCACGTCGTCTGTGGACTTTCTTCGCCGACCACCGTTCTCTAGCAGACAAGGTGATTTGGCAGGGTCAGGCAGGAGACCCGCTTTTGTCTTTACTCACAGAACAAACATACAAAATTGCCCATCTAGAACGGTGGTTGGTGCGAGTAGTTGATGTGCCAAAAGCACTATCAATGCGCGGCTATCCGATTGGCGTAGAAGCCGAATTGCATCTTGAAGTTCAAGATAATCTATTGCCCGATAACAATGGAAAATTTGTTCTGGTAGTTTCCGGCGGACGCGGTGAAGTGACAAGAGGAGGGCGAGGCGAATTACAGTTAGATGTGCGAGGCTTATCACCTTTATTCACTGGTTTACTTACACCTCATCAGCTGCAAACAATTGGTCAACTCGAAGGAAGTGCCGATTCTTTATCGACAGCAATGCTAATATTTGCAAGTCCCGAACCGTGGATGTCAGATCATTTTTAGCAGCTCATCAGTTAAAGGGAAGGTAGGCAATGCTTATCCTACTACTAGCTACGATTCACCAATCATTTTTTGAAACCGCTCATGTTGCCGAATTCGATAAAAACTTGATTCATTTTTGGCATAGGTTCTAAATGTATTGGTATCGAGGTTAATTGCCTGTTCCAGAGAATCAATCGCTAAAGAAGCTTTGCCTTGTAGGGCACAGAAGCAAGCTTTGTTATACCAAGCATAAGGGTAGTGGGGATTGATTTCGATGGCTCTATCGCAACAGGCGATCGCTTCTTCGTACCGTTGCAATGCAGCGAGTGCCCCACTCCAGTCAGTCCAAATAGCCGGGTTATCAGGTTTGATGACAATCGCTTGCTCGTAGGAAGCGATCGCTTCTTTATACCGTTGTAGGCTTCCTAACGCCCAGGCTCGGTGATGCCACGCTTCCCAAAAATTGTGTTTTAGTTTAATCGCTTTGTCATAGGAAGCGATCGCTTCTTCGTACTGTTGCGATTTGAGTAACTTATTGCCTTTTTCATAACAAGCGTGCTGCGGACTCATCACTCTACGAATTAGCAAAAAAACACCAATCGCCGCTACTAACAAAATGCCGGAATCTGCGTTGAAAGATTCGTATCCCTTCCCTACCATCTCCATTGGAATACCAAGCAGTGCGGCAATTGTAAAAGTTGATTTCCAAAAAAGCAGATTTAACGGTTTTACGAACCAGAGTAGAATGAAGAGGGCAATAATTCCATATTTGCTCAACTTTCTAAGTTGAATCTGCGTTTGATTGGGCAACCACGGCTCAATGATGCCATAACCATCAAGCGGTGGAATTGGCAGCAAGTTGAACTGAATAACGGAGATTTGTAGAATAATTAAAAATGCTAAAGCTGGGCCAATCCAGTGTTCGCTTAATGGTGTCACCCAACCCAGCCAAAAGGGAATTATGAGTAATAAAGTCACTATTACACTAGCGATGGGACCCGCTGCGGAGACAGCACTTTTCCACCAACGATTGCGTAATCGTTGGTGATTGATGTAAACTGCGGCACCCGGTAACGCAATCCCACCGATGAGAAGAAAGACGATGGGCAGAACCAAACTCAAAGTTGGGTCGGTATACTTGAGCGGGTTTAGGGTCAAATACCCCTTATCTTTAACTGACGTATCCCCGCCCCAATAGGCAACCACCGCATGACCAAACTCGTGTATACAAACAGACACGATCCAGCCGAGACAGACGAAAACTGCGACAGGTAACATTGCTTCCCACCCTGAGGAAAAGCGGTTGAAAAGATGTTTTAATGTAACTCAGCCGCGAGTAAAATGGCAAAAGTTAAGAGCGACTGGCAAGGAAAGCGTCCAAACTTGGCACATCCACCCAGCAACCCGTTTCATGGGATTCATGGGCTAAATCCATCAACAACTGGGAATAAACTCCCTCTCGGAGGGATGGCGCGATCGCTTTCCCGGCGTCAATTGCCTGCACCCAGTTGTCTACAACTCGGATAAAGGGTGCCAAACGCCCATCCGTATAGGTTTGGGGAAACGCCAGACGATGCGGAATTTCTACCTCAGCTAGAGGTTTACCCGCCGGTGCCGCCCAGAGGCGAAAACCATGTACGTAATCCTTCTGATTTTCACTGCCCAAGACTAACGTAGCGCGATCGCCATAAACTTCGATCCCGTGCGTCCGGGATGCATAGACAACCGAACTGATACACAGTTGGCAGGGCGTCCCATCCGCCAGTTCCAGCATCAGCATACACGTATCATCCGCATCCACCGGCTTCATTTCACCCGTGTTAGAGTCTGGACGAAAAGAAATTCCCGTAATTAGCTGGGCACACAGTCGCCGCACGGGTGCAAACAACCAGCTAATGTAATCAAAAGCGTGAGAACCGACGGCTCCCAATGCTCCTCCTCCCTGGTCTTTCCGAGAATACCAATTCCACGGGCGCGTGGCATCGGCACGACTCGACACCAGCCAATCAATCTTTATTAGGCGTTGTTGCCCCACATACCCTGCTGCTAAAAGTTCCGCGAATCGCTGCCATGCTGGGACAAAGCGAAATTCAAAATCGAGCGTAGCGATCGCGCCGTTTTCTCTCGCCAACTGATACAACTGAAGTGCCTCAGTCGCTGACAGGGCTGTGGGTTTTTCTAATAATAAATGCTTCCCAGCTTGCAACACCGTCTTCGCCATTTCATAGTGCAAAAAGGGCGGCGTTGAAATGCTGACAGCGGCGACATCTGGTAAGGCGACGATTTCTTCTAGGGTGTTGCAAGCGTGGGGGATATTCTGGGCAGAAGCCAGAGCGATCGCTTTATCCAAATCCCGGTGGTAAACTGCAACCACCTGAGTACGCGGGTGTGCCTGGAATCCTGGGATGTGGATTTTCTGACCAAATCCAGTCCCCACCACTGCTACGCCAATCGGGTTCGATGTTTGGGCTGAATTATTGAATGTCATGCAGGGTTTTCCGATCTAAACTTTTCCACCCATTCAATCACTTGATAGCCTAGACGAGTGCCATCAAGTCGGTCAATTTCCCGGATGCCAGTAGGACTGGTGACATTAACTTCCGTGAGGTAGCCGCCAATGACATCAATACCGACAAAAATTAAACCATCCTGGCGCAGTGTAGGAGCTAATTGGGCGCAGATTTCGCGCTCTCGTTGAGTAATTTCCGTCTGAGCCACTCTACCACCGACTGCCATATTGCCGCGAAATTCTTTACCCGTAGGAATACGATTAACGGCTCCAATCGGTTCGCCATTGAGCAGGATAATTCGCTTGTCTCCCTCTTTGGCGGCGGGTAAGTAAGTTTGCACCATCACCGGAACTCGTGCCTGAAGGGTACTGAGTTCTATCAGGGAATTAAAGTTGCGATCGCTCGGATCTAAAAATAAAATCCCTTCTCCCGCCTTATTCCCCAACGGCTTCAGAATTGCTGCCCCTTTTGCCTCCAGAAACTGCCGGATCACCTGTTTATCTGCACTGACAATCGTTTCCGGAATCGCCTCCCTAAACTGAAGTGCGTACATCTTCTCATTTGCCGCCCGCAGCCCATTGGGGGCGTTGATCAGCAATGTTTGCGCTGGATCGATATAGTCCAGAATGTAAGTGGCGTAGAGGTAAGGAACTGTCACTGGCGGATCTGTTCGCATGAAAACCGCATCCATTGTTTCCAGCGGTTGTAAGACGCGATCGCCTACAGAAAACCATAGCGACTCTGCCACCCAGCGTCCTTCCACCAGCTGCACCGGCGTCAGTTGTACCGGCTCCAGCAACGCCCAAGCCTTGCCATCCCCCACACTCAATAAATTCGCCTGCGTAATCCAAACTTCGTGTCCCAGCGCTTGTGCTGCTTCCATCAGCGCCACACTGGTATCGTGACCGGGATCTAGGCGTTCGATGGGGTCAATAATAAAAGCAAGTTTCATGTTAGCTATCAGCTTTTTGTCTTTTGTCCATTGTCCGTTGTCCGTTGTCCGTTGTCCGCAAACAGTGACTCAGGACGAATTGACTATGCTGATTGCAGGAGTGGATCGAGCTTGCCTTGAGCCTCTAGCGCATAAGTATCATCGCAGCCCCCAATATGCCGCTCGTTGATAAAAATCTGAGGTACGGAGCGCCCTCCATTCGCACGTTTTGCCATCTCCGCCCGTGCCGCCTCATCCCCATCAATGCAGTATTCGATATAATCAACCCCTTTTTTATCGAGCAAAGCCTTGGCACGAATGCAGAAGGGGCAGCTGCTCCAGGTATAAATTTCCACTTTAGGAGCCATCTTGTCCTCAAATATTAAGTAATTTTTTTAATCTTAGTCTAGTCAAACCCATCTATTTTTGTGTTCAGAGCAAATTTTCTTGAAAATTGCCGTCTGTGTAGTTAGTACGCCCTGCACCGGACGCCCCACACCCTACTAAAAAGCTCTCCACTCAATCAAGAGCAAAGAGCTGTTTAAGTCAAATTTCCACAGGGCTTACGCAAAGCTTATAAATATAGCGTTTTTTCGGGTTCAATCCCCCTGTGGTTGCCCAAGAGATGTGGTGCTATTTGCGTAAGTCCTGAACTATTTGGGTTGAAGTGACTTGTACAAGGCGCGAATGCTTCACCCTCAACCTGAGAACCTCAGGGAGCATCTGTACCGGAGAAGCATAAGGAAGACAACAATCTGAGAGAAGCAATCAGCTCGCTCACCCGTAGGCGTAAGCCTTCAAGGGAGGGTATACTTCTCCCCTTCAGTATTCTGGGACTTTATGGGTAATGCATAGCTGTGAAAAGCTTTTGAGGGGGTTGGGGGGTGAGGTTCCGAGTGTGTTGCAGTAAAGTGAAAACCGCTACAAGTCCTGTTTGAGGCTAGATAAAGAAAATCTGGCTGAAGGCGCAAAAATATTAACGCCGAACCCACCCATTGATGGTAAAGCGACTATCTGCAAAAGCTTTCGAGGGACATTTCACAGGCAATACTTCATGCATATAGCGGCTGAGGAAAAGCACAATGCTATTATTACGCGGTTCAACTGTTTTGAAAGAATCAGCCTTCACGTAAAAGTTATTTTCAATCTTGCTGTCGTAAATCAGCAACTCTCCCCCAGAGAAAGGTTTTGGTTCCCGGTAAAAGTAGTAAACATAAGTTAATTCTCTGGTAGCGGTATCTGGACTACCATTATCATTGTGAACTTTGTAGTAGTTTCCGTCATTATGAGAGGTTAATTGCGTCTCAATTTGAGATACAGGAAATGATGGAATCCCCAATTTGCTAAATATATCCGGTAAAATTGCTCGCAGGCGATTGACTATCCGTTCTGAAAACTCAGGGAAGGAGTAGAGAGCCATAGACCGACGATAATCAATCGCATCGGTTGAAATATTGGTAGGTACAAAGGCTGACTCTTGTTTTAATACATAGTCGAGTAGTTGTTTTTGTTCCTCTTGGGTCAGAAAATTGTCAATTTGCACGTAGGGAGAAGCTAAAACATCAGTTGGTTGAGGTTTAAGTTCCTCTTGCATCACCAAAACTGAGGGTTCGGTAACTAGACCAACCAGATGTTCGCTTGGAAAACACAAAGAAGCGTGACCCTCGTCAATCGGAATCTGGAATAACCCGTAAAAACCATCTTCTTGCTTGTAAGAGCGAGCCACAACAGTTTTTAACAGATTTTCTAGTAAAGGGGCGTCTGACTTTAGAAAGACAGTGTATTGATGTCCCCCTGCTAAGAGAAGTTTGACTTTTATATCCTTGACTTCAACAGATGTTTCCATAAGTTTTTCCTACTTTAAAATAGCCATCGCATTAATATTTTTTGGCTCGAAGTAAATTCACCCTGAGGAAAAGCTTCTCACTGTATCGTAAGTGAGAAGCTCTTTTTGAAATATGTATCTCTACTGAGGTAAAACAGTCGCTTCACTAGCCCTTAACGCTACTGTGCGATTGTCTTGCGTCTTTTGCCGAAACGCAGGGCTGCAAAACTTGTGAGCATGAGTGCGCCCACTGTACTGGGTTCGGGTACTGGTTTAGGTCTACTGCCGCTGCTGCCAGAGCCGCCAGTGCCGCTAGTGCCGGAACCATAGTCAATCTGCGTACCGCCATTGCTGTAATCGACGCCAGTGGTGCCGCCGGAAGTGGGAGCCGGTGCCGGTGCGGGTGCCGGTGCGGGAGCTGGAGCTGGAGCTGGTGCCGGTGCGGGAGCTGGTGCCGGTGCGGGTGCCGGTGCGGGTGCCGGTGCCGGTGCCGGTGCGGGGGCTGGTGCGGGGGCTGGAGCTGGAGCTG
>NZ_JBHZGO010000049.1:0-16604 GCF_042747725.1 Coleofasciculus sp. H7-2
TCACTCGCAAGACGATTTGTTTTTCCAAGTCCATTTGGCTACATGATGTGGTGATTGGACTGTTCATCAATCGCTATGAGTTTGGCTTGTTAATTTAACTATCGAGCCACACGTCTAGAACATTACCAAAACTTTAATAATTCCACAGCATCCCGTCCATCAATATCTTGTACGTAAACCTTCACCTGTTCTTCTTTGGACGTTGGCAACTTCTTGCCGGTGAAATCTGGATGAATTGGTAACTCCCGCTGCCCTCTATCCACCAGAACGGCTAACCAAATTGCCGCCGGTCTACCATAATCATTAACCGCATTCAGGGCAGCGCGAACGGTACGCCCTTTATAAATGACATCATCCACCAACACTACCGTCTTGCCAGAGAGATCGAAAGGAATGTCAGTTTTGGCGGGTGTGCGAATGCCAATTTGATCCAAATCATCCCGATAGAAGGTAATATCCAGCGCCCCCACTGGCACTTCCACTTGTTCGAGCGCTTCTATCTGACGAGCCAACAGATTGGCTAATACAGCACCTCTGGTATAAACACCGACTAGCACTAACTCAGACAAGTCTCGTGACTTCTCCACCACCTGCGAAGCAATACGATTGAGGGTTCGACGGATTTCGTCTGCGGAAAGAATTTCTATAACTTCGGGAGACATGGTTTAAGAAAATCCGGTGATAACTGCGGGCAAATTACAGCCTCAGTGTACAAGCTCACATCAACTATCATCGTCATCGTTTCAACAAAAATAACTCCCTGTTCCTGGGTGTTGCACAATCAGGCGATGGTGAAAGACTATCCAAATTCAAAGGTATGCTTCCTCCTAGTCAGCAGCGATCGCCCATTGAGTTCACCTGATCAGGCGATTTAAAGAGTCATCAAGTTGATTCCCAGCGATCGCCCGCTTCTAAACCCCAACAGCAGCAAGATGGCGATCGCTATCCCCAACCAAATCAAAAAGTTATATCGCGTTAGCTGCAAGGCTCGTTGAATGCGTTCTGCATTGATAGGCTGGAGGTCATCTCCCAGTAAGGCTTTGTGTTTAGCAACGCCGCGATACCAATTCGTTCCCCCCACCTGAACGCCCAAAATTGCCGCATAGGCGCACTCACTCCAGCCAGAGTTAGGACTAGGATCTTTCGTCGCATCGCGTTGACAAATACTCCAAACATACCCAGGTTTTCTAGATAGTAAAGCTAGGGTAATCACCGTTAATCGGCAAGGCAACCAAGTCAGGATATCTTCTAATTTGGCACTAAACCAACCCAAATCGGTGTAGGGTGCTTCTCGATAGCCGACCATTGAATCTAGGGTACTGGCGGCTTTGTAGGCAAGGGCGAGAGGAACAGTTCCTAGTAAAGGTAAAAATGCCCCGACAATCGCATAAAAAAGGGGTGCCATCACTCCATCGGTAGCATTTTCTGTGACGGTTTCCAAAACAGCCCGAAGAATTTCTGGCTTTTGGAGATTTTCGGTATCGCGTCCTACATATTGACTCAACTTAGAACGCGCCCTGACAATATCATTCGCATTCAGGGGTTGCAAGACATCTTCAGCAGCAGCTCTCAAACTTCGACCGGCGAAACAACTGGCGAGTAAAATACTTTCTATGGCAATTCCTAAAAAAGGATGCAGCCAGTTCGCGGCTTGAACGATTAACCACCCCATCCAGTAGCTGCCACTTATCAGTCCAATTCCTAAAATTACTCCAGCCCATCGGAGTGTGAGAGGATGATTAAATAGTTGGAAAGTTATCTGGGTGTAGCGAGAAATTAGCCCGCCCATGACTCGTACTGGGTGAGGCCAACCCCACGGATCGCCGATGATGTAATCAAAAAGGGAAGCGATCGCTAATGATAGGACTGAGAGATGAGGACTGTTAGCGAAACGGTGCGAAGCACGGACTGCGGCAAATAAATCTTGGAAATTCACAACACCAAAGCTGCCAGAGCGCTGACAGTTTCTATACAACAAAACTGGTTTCTTCGCCTTGGGCGGCTTGCCAGCTGCGAGCGTCATAGTAAAGGTCTGCCAGTGTAATACTGTACAACGCTTCTTTAAGTTTTTGATGCAATCGGTGCCAAAGTGTAAATGTTACCCAATCCTCAGCAAGCTCTGCGTCAGGGGTATGACGAGGCAGCGGTTCAATCGTTTCACCGACTGCTTCTAATATTTCTCCCAGGGAAATTTGTGCTGGGGCGCGGGACAGTTGATACCCCCCCTGGGCACCTCGAACTGATTGGACTAACCCGGATCGACGCAACTCTATCAACAATTTTTCCAGATAGGGTGCGGGTAAGTCTTGTCGAGTTGCGATCGCTTTTACTGAAGTCGGTCCATACCCAGGTTGTAAACTCAAATCCAGCAGCGCTTTAACACTGTAGTGTCCACGGGTTGTCAGCTTCATACTGGAAAAAATTCCTCAGGGTAATGGATAATTAGTCAGCGGTCACGGGTCGGTAGTCAATGGAAGAAAAAAACAACTGAGAAGCGATCGCTAATGATAGACTAACGACTACCCTACAGCGTACCCCTCCATTTTTTCTCAGGTTGATGCTGTGAGGAAATCCGATCATCGAGATGCATCGGTTGTTCGCAAGGTACAGATATTTCTGCTTAAGCAAGAACTTTGATCAAAAAGGTTGCTGTTTAATAAATTATCGATAGATTGAACTAACTTTCCCCAATCCGTGTGATATAGTTTTATGAGCTGATATAAAGCTAAGCTAAAATTAGCTTAGAAACAGTCAGTGGAAAACGCTGTACACCCTCTGTATTCCTTACTTTTCGCTCCAAGTTGATGAATAAAAAGAAAAAGATCGACCCTCTAACTGGGGAAGCGCTAGTCAAGAAAGTTAAAGAGCTAGAAAGCCTCAGCAAAGAAGAAAAGGCTAGAGCCTGCGGTTACTACACTGTTACAAAAAGCGGTGTAGAGCGGGTGAATATGATGAAGTTCCTGAATGCTCTCATTGATGCTGAAGGAATTGAGTTAGACGGCAAACAAAGTGGCAACGGACGAGGCGGTCGCAGTGCCAGCTATCGAATTAGCGTCCAGTCTAACCATAATTTGCTGATTGGCTCGGCTTACACTAAGCAGATGGGACTCAACCCAGGGGATGAGTTTGAAATCTCTTTGGGACGGAAGCACATTCATCTGCGACAACTGGATAGAGAAGAAGGAGCTGAAGACGAAGAATTGGAAGAGGCATCCTAAACTAAAGTTTCACTCAGCAGTCATTAGCGATCGCTCATTGGTAACAAACCAATGAGCGATCGCAATGCTCTAAGTTTTCAAACTGTTTGCTTGAGCGATAAATTTAACTCCTTCGGTACCGGATTGAGAGGAAGATAGCGACGCAGTGTCTTGCGGGTGGCAGCGACACTATATGCTAGAGCGATTCCCTCTTGTTCCAGCACACCTAACACTTGTTGGGGGCGATCGCGGTCAACGACGGGTAACTGGTGGAGACCGCGTGCTGCCATCCGGTCTAAAGCTTCAGCCACCGATTCATCAGGGTTGGCATACAGAATTTCAGTCGTGCAGATGTCAGCAACTGGCTGATGAGCCAGATGACTGGTTAAATTGCTAGAGACATTGCAAATAACGTTGTTTGTTTCTACTGTTTCAGTAGGAGCAATGACTGGCGTCCGAGCTGTAGACATGGCTCGATTAATATCCTGTAAAGTAACGATGCCAATTAACTGCTCGGCATCATCAATTACTAAAGCGCTGCGCCAGCGGCCATTCGTCAAAGCTAGACCTGCCTCTAATACTGATAAAGAACCGCTCAGCATCAAACCTGGTTCCTGCATTGCTTCTGCAACTGATATTTGTTGCAAAATTTCCAGTTGCTGGTCTTTCTCCACATTGAGTTCCAGCTGCTGGAGATTTTGACCTTTAGTTGGCGCTGGCTGGAAGCGCTCCACCAGCCAGATGCTCAACCCGACTGCTGCCATCAGCGGCAAAACAATCCGGTAGTCGCGCGTTAGCTCAAACATTAACAGAATCGCCGTCAGGGGTGCCCTGGCGCTGCCAGCGAGAACTGCTGCCATTCCCACCATCGCGTAAGCAGGGGGTGCGGCAATCTGAATCGGTGCGGCACAGAGCATCGCTGCCAGAATTTTTCCATAAGCTGCCCCCAAGGAAGCACCGAGGAACATAGCAGGAGCAAAGATACCACCCACCAAACCGCTACCCAGACTAATCGCCGTCACGATCAGCTTGACCGCTAGCAGGGCGAGCAGTAACCCCAAAGAAAAATCTACATCCTGAAGCATGGCGGCAATCGTTTCGTAGCCGATGCCCAGAATTTGGGGCCATTGCAAAGCAACCAAGCCCAAACAAGCACCGCCTATTACCGGACAAAGCGATCGCGGCACCTTTCCCAACCACTCAAAACCGGCAACCTGTCCGCGAAAGAAACGACGAGCCAGTTGAATCGACTGGGTATAGGTCAGCGACACCAAACTCGCTAATACCCCCAATCCCAGATAAAGCGGTAATTCTAGAGGACTGCGGACTTCATAGACGGGCAGAGTAAAAGCAGGCTGGGCACCCAAACCAATCTGAGCAATCAAAGACGCCACAACTGCTGCCAGCAACACGACGCTAACGGCTGAAGTGGCAAAGGTGGTTCCCAAGACTACCTCTAAGGCGAAGAAAACACCGGCAATCGGGGCATTAAAACCAGCCGCTAGACCCGCCGCTGCTCCAGCACCCAGGAGTAACTGCTGCCTTTCTCTAGAGACTTGCAGCACTTGACCGAGCAGCATTCCAAAATTGCCGCCAATTTCCACGCTAGGCCCTTCTGGACCTAAAGAGGCTCCACTGCCTAGGGAAACAGCAGCCGCTACCATCTTGGTGACGGGTCGCAGGGGTAGCAACTCTCGGACGCCTTGGGCAGCGGCAATCAGCGAGGAGATACTGGGGCCAAAATCAGGCCAAGCAAGGCGCATTAAACCAACGATTAATCCTCCCAGAATGGGAATACAAGCTAAAGTCCAGGCACCCCAGCCCGCAATTATTCCCATCACACCTTCCAGCATCAAGCTGTGGATGATAGCGATTAAATAGTGAAACGTGACAACGCCCATCCCAGTGCCGGTGCCAATTAATACAGCCAACAGCAGGACGACGCTTTCGGGTGAGGGTTGGAGTCGATTGAGAATTTTAGTAAGACGGGAAGCAGGGGAAGTTGGTGCGGATGATTCCGGCAGCAACACATCTGACAATGGAGTGGCGTTCATTGATGAGGGTTAACAGGAAAAATGAGAAAAAGCTTAATTTTTATTCATGATTTTCATTGTAGCTGCGAGCGATTGGCTATCAGCTTCAAAAGGCGAACCATTAGGGAAAATTTTGAGTTTTTAGTCTGGATAAACAGAGCATCCAGAATTTTACTGGTTTATGGTTCGCGCGATGTGCAACATTAATGTGTGAAAGCTTAATTGTTATCCTTAGCGATCGCCTTCCCAAGGCAATCCATTTCGGTTAATCTCTCCTCAATCCTTTTTTACCAGGAAAAAGGCTGAAAGTTCCGCTCCCTTCCCACACAGAGATGGAGCTTAGGGAAAACCTTAACCAATCAGTATGGCTTCCGTGCGATCGCTAGAGATATTTGCAAAAAGTTGTGCTATTGACAATTTACTGGCTGATGCCTGCTTTCTCATCTCTGACCTGTGGCTTCTGACTCTTCACTTGTCTGACGGCTGCCCGTTTAGTAATTAGCCGCCAACCCTCAGCCTGATTAATCGATTTCATCGGCTTTAAATTCAGCTGGTTAAAGGTGGGTTGGTCAAGTAAAAAATAAGGTTGAGCGTCGCCTTTCCAACGTTGCTGGAGTTCGGCATCTGTTGCGGGGATGACTTGGCGATCGCTATAAAAATTCAGAGAAGGACGGGCAAGATCGTAGGATGTGTAGATTGGCTTACCGATGGGAGTGTTGCGCTTAATCATCGCGGCGACGGGTTTAACCGGATAGGCTTCTGCGAGTTCCCAAATCCAGTGCGGCGATGTCATGAATATCAGTAGCGTCACATACGTACCCCAAAATAGCAGCGGCATAAATTGCAGGTCTTTTTGATAAACCAAAATTGCCGTTATCAGTAAAGTCAAAGCAGCAGATGCAAACACCAATTGCAAATTCCAGTTCGGTTGGGGGCCAAATGCGGCAAAATAAAAACTACCGCTTAGCGCCAGTAAACCCATGACCGTCAAAAGCGGTACCCAAGGGCGGGGATAAGATTTACTACTGGGCGCATTCCAAACTTCAGCTAGCTGGGCACCCCCCGCTAAAGCCACTGCTGGGTAAATCGGCAGCACATACCAGGGAAGTTTGGTTCCCATCACCGAAATGGCTGCTAGATAAACGCCAATCCACACCAGTACCAGTTTTGCCCAGCTCATATTGCGATTTTCCCAAGCAAGGCGCAATCCTTGGGGCAACAAGAATAACCAGGGCCATCCGTACTTTAAGATTTCCAATAGATAGTACCAGGGGGGACCCGCGTGATTCTCGACGGGTGTCCAAATCCGCTGCAAGGATTGACTGAAGATGCCGGTATTCACGAAGGTCTGCCCGTAGTGGAGGAGTTGGGCACCATACCAAGCGGCAACCGGCACACTGCCCAAGAGCAAACCAATCCAGAAATAGAGGGAAGTCAACAGTCTGGGAGTATCCCAAGCTAAAAACACCAGAGCGATGTTTAAAAGCAATAATCCCATCATGCCTTTGGTAAGGCAAATCAACCCAAACCCCACACCGGCACCCAGAGCGTAGCGCAAGTCTCGGCGCGATCGCAACACGCACCACATCATCAACAGGAAAAAGCACAGCACTGCCCCATCCAGCATCGCCAGACGCCCATGACGCACAACGGGCAGTAGCGTCAAGTAAATTAAAGCCGAGAAAAGAGCGGGAAGGCGTCGCCGGAATAGTTCCCGACCAATGCTATACAAAAGCGGCACACAAGCGGCACTCAGCAGCGCCCCAGGTAGGCGCGTTGTCCACTCATTCACACCGCCAATTGCGTAGGCACCAGCAACCAGCAGATGCATTAGAGGCGGTTTATTTAGATACTCCGTACCTCCCAACGTCGGGTACAGCCATCTCAAAGAATCAAACTTTGCCTGCCAAATCTCACGAGCAACCTGAGCAACCGTTCCCTCATCCCAATCTCGTAAAGGCAGTACGCCCAGATTTATTCCAAATAGCAGTATAGCCGCTAGGAATAACCCTAAGACCCACAGCCTTTCCACCCATCTGTCAGCTCCTCCAATCTTGTTTTTTGAACGACCCCACGCAAAAGTTTGACGATCCATATTTAACCAAGCCCGTGGTATTTAGCGGCAATCCAACTTCATTACCTGCGATTTATCTCACTCAATCATCTGACTAAAATCACAAGGTAAGTTTCCATGTACTAATAAAGTTTGCATAAATCTATAGAGTAAAGCCGGATTTTCTATCTTAAATACGACTTACGCGCCAGTAACGGAAAAATGAACCGCTTAAGCGTTGCAAAGCGCTCTCTTCGCTTTAGACACGAAGGAATCAGAGTTTGAGAGAGTTTTTGCGTAAGTCCTGTTAAAGTGACTTGGGAAGACTCTCGCCATGCCTGCCCTAATCCTGTAGGACAATCCTCAGAGTTGGAAACACTCGCAGAGTTGAAACCCAGTTTTACAGCAGTCAGAAGCTAGTTTCGTTCCGAATTATAAAATTTATACCAGTAGTGAGAGTCATACGGAAATTTTTTTTATCATCTATCGGCTTATTTAGCATCACCACCGTGCCAAGTGTAACGCCGACTTTACTCTGTTAGCGTAAGCGTTGCGGTGTTAAGAGCTAACAGCATTTTATCGTTAATCGCTAAAAGATAAAAACTAGCTTAATCTCCCAAGATGAATCCTGGCGGGTAATTTCAATCTGGCGAATGAATTCTCGAAAGTAGAATCGTCGCTCTGATTCTGACAAATCTAGCCAAAATTGTGAGATAGATACAGCCTGCGCGATCGCTTGTAAATCCACTGGCGGCAGACTCGCCATCCGCGATTGCAATTGAGAGATTTCTGTGCGTAGTTTGTAGGCGCGTAACTGGGCAGTTTCTGAATCCAGAATGCCATTATCTGTAAGCGTCGGCAACTGAGCTAAGATATCTTGCTTGGCGACAATTTCATTGGTAATGGTGCCCTTAATTCCATCTATATTGGGAACATTCATTGCCGCTACTGCACGGGGTAAATCTTGGCAGATTCTCTCAATCGTTTGTTCCAACACTTCCTGATAAGAAATAGCCCGACATTTGGGCTGTTTAAAGCACTTAGTTGGGCGCAGATACAGATATTCTCCCTGTTTGCGAGAGGCTGTGACGCGGGTAATCGTCATTGGCGACTGGCACTCCCCACAAACAACTAACCCAGCTAGAGAACGATTCGCACTGGCGGTGCGAGGCGGCAGACGGCGGTTGCGGCGCAGCAGGCGGTCAATTTGCGCGGCTTCTTCCCTGGATACGATGGCAGCATGGGTATCGGAAAGAACCTGACCATTTTGATACCCAGTGTCACCCCGATAGACTGGGTTAGTCAGCCAGCGGTGCCCAGTAGACACAGAAATTTTCTTGCCGTATTTCTTTTCTAGATACCGAACTGCACCGCGTAAAGAACCATACAGCAGAAATTGTTCAAAAAAATCTTTGACTACCGGCGCGGCGCTGCGGTCTAGGATGTAGCGATCTTTGCCTCGTCGGTAGCCGTAAGGGGCTTTTCCAGGCGCTGGCGACGCTTTGAGCCGCCGCTCTGCGTGTCCTTGGCGGATGCGACGGCGGCGCTGCCGACTCTGAATTTCTTGCAGGAGTTGGAGGGGTGTCTGATGATACGCGCCTGACTCAGTGGTAATAATTTGAATGCCGAGGGATTCGAGATCAAAGATGCGATCGCATACTTCCTCCACCGAGTCTCCCAGTTCTGCCAGTCGTCTGATTAATAAATAATTAGCGGGTTCTTCTTTACAGTCTTCTAACAGCTGCCGCAGTTGTTGACGCCCCCCCAAATCTTGATAAAGGCCATCTATTTCCCAACCCCAAATCAAGGGATCGGGCGCAGCTTCAAGCAACGGGTCAGTGTAGGAATATGCAATAATTTTCATTGCATAATTAATCCACCAAGACCCTTTAAAATGCTCAGGACACGATACAAGTCATTTTCGCGTTTGAGGAGCGAAAACTCATCTGACATCGCGTATTGAGCGGAATAGGCATCTTGTCTGGTATCCTGAACCAGTTTTAGGAAGATGAAGTGACTGCCATTTGTGATTAATCCAAAAATGGGTTTGTCAGGATGGAGATTGCCCAACATATAAGCGAGAGCCTGCGGTATCCCCACTTCAATTGAAACGCCAATTTTAGATTCGATGACGAGTACCCACAATTGGTTGTGCAACACCAGAACATCAATCTCTCCCTTGACGACTTCTTCTTCGTCCTCAACAGAGATTTCTACTCCTGGTTCTCCGTCAATTTCAAAGGGAGGCTGATAAAAACCCGCTAATTCCAGCAGCGGAGATAACACTACCATTTTGACGATGCTTTCTATCATCGGGCGGCGCTTAGTTAAGTGGAGATAGTTGCTTTTAATTCGGTCTAAAGCTTGTTTTTCTAAATCGGAAAGTGCTGGTAAGTTTATTACCCATTCTGTAAAAAAATGGTCGTTGGCAGCAAGTTGTAAGTGAAATTTGTCTTCTAAGTATCCGAGAGTTACTTTATTGGCTTGGATTATCTGAACCATAATTTTATTGAGGAGAAAAACGTTAGCCGCATAGAATTATAGAGGCGATCTTTATCAGAATCTGAGATAGCGATCGCACTTCGTTGTCAAAAGCGCTCGTATAGGATTCATGGCTGACAGCTCACTCACCTAGCTCAATGATGTTTCCATCAGGATCTTGAGTAAACAGTGCAGCGCGACCAGAAGCGCTCATTTGTACGGGGTAGTTGTGAGCCACAAGATGCTCCTTAGCAGCGTCTAAGTTGGCTACTAAGAAGGCTAAATGGCGATTCCGACCCAATTTCTCGGAATTTACTAAATCTGATGGTATAGAGTCGGCAACAATCAGGTGAATTTGAAACTCGCCGACTTGATACCACGCGCCGGGAAATTTCAGCACTCTATCCACCTTAGATAATCCCAACACGTTACCGTAAAATTGCTCGGCTCGTTCCAAGTCAGAAACGAGAATGGCTGCATGGAGACATTGAGTAATCTGCATTGCTAGTTTGCTTTTGCCCGTAATCATACCATTCTCCCCTGTAGACGAACGACTTTTTCAAACCCAAAAACTGAGTTGTAGAAATAAAGCGATCGCTCGACTTATGGCACGTAAAGAACCGTATGATTAAGATCCATGACCGAAATCATTTTCTTCGCCTCAACCAAATTTAAAACCTCGGCTATTATGCCAAATCAAACAACAGAAATTCTGTGTTATTTTTGGCTTCTATAACAATCTTGTTTTCATCACTCATTGCAGCGCCATCTCCAGAAACCAATAACTTACCATTCAAACTGATATCGCCTTTGATAACTTGCAGCCAAGCATGACGGTTAGGTTTGATTTGATAATCAACCTGCTGTCCAGCATCAAGCAAAGTTGCGTAAATATTGGCATCTTGATGGATAGTAACAGAACCATCCCGACCATCTTGAGAAACAATCAAACGGAGATTGCCGTGTTTTTCCTCAGGCGAATACATTTTCTGCTCATATCCAGGTTCTAATCCTTTTTGATTTGGCATAATCCAAATTTGCAGAAAATGCACTGAGTCAGTTTTAGAATGGTTATATTCGCTGTGAGTAACTCCTGTACCAGCGCTCATGATTTGCACTTCGCCCGGACGGATTATGGAACTGGTTCCCATGCTATCTTTATGCTCTAAAGCACCTTCTAGCACGTAGGAAATGATTTCCATATCTCGATGAGAATGTGCCCCGAAGCCTTGGTTCGCTTGCACTCTGTCTTCGTTAATTACGCGCAGACTTTTAAATCCCATATGCTGGGAATCGTAATAGTTGGCAAAGGAGAATGAATGATAAGAATTGAGCCAACCATGATTAGCGTGTCCGCGTTCTTCTGCTTTCCGAATTGCAATCATTTTTCTCTCCTATTTAACTTAAATTTCTGCTAGATAAAGCCTGGAGTTACCCAATTTTTAGAGATGCGATTTATCTCGTATGCTTACGCAGGCTAAGAAGATGGGAGAAGTTGCTAATTTGTGCAAGTAAACTTTGTTTAGATAGGCTATGCCTTCCAGCATGAAGAATGCTAAATTTTACTGTGCGAACCATCACAAAACGGTGAATTACTGGTGTATTTACACTGGCATAATGCTACCTGTTTTTTCTCTTCCAGTGCGAACTTTACAGGTGTAAATTCGGTGCCTTGATGGGAACCATCGCAGTAAGGTTGATTTTGAGATTGACCGCAACTGCACCAAAAGTAAGTACCCGGTTCAAGCGCCAGAACGATAGGTTTTTTATCTACAATAATTGGTTCAATCATTTTTGTTCTCCTTTGTTTCTTTTTGGGAGTTGTTTTTGTATATGTATAGTTTAAAAAATGTAACTATAAAATGTAAAGTATGCACTTTAAAGTAAGATAGTACCCAAAAAGATACTATGGAAGCCAAAAGCGAGAATCTTGAAAGGAAGACCTGTCCGGCAGAAACTACCTTAAAAGCAATTAGCGGACGCTGGAAGCTTTTGATTGTGGGAGAACTATGGTCAGGAGTTAAACGATTTGGGGAACTGCAAAGAGGATTGGAGGGAATCACTCAAAAGATGCTGACGCAGCAACTGAGAGAGATGGAAGAAGACGGAATTATCCATCGCCAGGTTTATCCGCAGATTCCCCCGAAAGTGGAATATTCTTTGACGCCTTTAGGGGAAAGTTTGAAACCGATTATCCATGCAATGCACGAATTAGGCACGCAATTGTAGAAATTATTTGCGGGTGTAGCGATGCTTCACTCCAATGGGAAAATATTCTGGATCGCCGCTTGGAGTTAAGGTAACTTGCGGCATTTGGTATGGTGGGGGGACGTAGTTGGCAAACTCGCTGTTGAGGCGTAGTAGCTGGGAAAGAATGGAAGATGCGATCGCTTCCTGCTTATCTTCACTTTCTTGCACTTCTGGCGCTAACTCCACAACAACCGACAAGAAGCGGTTTTTATCTGCATCTTCCTGAACTTGCATGACAAACTTCCCCGTCACCCACTCTCTAATCGTGGGTTGTTCTAACCCCACCGTCACATTTTCGGGGTAAATATTTGCGCCGAAATAGGAAACCGTGAAATTAGACCGTCCAAACACATAAACGAACGGTAAGGGAGGAATTCCTCTTTCTGTAGCTCGCGCCGCCGGATTTAGTTCTGGTAGCCCTAAGCTGGAAGTTTGGGGGTGAGTGATGGTACTTTCACCTTGCAACGCCGCTACTGGATCGAATTCCCATTCTGCTAAAAACTGGAGCATCGCATCGTAAGAAATTAAGCCCCCCGTATCGGAGATATGATAGCGGATCAGCGGAATCCCGTTATCGCCTGAAAACAGCAATGTGCCCTCGTGAACCTCAAAAAAGCGACTCAGTGGGTCATACTGTACCAGTGTTGGCAAGCGAGATTCTCCAAACAGTGCCTTAGCAGCATCTGGATATTCTGCCAGAAACCGCCGGATGCGGATACTCAGGGGGGTTTCGTTACCTAAGACGCCTGCATCGGCTGTCCCATAGAGCGAAGCTGAGTCATAGCAAGGATTTTGAGAACCGACTCTTTCTCCGACAAGATTGCGCCATTCTTCGCTGAAGACTTCTCCCGCAAAGACCATTTTGATGTGATATCGCTGCCACTCTACACCCCGCGCCATGCCACTATCAATTACATCCTTCAAAAATGGCGGATATCCCAACAGCACGACTTGCTCAAATGCAGAACCCAGTTCTTGCACCACTCGAAATATCTCTTCTTTGTGATTGCCGGGAGTAATCACAGTAATGGGGTATCCTTTACTGGCTAGATAGCGACAGCAGTTCGCTGTGTACATTCCACCAACCCAAGTCCCCAAGGTAAAGCAGATGACAGCCAAGGTGCGGCGGGTGTCAGCCTGAAAACTATCATGAAATATCTGTTCAAAGCGAATGGCTATTTGCAGTTCATCCGTCAGGAAACGAGGCCAAAATGTCGGCTTTCCTGTTGAACCGGAAGAAACAGCAATCGTATCGCACGCTTCTAATTGTCCATTGCGGCACAAGTCTGCAAGTGAGTGACGCAACAGGTAATTTTCTTTGGTAATGAAGGGAAGTTTTTGGAAATCCTCAAAAGTTTGTATCGAATCCGGATCGATAGCCTGTTCCTGCACAAAAGCTTGGTAGGCGGGGACAGTCGTAGCAACCTCGTGAAATAATTGCATCGTAGCGGCTTCTGGGGAGGTGCTGCGATACTGTTGCAGCCGCCACTGGAGGGGAGTATTCAGGAACGCTTGAAAAGCTGTGAGTACCCGTTGACGTTGTTCTTCCAGCATTGTCCTCTGTCTCAATTTTGTTATTAAGATCGGGCTAACGTAGGGAAAGCGATCGCTTTCAATCGCTTTCATCGATCGCATCACTTGGTACAATCTCGGTCAATTTGTTATACCGTTACTGGATCTTCCACAGAATTGCCCCAGGTTAATCATGCCCCTCTATTGCACCAAAGGACACGAGAATCCCATCGATGGTCGCTTTTGCCAGCATTGTGGCGAACCGCTGCCTTCAGTGGTGAGTAATAGTATTTTGCCGGGGATGACGCTAGGCGATCGCTATCGAATTGTGCGCGAACTGGGACATGGTGGCTTTGGACGCACCTATTTGGCTGAAGACCTCAACCGCTTCAACGAACCCTGTGTTTTAAAGGAATTTGCCCCCAAGGTGCAAGGCACTTACGCTTTGCAGAAAGCTTCCGAACTGTTTGAGCGGGAAGCCGGTGTCCTTTACAAGCTGAAACACCCGCAAATTCCCAACTTTCGAGAGTTATTTCGGGTAAACCAGCAAGGCAACGGACGCCTCTTTTTAGTACAAGACTATGTGGAAGGTCAAACCTATCGCGCTTTCCTCGATACTCGGAAATTTCAGCGATCGCGGTTTAGCGAGGCGGAGGTACGACAGATCCTACTGCAAATTTTACCGGTTCTAGAATATATCCATTCGCTGGGGGTCATTCACCGCGATATTGCCCCAGATAACATGATTTTGCGAGCTTCTGACCAACTGCCCATTTTGATTGACTTTGGCGGCGTCAAGGAAGTCGCAGCCACGGTGGAATCGGAATTTAGCGAAACACCAGGGATGGAAACAGCGACCATCCATACTCGATTAGGAAAGCCCGGATACGCCCCTGATGAGCAGATGCAACGGGGAATTGTGTTTCCCCATAGCGATTTATATGCTTTGGCAGCAACGATGTTGGTGCTGCTCACTGGTAAACAGCCGCAAGAGCTAATCGACGGCGGAACGCTTTCGTGGAACTGGCGGCGGGAGGTGAACCTTAGTCCCGCACTGGGGGCAGTATTGGATAAAATGCTTTCACGACGACCGGGCGATCGCTATCAATCGGCCAGCGCCGTACTACAGAGCCTCTCATCTGCCCACCCACCTACAGCACCCGTTCCTCCCACTCAGCCGCCCACCAAGCCCCCGATGCCACCGACAATGGTGGTTGCTCGTGCCCCAATTCCCCATCCACCCCAGCCAATCGCCAACTCACCACAGCCAATTCCAACTCCTAATCCATTAGCGCCGCCAACGCCCAACCGGCAAACCTCAACCCCCAAACCTCAATCTCCATTTCTCGGCTTAGTGGGGAAAACTTTGGCCGTGTCGCTGCTGATTACGGGTGCTACTGGAATCGGCTGGTGGGCGGGCAATCTGTGGATAGAATCCCTGTCAAAGTCGGGGGAAGAAACCTCCGACGCCACACCCTCACCCAGTTCTTCGCCGCCAGTCGATCAAGAAAATCCTTCGGCGCAGTTCTCACCTGCGGAACAGGCACGCAAGCAACAGCTGCGCGATCGCCGTCAGAGTCTCGGCGTTAACTATAATTTCTATGTCAACTGGGTGAATGAAGCTTTCTGGACTCAGAACCCCAATCAACGGGGACGCACGCTGGGCAATGGCTCAGAAAATGAGCAATTGCGAGAGCAATGGGACAAGACAGCTACTGAATTGCTCGATAAGCTAGAGCAGGCGAAATTACCGGGCGCAGCGAGACAGCGTTTGGGAAGCTATGGTGCGGCGGATCGCGATCGCTGGAAGGGGCAAGTCAACCAGCTACGGCTGAGCAGTCGCGGTCTCTACGATCTCGCAGATGTGGCATTTTTCCAGATATTTCCAGAACAGCGGGGCAAAGATTTTCTGAATCAGCCGATAGGTCAAATCTGGCACGCGATCGCTGGGGAGAAAGTCAAAGCAGTGCAATCTAAAGACGCGCTGGAAACGATTCGCTTTGCTCCGGGGGCTGTGGGCAAACGAGTCAGCGGCACCCTCCAACCAGGCGAAGGAAAAGCCTACATCGGCAACTTTGGCGCAGATCAATTATTGGCACTTAACTTTAGCGGTAGTTCAAAACTGCGGCTTTCCCTTTATCCCCCAACCAGCACGCTTCCGCCAATCCTCGAAGACTCAACCGAAAAAACTTGGTCGGGAACGCTGCCTCAATCAGGCTACTACGAATTCATCGTTGTTTCCGAAGCTTCCCAGCCCGTTGATTATCAACTTGATATCGGCGTAGAAAACCCTCCCGCATCTCCCTCACCGTCACCGTCTGCAACCCCCATTCCCTCACCTGAATCGGCTGAAACTACCACTCCTTCACCCTAACAGGACTCGCCGCACATCACCACATAGTAAGGGCAACCACAGGGGGATTGAACCCGAAAAAACGCTATATGTAGGGCTTGCTGAATAAGTAATGGAAAACCAGGAGAAGGATGGATTAGTTATTCAAACCCACGAAAGTATAAGTTTCTGTTTTCTCTCATGAGGTGAGCGATAGCTTTTGATAATGAATAAGCCGGAAACAGGTGTTGTTTTCAGAAATCGGCAGAGAAACACACAAAAAACCCGTCTGAGCCAGGTAGAAAGATTGATGACTAAAAAAGTAATAGCAATGGCTGTTTGAGAAGTATGAGAAAGTTTAGCCATGACTCGATTGAGACTAAATCTTCGTTTGGCTTGTCCGAACTTTCCCTCAATAGAATTCCGAATGCTCTCATCTTCTAGAGCCGGCTTCTTTTGTTCTCGACTCTCATGGACTGGAGGTCTTCCTAAGGGCGGCCCACTGATTCTAATTCCTCTTTCTTTACACCAAGCTCGGTTCTAAGACAGTGCGATAAATGCGCTCGACATGAACGGATTCTGGATAATATCCGGTGTAGCTATAATAGGCTTCTATTTATGCTTTGAAGTCTCCCGATTCGTTAAAGTTATCCCAACTAATCCGGTCTAAAAATACGTATCCATCCCAGCAACTCGCTGATAATTTGGTGCCAAACTCTACGGGAGTTCCCGCTTTACCTCTGACA
>NZ_JBHZGO010000050.1:0-16453 GCF_042747725.1 Coleofasciculus sp. H7-2
CATTCCGCACAGATGTGATTTTGCTTACCTTGCTTCACACCATTCTTACGGGTATGAGTAGAACCACAACGAGGACATTGCATGGCTAAGCACCTTGAATTCATACTTTATTATGCAACGCCCAAAAAAATTGGGGCAGTTCTAGAAAATATCCTAGAATTACCCCAATTTATATAACGCTCAATTAGCAATTAGCGCGCCTTATGCGATCGCTGCCATCTTCACGTCGTTATTTGCCAGAACCTCTTGCAGTTCCTCAGCGTCTACCGTTTCCTTTTCAATCAGCATCTGAGCCAATTGATCCAGAATGTGACGGTTATTCAGCAACACGTCTTTGGCACGATGGTAAGCTTGATCCACCAAATTGTGGACTTCATCATCAATCGTCGCCGCAGTTGCTTCCGAGAAATCTCGCTCGGCGGAAATGTCGCGTCCCAGAAACATATTGCCTTGCTGACGACCTAGAGCAACTTGTCCCAAGCGCTCGCTCATGCCAAATCGCATCACCATTTGACGCGCCACACGAGCCACTTGCTGCAAATCATTCGAGGCACCCGTTGTCACCTCTTCTTCACCGAAGATGATTTCTTCAGCAATCCGACCGCCCAAGGCTACTGCCATCTGATTTTGCAGATAAGAGCGGCTGTACAGACCAGAATCCATCCGGTCTTCACTCGGTGTAAACCAAGTCAAACCACCCGCACGACCGCGAGGGATGATGCTGATCTTTTGCACCGGGTCATAATCCGGCATCAGGGCACCGACGAGAGCGTGACCCGCTTCGTGATAAGCCACCAAGGTTTTGCGCTTCTCGCTCATCACCCGGTCTTTCTTCTCTGGGCCAGCTAGCACCCGGTCGATGGCATCATTCATTTCATCCATCGAGATTTCGGTCAGGTTGCGACGAGCCGCCAGAATTGCCGCTTCGTTCAGCAAGTTGGCGAGGTCAGCACCCGTGAAACCAGGGGTACGACGGGCAATTTTCTCCAAATCCACATCCTTGGCCAGCGTTTTGCCACGAGCGTGAACGTTGAGAATTTCCAAACGACCAGCATAATCAGGACGATCCACGACCACCTGACGGTCAAATCGACCCGGACGCAACAGTGCTGCATCCAGTACATCTGGGCGGTTCGTGGCAGCAATGATAATAATCCCGGTGTTGCCCTCGAAGCCGTCCATCTCGGTCAGCAACTGGTTGAGGGTTTGCTCCCGCTCATCGTTGCCGCCGCCTAAGCCTGCACCCCGCTGACGCCCCACGGCATCAATTTCATCGATAAATACGATACAGGGAGCATTTGCCTTGGCTTGTTCAAACAGGTCGCGCACGCGGGAGGCACCCACACCCACGAACATTTCTACAAACTCAGAACCAGAGATAGAGAAGAAAGGCACGCCTGCTTCCCCAGCTACTGCACGAGCTAGCAGCGTTTTACCCGTTCCCGGAGGGCCAACTAGCAGCACGCCTTTGGGAATTTTTGCTCCAATGGCGGTGAAGCGGTCGGCGTTCTTGAGGAAGTCAACGACTTCATTCAGCTCTAGCTTGGCTTGGTCAATGCCAGCGACATCCCCAAAGGTGACTTGGGTTTGCGGTTCCATTTGGACTCTGGCTTTGGATTTGCCAAAGTTCATCGCTTGAGAGCCTGGGCCACTCTGAGCGCGTCGTAGCAAAAAGAACAATCCGACCAGAAGCAGAACGGGGAAAAACAGACTGCTCAAGGCGCGGAACCAGAAGCTTTCATCGCTCTGGGGCAAAACTGAAATGTCTACACCCTTGGTGGACAGAATGCCGATCAGGTCTGGGTCATTAGGCAGGTTAACGACTATCTTGCTGCCGTCTTGCGCGGTGACAAGCGCCTTAGTGCGGTCGGCATTAAGACCAACTCTTTCAATCCGACCGTCTTGAACTTCCTGAATCAACTTGCTGTATTTCCAGGTTTCCCGGCTTTGGGGTTGTTTGTCTAAAAATGCTGTTCCTAAGGCGATTACAACTATTGCCAGCAGCGCATACAGCCCTGCATTTCTCCACCGCTTATTCACCGAATTTCCTCCTAAGCTCTAGGATGTGGGGACGCTTTGAATTTTTATTTGTATTAACTTATGTTAACCCGTCTCAGAATTCCTTGACACGGTTGGTTCATAGAAACCTTCAACAACGTCATCTATCTTCATCGTAACCGTCGCCACAAAAACAACCATCCCAGCCGGAACAATATACTCCCACACACTCTTATGGGTGGGGCTACCAAAGCCTGTCGGGAGCAGGCGTAAGACTCCTAGCCTGCTCCCGACAGGCTTCGTTTGTTGAGCCGCGACTTCTGTCGAGCTTTTTACTCTCATGGGGATGCTTTGTGGGTTTGGTAGCTCTGAAACAAGCTTTGCAATTGCTCTAGGCTGCTGTGAAAAGGGTCAAAAGTTAAAGTGCTGTCCTGGCAAAGAACGGTATGAATCGGAAGGACTTGCACCACGCAATTACTATAAGCAAGAACAGACAATCCTTTCACAAAGTCAGCATCCCAAGGCACTTCCCCAGGAGTTAAATTTTGACTTCCCAGCCAGTTGATGAGTTGCGATCGCGCTACTCCCGGCAAAATTCCTGCATCCAGAGGCGGCGTCCACCACTTACCATCTCGCCATCCCCAAAGATTGCCCGTACTGGTTTCTAACCAATTTCCCCCATCATCGACCAAAATTGCTTCTTTCGCTCCCATCTGCTGGGCTTTTCCCAATGCCAGCCAAGCAGACAGGTAGTTCCCAGTTTTATGTTCGGGAATTGAGCGGCAAAATAAAGGTTCTGCCGCTAGCCAACTTTCTATACCATCTTTTTGGCGTTTTGTCAAATCGTCGGGGAAAAACCGCCCGGTAATCCACTCTCGCCCATCGGGAAATATGGTAATTCTGAGAACGGGGAAGTGTGGGATTAACGCTTCTGCTTCTTGCCGTAATCGTTCCCAGTCTGGCTGCTGCCAGTCAAAAGTTTGCAAACTGCAACAGATGCGATCGCAATGTCCCATCCAGTTAGTCAGTTGACTATCCAACGACTGTTCGTAAACCCGCAGCGTTGTAAACACCTTAGCTCCATAAAGCAACCCCGGATCGTCAATCGCTAATTCCAGGGTTCCCGACTCAATCAGGTTGCCGTTATACCAGTACATCTAATCACCTTCGGGTGAGTACAATATACTTCAACGTAATACACAAAGGCGACGAACAACGCGATCGCATCACCAACTAGAGAACTAGATTCAAAGAATTTCTAGCCAAGCTAGCGATCGTTGCAGCTAATACAGCTGCCTCGACTGGCTTAGGGATGTGCCTCTGGAAGCCTGCCGAAATCGCACGCTCACTGTCCTCGCTTCTAGCATACGCCGTCAGTGCCGCCGCAGGAATCTGTCCTCCTTGCTCTGGCGTCATTGCTCTAATTTTGCGGATCAGCGTGTAGCCATCCTCATCGGGCATCCCAATGTCGCTCACCAAGACATTTGGCTTTACCTGTTCCAGCGCCTCAAGTGCCTCCTGTGCCGATGCCACTGCTGTCACCCTAGCCCCATACTGTTCAAGAGCGATCGCCAGAAAATCTCGGCTATCAGCCTCGTCATCTACAACCAGCACCTGTAACCCTTCAAGTACAGTGCTGAAGACTGATGAAGACTGAGGACTGAGTGGGCTTTCTTGCTCAGTCCTCAGTCTTTTCAACTCACTCCTAATTATCAGCGGCAGCTGCACCGTAAATATTGCCCCTTGCCCCTCACCAGGACTGTCAACACAGACGGTTCCGCCGTGTAGTTCTGTCAGGTGACGAACAATTGCCAAACCTAAACCAAGCCCAGTTTGCGATCGCGTGCTGGTACTATCAGCTTGACGGAAGCGCTCGAAGACATAGGGCAGAAAGTCAGCCTCGATTCCTTTGCCTGTATCGCTCACCTCCATCTGAGCATAGGAACCAGTGCAATCGAGCTTGATTTCAACTCGTCCCCCAGATGGCGTGAACTTGATCCCATTCGAGAGCAAGTTCCAGACAATCTGCTGCAAGCGGTTTGGATCGCCTAAAACCAAACCAACGGCGGGATTGAGTACCGACTCCAGTCGAATGCATTTAGCCGCAGCTGCTAAATGCACCGTCTCCATAGCCGCTTGGACGATCGGCATCAGATTAACCGGGCACACATTCAAGGAAAGTTTGCCTCGAATCATCCGCGAGACATCCAGAAGATCCTCAATCAACTCTGCCTGTAACTTAGCGTTGCGCTCAATTGTTTCCAGTGCGCGAGCAGTCGTTGCTGCGTTCAATTTCTGAGTGCGAAGCATCCCAGACCATCCAATTATCGGGTTGAGGGGCGATCGCAACTCGTGAGAAAGTACCGCCAAAAACTCGTCTTTCATCCGGTTCGCCGCCTCCGCCTCGGCACGAGCCGCCTGTTCGCTAGCCAACAGTTGGGTACGTTCTTCCTCCGCTCGCTTGCGCTCCAGTTCGGCTGTAGCACGGGTGGCAAAGATTGTCAGCAGCGATTCTGCTAGTGGGATATTCTGCAACGGTTTTCGATCCATCACCCCAAGCAATCCCAGCACACTGCCTGTGGAGTCTAAAAGTGGAGTTGCGATATAGCTGTCAACTTCCATCTGGGCAAGCAAAAAATTACCTGAAAATTGCGCTAGGAGATCACGGGGATAGCAGCATGGCTTCCCCTGCCTAATCACCTGTTGGCAAGGCGTATTCAGCAGTGAATATTCAATGTTGTCTAAAATCTTACTTTCGGCGCATAAAGCAATAGTGCTGACCTTTTCTTTGTCTTTCTCAGCCAATTCCCCAATGAAAGCGTAATCAACACCCAATGCCTTGGTGAGGTGTTGCACCAGTGAGTAGAAAAACGCCTCCCCTGTGGCTGCCGAAACTCCCTTAGTTACCTCAATGAGAGCGGCATCCATCTGGGCAATTTTATGTGCAGCCAGCCGCAACTCTAACTCATCAACCACCATAGCCGCTAGGTCAGCAAGGGTTGCTCGCTGCTCTGCACTTAACTCATGGCGCGGTTTGCTGTCTACAAGACAAAGGGTGCCAAGATTAAAGCCATCCTTAGCGATCAGGGGGGCACCCGCATAGAAGCGAATGCCCGGTTCGCTAATTGCATAGGGCATACAAGCGAAGCGGGGATCTTTTCTTGTATCTGCAACAACTAAAACATCGTCAGACAAAATAGCGAAGCTACACATTGTTGCTTCACGATTAATTTCGCGGGTGTCAAAGCCGTAGCAGGATTTAAACCAGGCTCGAAATTTGTCAACCAAAGAAACTATGGCAATGGGTACGTCAAAAAGACGAGCCGCCAGAGCCGTAATGCGGTCGAAGCTTTCTTCAGGAGGTGTATCGAGGATATTGTAGCGACGCAGTGCCTCTAGGCGTTCTATTTCGTTAGGCGGCAGGGGAACAGTGGTCAAAGTACCTCCAGAAGACACTCCTAAAATATGGTTTGGGGCAGCTAAGATAGCTTTGTGTACCTGTCAAAGAGCGCCATATTTATAATTATTTAAATTTTACGGCACTCTCAAGTAAAACCAAATACTCTACCACAATCAGGGCAATAAACACTGCAATTATTGACACTGTTGGGATCGGAAGCGCGATCGCTTACCGGCTACTAACCACGATGGAACATAGTTGACACAAGCTACGCCTAAAGGTATAAGACTCTTTTAGAAAGATTCGCTAACTATGCCACAACACAAAATAATTCTTAGGCGTAGAAGTTTAGGTGCGGTGTGTGCGTTCCTGTTGCTCATAGGCGGTAATCGGTTGCCGCTAATCGCTAACACTCTGCTAATTATTAAATTTGAGAGATAGCGATCGCTTCCCTTTTTCCTATCTTTATGCTTTTTATTCAGGGGTGGTGAAAAGCGATCGCCATCCAGTTCGCCCAAGTTAGCGTCTTCACTTAGGGTAATCCCCTAGTACAAATTCTTCCCTGAACTGGGTGATTTTGGATTCCTGCCTCTGACTTCACTGAACTGCTTAGATAAATCGAGTATTATCTTTTGGATATTCATCCATAGTCTGAATCAAAAGTCTGAATCAAAGCCAGAGGTTGAGATTGTTTGACACTCCCCGCCGTAAAACGGACGGGGATTCTTAAGAAAATAAAGCCTCAGTAGACTTTGATTCGTAACGGCTGTGCCAAACAGCCTCTAGACAGTCCGGTAAAACCATTCTGCTTACTTTTGCGTCCGATATTCGCCGCGCCTTGTGCGTCAGCATTAATCAAATGTCCTTCTTTACTCCGATACAATCCACGCTTAACTCGCTTACCAGAAAACTGGTAAGTAGCTGGCTTGTCGGCATTGTAGACAGGCAACTCATCGCCATCCAAAAAACTGGATTTAGATGTGTAAGATTCTTCCTGCTCCTTGTATTTCAACCCATATCGCTCGCAGAGATATCTAAGTTTATTTCTCAGGATATAAAAGGGAATCTGGACAAAGTTTTGATTGGGGCGACGACCAAGATTGATATCTTGCTTCATCCCCAGGTTGAATCCGACAATCAAGCATTCAATTTTAGTATTAACGCAATGGTCGATTATCAGTCTTGCAGCTTTATTCAGGTAATCCCTGATTTGATTGCTACGATTGACATACAGCCGAGCCTGACGCTCGGTAAGTTTTTCTATCTTCTGTCGATCTTTGATAGATTGCAGTCTAGCATTTTCCTTGTTGAACCACTGGTTAATAGATTTAAGGAAGCGACCATCCACAATAAAGGATGCCCCATTGGTGTCAACACAAGTTGCCAGATTGTCCAATCCAAGATCGATCGCCAGAGAACTACCCGCAATCGTTTCGGAGGGTTCATTGGCACTTTTAGAGATATACTCAACCTCGAAGAATCGAGCATCGTATTTAGGGTGAATCCGAACCTCTTTGATAGTATCGGGGTCGAGTCGTTCTGGAAAGTTAATTACTAGATCTCCAAATCCCTTTTTAAAAGCATAGGACATCGGTACTTTAAACTTTCCATCTTTGACTTTAATCCGAGGGATTATCAACACGAAATACCCATCTTTGGGCAGGTAGTGAGGAAGTCTTACCTTCTGTTGATAAGTGCCAGATTTAACCGCATTAATCAGTCCAAAAAAGCTGTTAAAGGTTCGATCTACCACCTTCAATGTTTGCTGTGCAATGTCTGTATTGAGGGCTTGGTAGTTCTCATTCTCTTTGCACAGATGGTAAGCCGACTCATAGCGCAAGTGTTTACGTTCCTCAAAAAAGTATTGGCGAACGGTGTAAAGACCCACATTGTAGAGGTTCTTACTCAGCCTGCACAACTCTCTCAGAGCCAAGAATTCGGCTTTGTCAAGGTCGCGTAGTTGGTTTTTCTGAGTTGAGTACATAAACATTACTTTCGCTGATATCATCATTATATAGCGAAAGTTAACCAACAACAAGTTATTTTTGCCATGCATAGATTTATTGCTCATTCGTCGCTCACCCCGATATAGCCGATATCTAACGATTGTCGGTTTCGGTTGGGGTGAGACTCCTCACTCGCCTCAAGCACCCTCCCCGCGCTAAAAGCGACGGGGTTTCTCGGAGGTTCCGATGAATAAAGAGAAACGTCGCTGGTTTCAAGTTGCTTTCCAGCTAAAAGGCTCGGTCATTCCAGCAGTGTTACCTAGAACATTTGTGTGCGGTGCTTTTGGTTTGATTATTTCTGTCCTTTATCATTTTAAATTGGCTGTATCATTGCCAATTTTGGCTAGCTTAATTCCTAATATTGTTTTAGGTTTATTACTGGTTTTTCGGACAAATACAGCTTACGAAAGATTTTGGGAAGGTCGGAAATGCTGGGGCAATTTAGTTAACACCGTCCGCAACCTGGCTCGTCAAATCTGGGTGTCAGTTGACGAAAATGAACCGAAGGATCGAGAGTCAAAAATTGCCGCTTTGCGTCTTCTAGTAGCTTTTTCAGTAACTACCAAATTGCATCTAAGATCGGAGCAAGTCAACAGCGAACTAGAAGATTTGATGTCCGCCTCTCGTTATTTTAAGCTAAAGACAATGAACAATCCACCGCTAGAAGTTGCTTTTTGGATTGGAGATTATTTACAAGAACAACATGGTCGAAGTTGTTTAAATATTTATCAAATGAATTCTCTGCAAAACTTGATTAATATACTGGTAGACAATTTAGGCTCTTGCGAACGCATTCTCAAAACTCCAATTCCAATGGCTTATGCTATTCATCTCAAGCAGTTAATGTTAATTTATTGTCTATCTTTGCCATTCCAAATGGTTGCACAGTTGCATTGGTGGACTGGACTAACGGTTGCTTTGATTAGTTTCACATTGTTTGGAATTGAAGAAATTGGAATTGAAATTGAAAATCCATTTGGTCACGATCCAAATGACCTGCCTTTAGATGCGATTTGTGCTACTATGCGGCGCAATATCGAAGATTTGATTTCTCTAGCCCCTAGTGTTAGGGATTGGAAGAACACACCAATCGATAAGGCAGGATAGGAAAAAAAGCCTGCTAGCGATCGCTTAAGACGAATACGATTTTACTTGATGTCTGCATCACAAAGAGAAATTACGATTGAGCGCTTCGATATTCCTTAGGATACATGACGCTTTTTGGAACCTTGGTATCATATTTAAGAAATTAAATTATGCCCAAAAGGAAATCCTCAATGAATGGTGAATGGTTAATAAAACTTAGTGTAGTTTTATACTTTATAACGGCGACTGCACTACTGGCAGAACTGATGAATTTTCATCCATTTTCAGCTGCCCCAGTGGTGACTACCGAAGAACAAGTGCAACCGATTGCTGTAGATTATCAACTTTGAAAGCTAACGCCCCAGGGAATTGCCATTACTGAGGAGGATTATATAAATTTTTACAAAAACAGGCGAATCGAATTCGCTGTTATATATTGGCACGCATCGGGATGATCCCAAAAGAAAAGCGATCGCGCTTCGTTTAAAAGAAGCGATCGCTTGTTTCTCACCTCAAGGAGTCATTAAACCAAAGCGGCTTGCTTCAACTGTATCCCGTCAGACAGCTTCCCGCTACGCAACCATTCATCCATTTCAGATGCAATCTTAGCCGATTTGAGTTGTTCGGTGCAGTTCAGCGCCTTCCAGAACTTCTTTAAGCTATTTTAAAAAAGGGGATGCGATCGCCTGGGTTCGGTGTCTACCCCTACAAGCATCCGTATAGCCGTAGTTTAGTCTTAGTTTATTAAGTTATATGACAACTCAGGCTGGATTCATTTTAAAAGTGCTAGTCATCTCAGCTGCGCTGTCGATCTTGATTAAGTACGGTGGCCCCTATTTATCGATTCCAGCAACCCCAGCGCTGGTGCTGATGGTCGTGTTTCTGCCAACGCTGATTATGGCTGTATCCTTCTGGCAGCGATCGCGGCAATATCGCCAACTGGATTGATTTATATTTAGAGTATTAATCAATACCTAATTTAGTCAACTTCGACCAGTAAAAACACTGAGAAGCTCGACGCTTGGCAACTATCCAAACCCTACTTTCAACCTATGCGAAAGTTGCCAATATCGGCTAATCTAGCTGCATTGAACGGCAATTGCAGCCTATGTCAGCTCGGAGTCAACACCTGTGAATCTAGGTCAGTGGATTGGCTTATTCGTCTTAGTCGTTTCTCTCTATATTTTGTGGCAAATTCGGCAGGTGCTGCTGTTGGTGTTTGCCGCTGTTGTATTGGCGACTGCCTTGAACCGATTGGCGCGGCGGCTACAACGATCGGGAATGCAACATGGCATCGCTGTCCTGGTGTCGATTGTCTTATTACTAGCTCTGATTGTCGGGTTCTTTTGGCTGATTGTGCCGCCCTTTGCAGTCCAGTTTCAAGAACTCACAGAGCGAGTTCCCAGAGGGTTTGAGCGGTTGAATCTTTGGTTAGATCGCCTCAGAACTGGTCTTCCTAGTCAGCTGACACCGTATCTACCCGATGTGGAGAGCCTGAGCCAACAAGTACAGCCCTTAATCAATCGGCTACTGGGAAGCTCGGTCGCCTTTTTCTCCAGTTCTTTAGGGATTATCCTCAATATATTGCTGGTGCTGGTTTTAACCGGGATGTTGTTAGCAAATCCCCAAGCTTACCGCAAGGGATTTATCCGGCTATTTCCCTCTTTTTATCGGCGGCGAGTGGATGGGATTTTGGATCAATGCGAGGTGTCATTAGGGCGATGGTTTGGAGGCGCTCTGATTAGCATGAGTGTAGTGGCGCTGATGAGTATGATTGGCTTGTCGGTTTTGCGTATTCCCTCACCGCTAGCTCAAGGGATTTTGGCGGGAGTTTTAAATTTGATTCCCAATCTTGGCCCGACGATTAGTGTCATCCCACCAATGGCGATCGCGCTGTTGGAGGCTCCTTGGAAATGCTTGGCTGTGTTCGGTCTTTACTTTGTTATTCAGCAGGTTGAAAGCAATTTTTTAACACCCTACGTTATGGCTCAACAGGTGTCGCTGTTGCCAGCGGTAACGTTACTTGCCCAAGTATTTTTTGCCACCTTCTTTGGGTTTTTAGGGTTGTTCTTGGCGTTACCGCTAACCGTTGTCGGTCAGATTTGGGTCAAAGAAGTCTTATTCAAAGATGTCCTCGATCAATGGCGCAATCAGCGTGAAGTTGCTTTTGAAACCAAGGGTGCAGAGTTATCCGATGAAGCTGCTGAATTTGATAAAGAAACTGGAGCCTTGTCGGAAGCAAATTCATCCATCAATGACAAGCCTAATCTTGATAACGAGAATCAGCCGAATGTTGATGACGTAACTGGCAAACAGAAGAAGTAGCGATCGCTATCATCAGTAACCTCCGATAAAATAATCCTACTTTCTCAAATTGCCCTATTGGAATACGACAACACTTGCAAGTATCTTGCCGAGAATTACCCAGATGAATTTGCCAAGTGGCTACTTTCATCTGAAACTTCAGACATCCTGGTAATCAAAACCGAACTCAGTCTGGAACCGATTCGCGCCGATTCTGTTACCTTCCTGCAAGTCGCCAACCAAATCTTGCACCTGGAATTTCAAACCTTGGCGCAATCGACTCCTCCCCTCGACTTCCGGATGCTCGACTACTATACGCGACTGAAGCGGCAATATGGGTGTGAAATTGTGCAGGTGGTGATTTTTTTGCAAGCCACTACCTCAGAACTCGTCTTTCGACAGCAGTACACAGACACAAACACCAGACATGAATATCGAGTCATCCGTCTGTGGGAGGAAGATCCCACCCCACTGCTAGCAAACCCTGCGCTCCTACCCCTGGCAACCTTAGCTCGCAGCGATTCACCCAGAGCCTTATTAGAGCAAGTCGCCGCTGGGGTCGCTACGATCGAGGAAACCACCGAGCGACAGAATATCCTAGCTTGTGCAGGAGTGCTGGCTGGTTTGCGGTTTAAAAAAGATTTGATTCAACAACTATTACGAGAGGAAATTATGCAGGAATCTGTTATCTATCAAGACATCCTCCAAAAGGGAGAGCAACGAGGTCTGCAACAAGGTCTGCAACAAGGAGAGGTGGCGCTAATTTTGCGACTGCTCAGGCTACGATTTGGTGACATTAATCCTGAAGAGCAAGAACAGATTCGCGGTTTATCTATCCCTCAGTTAGAGGAATTGGCGGAGGCGCTGTTGGATTTCTCCAGCCAAACTGATTTAGTTAGCTACTTGGCGGCGATAGAATCATCGGCAATCTGAACAGCAGCGCACAACGCGAACCTATAAACGGGGTCGCCCCAAGGGGTATCGCAATAGTGGAAACTAGGGATGAGCAAAAGTCCGACCCTTCAACCTTCCCTATGCGAACCCTTGCCGAAATTAACGACAAAATCAGCCACCAGCGTGCAGTGGTGTGGACAACAGAAGAATTAAAAGTACGGGTGGCAGAAGTGGGAGTCACCCAAGCTGCGAAGCAAGTAGATGTGATTACCACCGGCACCTTTGAGCCGATGGAGTCGTCGGGGGCGATTATTAACTTGGGACACACCGACCCCCCGATAAAAATTCGTCAATGCTGGTTAGATGGTGTTTTAGCCTACTCTGGCTTTGGGGCAGTGGATTTGTATCTGGGAGCAACCCAGATGGTGGAATATCGGAGTAGCGGCGACCCCTTGGACGGCGAAGAATCCAGAGAACGCGGCGGCGGTCATGTGATTGAAGACTTAATTGCTGGTAAAACGGTGCAACTACGCGCCATTGGACAGGGGACGGACTGCTATCCTCGTGCTTCCTTTGAGACAACTATCACCCGCGACACAATTAACCAGTTTTATCTATATAATCCTCGCAATCTATACCAAAATTTTATCGTCGGGGTGAATGGAGGCGATCGCCCCCTTTATACTTACCTCGGTCCCCTGCAACCCCGCCTCGCCAATGCCGTCTACTCAAACGCTGGGGCAATTTCTCCCCTCCTGAACGATCCAGACCTGCAAATGATTGGGATTGGCACCCGGATTTTCTTAGGCGGCGGCGTCGGCTATGTGGCTTGGGAAGGCACCCAACACTTCCCCTTGCAAAAGCGCTTGCCAAATCGAACGCCCGTTGGTCCTGCTGCCACTCTTGCCTTAATGGGAGATGCCAAACAAATGAATTCTCGCTGGGTGCGCGGTTGCTATTTCAAAAATTATGGCCCTTCTCTGATGCTGGGCGTTGGCGTCCCGCTGCCCGTTTTACAAGAGCAAGTCGTCGCCAATTGTGCCCTGCAAGACAAGGAGATCGTGGCACCTGTTGTCGATTTCTCGATTCCTCGGCGCGTCCGTCCCACTTTTGGTCTCGTGAGTTACGCCCAGCTCAAGACGGGACGCATCACAATTGAGGGCAAACCCGTGCGGGTCGCCCCCTTGGTTAGTCTATTTTTTTCCCATCAAGTGGCGCTGGAGTTGAAGCAATGGATTGATGCGGGGAAATTTACCCTCACCGAACCTGTTGCCCCAATTCCAATGGATCGGTCGTTTTTACCCCAAGACCGATGGGGTTCTCAAATTTCCCTGGATTAGTCATTCGTTATTAGGCTGTAACTCATCACAGTGACTAATGACTAACAGCCTGTTTATTCTGGCGGCGGGGAAGAGCGCTTAACTGGCTTTGGCAAGGGTTCTCGGCGTTTGGGGGACGGGGGCGCGATCGCTGCGGGTCTTTCTTTGCCTGGACGCACGGGACGCTCTCGACTTCCTCCTCCTGGCTGTCTGCTGGGAGGACGCCCACCTCCACCTCGGAACGGCTTCTTGCCCGGAACCTTTCTGGGAGGCAGGCGACCAATATCCTGGCTCTCCTGAATTACCAGGGAGTTCCCCTGTCGCTGCACCTGCAAATCCATGAAATGACCGACTGCTTTTTCTTGGACAACACCAATGAGTTTCAACTTGAAAAACTTGGGCGTGTCTTCCTGCTTGCGGGGAGACTGCTTAATCTTGACAATGATGCCTTCTTCTTCTTCCCGCGACTGAAAAATCACTTCTCCGCGAATCGAAAAATAGCCATCGTTCGCCGCCGATTCGCTTTGAATATCCGTTGGTTCGGACGATTCCGCTGTTTCCGCTTCTGGGTCAGACGACGGTTGGTTCAGCCTTTCCGGCTCCCAAACGCCCACAATCTGGACGTGCAAGTTGCCGTCTTCTTGTCGCATCCGGGGATAGACAACCCATAAATGTTCCTGCTCTAAGTTCAGGTGATTTTTGACTAAACTCATCACCCGACCCAATAGCACGGCATCGATGGCTGTTCCATCGGTTGCCAGCAGCATTCCTCGCGTAAATTGCTCGTCAGAGGACGTGTACTTACCCTTTACTAGGCCAATGGCCCGGTATTGCATAGGTTCGCTAGGCGGAGGAATGGGTTGCTGTCGGGTGACAGCAGGATTCTCCTCAGTTGTTTGTTCCAAATCGCTGTTTGACGCTGTATCCGCTGGCGTTTGCGGACTGGGTAGTGGTGGTGGTTCTGGCTTAGGATCGCCAGAAGACTGGGGTAATTCGGAGAACCGGTTCACAGAAGGACTCATAATACTCCTCGCGGCGGAGACACATCCCCTTGGGGGGAGTCAGTCAGCTCATTGTACTGAATGCGGCGATCCGACTGGTAGATCCGCAATGTTTTTGCACTCAGCAAAAACTCCTACACCTTATCAAGTTCAGTTCCATGCTGTCACTATTTTAAAACGTGGAGACGGTGATGCTGTTTGCCAAGTGTGACAGTGGAAAATAAGATTGTGTTTGATAATGGCAATAGAGTTCAGAGCAGTCGTGTGTCCCAAAAGCGCAATCGCTGGTTTATTAATCTAGTCCTAGGGCTGGGTGTGTTGATCTTTGTCGGATTGTCTATCATTCCGTTGGTGGGTATTGTTTTTGACGGCAAACAGCCTACTACTGGGGCAACACCAACACCAACCCAGACAGCAGGGGTAGCCAATCAGTCGGAACTGGAAGCGCAGGCGAAAGGTTACGAACTGGTTTTGCAGCGAGAACCAGAGAATCAAACGGCGCTGCGGGGGTTGTTGGAAGCGCGGCTAAAAATGCGGGATATCAAAGGCGCGATCGCTCCTTTAGACAAACTGGCGAAGCTAAATCCAGATCAAAGCGAGTACGCAGTTTTACTCGCGCAGGCTAAACAGCAAACTGGGGATCGAGAAGGGGCTGCCCAAACTTATCGTTCGATTTTGACTTCTAAACCGGGAGATATGAACGCCCTGCAAGGTCTTGTGAGTCTCCTGGTACAACAAAACCGTCCGGAAGCAGCGATTGGATTGCTGCAAGACACGTTGAAAACGGCTCCACAAGTGAATCAAGTTCAACCGGGTAGCGTTGATGTCACTTCGGTGCAGTTAGAGTTGGGCAAGGTTTACGTTGAGCTAAAGCGCTATCCGGAAGCGATCGCTATCTACGATGATGCGATCAAAGGCAATAAACAGGATTTTCGTCCCGTGCTAGCGAAGGCGCTGGTGCTGCGAGAACAAGGTAAAATCGCCGAAGCTAAACCTCTATTTAATACAGCGATCGCCTTAGCTCCAGCCAGAGTCAAAGACCAAATTAAACAACTGGCGGCTGACGCACCCGCACCCACTACTTCGCCTTCTGCCTCTCCCAGTGTTGCGCCTTAGGAATTAACAATTAACAATTAAAAACATGATTTTTAATTGTTACGCTCCTTCCCACAGGGCGATCGCTCCAAAAAGCAGAAATAAGCCGCCGCCAATTGCTGTAATTAATCGCTCGGAGATTCGTCCGGCAATCATCCGACCCCCCAAAACTGCGATCGCTGCACAAATACTATGCCCCAAGATTGCCCCAGCCGTGACCCCCATCGCAGGCTGGGACGCGGCTAGCGCAATTGTGGCAATCTGAGTGCGATCGCCCCACTCTGCTAAAAATGTCAGCATAAAGGCTTCGAGTACAATCGCCCAAGGAGTTTTCTGCTTTGGCATTTTCAACTCAGCTTTTTTAACTGTAGCGATCGCTTCTTCGGCTTCTTCACAATCTACTCCCCCTGGCATCTGACTTGCTTCGTACAATAACTTCACCCCGAAGCCAACAAAAAAAATAATTTCCGCAAAATGAAGATAATTCTGGGGTAGTAGAGACGCCACTTGTCCCATGAGAACCGATAGTACCGTCATTGCTGCCAATGCCGCCACGACTCCTGCAAATACCAGTCGTCGGGAGTGGCGCATTGCCAGAATCACAGCAATGAAAAAGGTTTTATCGCCTAATTCGGAAAAAGTGATGAATAATAAACCGGCAGTAAAAGCTGTCAGCATCCTCTCAAGCTCCTCAGAATTTTCTACCTATCGCATCTGAGTGAGCTTTCTGGAGGGTACAGGGACTTCACCAGCAGCTCACATCAGATGTGAACTCGGTGAAGGTCTCGCTCCCAAGGCTTGAAACTTTAGTTCAGCGCCTACGCGCTTGTTTCTAGTTTCTTTAGCTTGTCACCTGAACCAGGCTCATCGCCAGTATGTTGATTCAGATGGGCTAGCGTAATTCTTCGCTAGCAGCTACTCCCCTTCATTGTTAAGTAATTATACATCTAACTATGGGTAGAAGAAAAGTAGTAAATTTACCTCAAACAGCAAGAAGGCTCACACCGTAATCTCTGATCCGGTGTCGAGATGAATTGCGAGTGAGTCGAGTTGCGTAGTTTGATTGTATTTGAGCGTAGCGAAAACAGAGAAAACTACAGCGACTTGATGAACAAAATATTTTATTTTTTGGTAACACAACTGTCTAAATACGCGTTATCATGAATATGTAAACACGGTAAGGACTATAGCATACTTCGACCCTTCGACAGGCTCAGGGCAGGCAGGCTCAGTAACCATCCTTCAACAGGCTCAGTAACCATGTACAGAGCAGCTAAAGTTAGAATTTATCCCACTGATCAGCAAGAATCCTATCTAGCTCAGTGTTTTGGTAATGCTCGTTGGTTGTGG
>NZ_JBHZGO010000051.1:0-16213 GCF_042747725.1 Coleofasciculus sp. H7-2
GTCAGCTTTTAGAACAGCTATATCCTATCGGTTTGTCCGTTGGCTTCAGGAGAATACTGACGTATTTGCCTTACACCTAGCCCATTTAGGGCTTGTTTGGGCTTGAACAAAGTTCAAGTCCCGTTAGTCCTAAGTGCCTGTCGTTCAGCACTAGGAAATGAGGAAGCGGAGTTGGGCTTTGCAGGGTTTGCCGTGCAAGCAGGCGTTAAGTCAGCGCTGGCAAGTCTTTGGTACGTCAGCGATGAAGGCACATTGGGGCTGATGACAGATTTCTACAAAGAATTGAAAAAAGCCCCTATCAAGGCGGAAGCTTTGCGACAGGCGCAGTTGGCAATGTTGAAGGGAGAGGTGCGACTAGAAGGAGGACAACTGCATACTCCCGATGGCAATATGCCTCTACCTTCCTCTCTTGCATCAATAGGAGATAAAGACCTAAAGCATCCTTATTTCTGGTCGGCTTTCACAATGATTGGTAGCCCTTGGTAGAAAGTTAACGCATTTTATCAGTTGGGTGAAATATACAGGACTTACGCATCATCACCACATAGTAAGGGCAACCACAGGGGGATTGAACCCGAAAAAACGCTATATGTATAAGCTTTGCGTAAGTCCTGTACACATAGAAAAAACCAGCGTTAGATTCTTAAGATCCAACGCTGGCTGAAAAGCAATTTGTTAATGTTCTAGGTTTTTTTGCTTCTCAAATGTTTCCGCTTACTGATAAAAACCACTAAGGAGCTAGCGCGTTACCCCGCAGCAGGCTACCAATAGTTTTGGCAGTAATTTTCATCTGAATCAAGGGATTTGCCGGAACTACTGTTTTGTAGAGGTAGCTATCGAAGGTAAGCTTCTGCACGTCTTTGTCGGCGCACATTTCCACAAAAGCTTCGCGGGTGGCATCGGAGCGATAAAAGACGGTTTGCAGAATGTCTAGCACCTTGTAGGTGATGCCGTATTTCTTATCCCAACGCTTCAGGTACAGCTTCAGGTCGGCTTCTGTGGGGATGCGGGTGCCACCGTTGGAGGTTTCTACAATGGTTTCCGCACACATCCGCGCTGACTTGGCGGCAAAGTAAATTCCCTCGCCAGAAGACTTCGTAACCGTTCCGGCGGCGTCTCCCACTAGAGCAACGCGACCGACAACGCGGCGGGGTCTGGGATGCTCTGGAATCGGGTGAGCTTCGACTTTGATGATTTCGCCGCCTGCGAGTTTTCTAGCGGCACGCTTGCGGATGCCTGCTTGCAGATTTTTGATGTCGGCTTTGTTCACCTTCATGGTGCCGGTACCGACGGCGACGTGGTCGTATTTGGGGAATACCCAGGCGTAGAAGTCGGTGGAAACATCGTTACCGACGTACATTTCTGCCAGGTCGTTGTAGTAAGCCATTTTATCTTCTGGCAGGCGAATGCGCTCTTGGAAGGCGATCGCATAATTGTAATCCCCAGCGTCAATTGCCTTAGCAATGCGGGAATTCGCCCCATCTGCCCCAATCACCAGATCGACTTTCAGGGTTTTCATGGTTCCTTCAGCACTACCGTTTGAGTGATCGGCGTAGTGCAAGGTGTAAGGGTCAGTATTATTCGTGGGAATATCGAGTTTATAAACAGTGCCGTTAATTAAAGAAGCACCCAATTTAGCTGCGCGATCGCGTAGGTATCCATCCAATACCTCGCGGCGGCACATACCGATATATTCATGTTCTTTTTCAATGTTGATATCCACCTCAACATTGGAAGGTGAGATCATCTTCATTTTTCTGACCCGCCGATCAATAATCTCCGGCGGTAGGTCAAACTCGCTCACCATGCATAGCGGAATTGCCCCGCCACAAGGCTTGGCGTTGTCTAGCTTGCGCTCAAACAGGTAAGTCTCAATTCCAGCTTTAAGGAGCGTTTCGGCAGCAGAGGAACCCGCCGGACCCGATCCCACAACAGCAACCCGTAGTACCAAAGCTATTCTCCCGATTATCTTACGGCTACAAGCTGAGATGGTATCACGGACTTTTCGGTTGTCCCAGTGGGATCGCGGGGGTTGTGACTGAATTGCAACAGAGCTTAACACATTGAAAACTTGCGCCCTTGGTTGTTGTCGTTGGATCGCATCTCAGGACTGACGCATCAAACAACGTCAAGGCATTATAAATGTATATATGTATGGTATATATGTACGTTAATCTCATCGATAAACCGGAGATTAGTCTATTCTGAGTTTGATGGGTCAATGAAAACCCAGATAGGATAGCTAAAAAAATATTCTTGTCTAGGGGTCGAAAGCAGTGGGCATTGTTGTTGAAAACGTCTCTAAACAGTTCGGCAGTTTTAAAGCCGTTGACGAAGTCAACTTAGAAATTCAATCAGGCTCTCTGGTAGCGCTCTTAGGACCTTCGGGGTCTGGTAAATCTACACTGCTGCGACTGATAGCCGGTCTGGAAATGCCAGATAGCGGCAAAATCTGGCTTACGGGTCAAGATGCCACTCATCAGAGCGTTCAAGACCGGAATATCGGGTTTGTATTCCAGCACTATGCCCTATTTAAGCACCTCACCGTCCGCAAAAATATTGCCTTTGGCTTGGAGATCCAAAAAACTCCCAAAGGCAAAGTAAAAGCGCGGGTGGAAGAATTGCTAGAGTTAGTGCAACTGAGCGGACTAGGCGATCGCTACCCTTCCCAACTCTCCGGCGGTCAGCGGCAACGAGTTGCCTTAGCGAGAGCATTAGCAGTTCAACCCCAAGTATTGCTACTAGATGAACCCTTTGGAGCCTTAGACGCCAAAGTTCGTAAAGATTTGCGGGCTTGGTTGCGACGCCTGCACGATGAAGTCCACGTCACCACAGTATTCGTCACCCACGACCAAGAAGAAGCAATGGAAGTTTCCGATGAAATTGTGGTGATGAACAAAGGCAGAGTCGAACAAATCGGCACACCCGCTCAGATTTACGATCGCCCAACGACACCGTTTGTCATGAGTTTCATTGGCCCGGTGAATGTGTTGCCTAGCACTTCCCGCATTTTCGAGGCAAACGGGTTTGATTCGACCCAAGCTGAGATATTTCTGCGTCCCCATGATGTAGTCGTAGACACAAACCCCAACGGCAGTTCCGTACCGGCAAGAGTGAACCGCTTGATTCATCTCGGCTGGGAAATTCAGGCGGAATTAATATTAGACGATGGTCAGGTAGTCATGGCTCATATCACGCGAGAGCGGTTCGACCAGTTAGAGTTGCAGCCGCAACAGCGAGTATTCGTCAAACCCAAGGATGCAAAATCTTTCCCGCTGTATTTTTCGATCTAGCACTTCCAGGGTCAACACTCAGCTTTCAGCTTAATCGGCTTTAATGAGATATCTAAGTCGATTTGAAAGAGCGCATACGTTAATTTATGAAGTGGCGACGCCTGTCTATTCATCGGTGGCGGTTCATCGGACAATTCTTTTGTCTGTTTTGTCTTTGTTGTTTTCTCGCGATCAGCTGTGGGAAGCGACCGGCGTCTGATTCAGCGACTTCTCCCAGTCCTAGTGGTGCCAATTCGGGTCGGATTACCATCGGTACCACCCAGAAGCCACGGACGATGGACCCGGCAGATAATTACGAGCTAGCAGCCGCCTACTTGCTCTATAACATGAGCGATCGCCTGTATACCTACGAATTGGGAAGCACCCAACTCAAGCCGCAACTGGCGACGGCATTCCCGAAAGTGAGTCCAGACGGGTTAACTTACACGATTCCCGTGCGTCAGGGCGTCGTCTTCCACGATGGCACTCCTTTTAACGCCAAAGCAATGGAATTTTCCCTGCAACGCTTTATCGAAAACAAAGGGAAGCCGTCATTTCTGCTGGGCGATACGGTGGACTCAGTGAAGGCGACCGGCGACTATGAGTTAACCATCAAGCTGAAAAAGCCGTTTGCCGCCTTTCCCGCCCTGCTGGCATTTTCTGGTGCCGCTGCGGTTTCACCCAAAGCTTATGAAATTGGCACCGGAAAATTTAAGCCAAACACATTTGTGGGAACTGGCCCTTACAAGTTGGCTCAGTTTAGCAGTGAGTCGCAGCGATTGGATGTTTTTGACCAATATTGGGGCGAGAAACCGGCAAATAAAGGAATTGACGTGCAAGTGCTGAGTAATTCAGCCAACTTGTTTAACACATTTCGCACGGGGGGTGTGGATGTCGCCTACCTATCCCTCGATCCCGACCAAATCCAAAGCTTAAAAGATGGGGCGTCAAAAGGCACCTGGCAAGCGATCGAATCTCAAGGCAGTGCTGCCAGCTTTATGGTGCTGAATACCAAGAGCAAGCCGCTAGATAACCCAGTCGTGCGGGGAGCGATCGCATCCATCGTCAACCGACCTTTAGTGAATGAGCGATCGCTCAAAAATCAAGCCGAACCCCTCTACAGTATGGTGCCCACCACCTTTGATGTCTACAAGCCAGTATTTAAAGACCAGTACGGGGATGGCAACACCGAAAAAGCAAAACAACTGTTGCAGCAAGCCGGATACTCCCCCACCAACCCCTTGAAACTACAAATTTGGTATCCCTCGACTTCCCCGACTCGCCGACTTGCTGCCAGTACCCTCAAAGCAGTGGCAGATCAACAACTGGGAGGAACCCTGCAATTTGAAATCAACACCGTAGACTCCGCCACCTTCTTTAAAAGCGTCCCCCAAGGTCTTTATCAGACAGTCTTGCTGGATTGGTATCCAGACTTTCTCGACCCTGACAACTACGTTCAGCCATTTCTGGAGTGTTCTAAAGGATCGGCAGCAAACGGCTGTGAAGACGGCGCAAGCCAGAATCAGGGGTCATTTTATTACAGCGATCGCATGAACCAGCTGATAGCCCAAGAACGAAAAGAGCAAAACCCCGAAGCCCGCAAGAAGATTTTTGCGGACATTCAAGACCTACTCGCCAAAGATGTTCCCTACGTTCCTCTCTGGCAAAGTAAAGACTTCGCCTTTGCCCAAAAAGGCGTCAGCGGTCTTCGCATCAACCCCACCCAGGATTTCGCCTTCTGGACAATTAAAAAGTAGCGAACGGTTAGCTTTACAATTCCCTTTTCAACGCAAAGGAACGCTTTCGGTAGCGCTCTCGTTACACAGAGAGGACTTACGCAAAGCTTATACATATAGTGTTTTGTAGGGGCAATCCCTCGTGGTTGCCCCCAAATATGGTGATGTTGCGTAAGTCCTGACAGAGTTACACCTTTGCGCTACCGAAAGCGTAAACCTTTGCGAACCTTTGCGTTAAAAAAGAAATGTCTCGTTCCAAAGCCCTACAGTCTTACATCTTCGTCCGCCTTCTCCTAGCACCCTTGATGCTATGGATCATCATCACCCTAGTGTTTTTGCTCCTCCGTGCCACCCCAGGCGACCCGGTGGATGCGGTTTTAGGCGGTCGCGCCCCAGAAAGCGTCAAAGAGCAGTATCGTCAACAGTTGGGGCTATCAGACCCCTTGCCGTTGCAATATATTCGCTATCTGAGTTCCTTACTCAGCTTTAATTTGGGGACTTCGTTGACCAGTCAGGGTCAAGATGTTTGGGGTGAGATTCAGAAATACTTCCCCGCGACGGTAGAATTGGCAGTATTTAGTATGGCGATCGCTTTCCTGGTCGGCGTCGGCGTTGGCATCCTTTCCGCCACCCGTCCCGGTACGGTTTTAGACGCTAGCGGTCGTTTGTTTGGCATCATCACCTACTCGCTGCCGATATTCTGGGTAGGGATGATTCTACAGTTGATTTTCTCGGTTCAGCTAGGCTGGTTTCCCCTGGGATCTCGCTTTCCCCTAACTTCAGCACCCCCACCGCTCATCACAGGTCTTTACACGATTGATAGTCTCCTGAGCGGTAACTTGGAGCATTTTTTCACCGCCTTGCATTATCTCGCCCTCCCCAGCTTGACCCTCGGAATCCTCCTCAGCGGTATTTTCGAGCGGATTGTACGGGTGAACTTGAAGCAAACCCTCAAGGCGGATTATGTAGAAGCTGCTAGAGCCAGAGGCATTCCAGAATCGCGGATTCTCTTGGCCCACGCCCTGAAAAATGCCATGATTCCAGTCATTACCGTCCTGGGGCTTACTTTAGCCGCATTGCTTGGCGGCGCAGTCTTAACAGAAGTTACCTTTTCTTGGCCTGGTTTAGGAAATCGACTGTATGAAGCAATTTCCTTACGAGATTACCCTACTGTGCAGGGAATCATGGTATTTTTTGCGTCGATTGTAGTAGTTGCTAGCATTTTGATTGATATCATCAATGCTTACATCGACCCGCGAATTCGTTACTAAAACCAGCAACTAAGACAACAAAAATGGCTAAATTAATTGCTTTTGGTTGGTATGGTGGTAAATTCAGCCATCTTGATTGGCTGCTGCCCTTGTTGCCAAAAACTCAGCACTATTGTGAGCCTTTTGGTGGCTCGGCTGCGGTATTGATCAATCGGCAACCTTCACCTGTTGAAACATACAACGATATTGATGGAGAAGTTGTTAACTTTTTTCGCGTACTTCGCGAACAGAAAGGCGCTTTAATCGAAGCAATTGGTTTAACTCCCTTCTCTCGTGAAGAATTTGAAATTGCGATTTCTCAACCTAACCAAAAGCTATCAGACTTAGAAAGAGCCAGACGCTTTTTTGTGCGTGCTAGACAGGTTAGAACTGGGCTTGCACAAACAGCCAGTTCAGGCAGATGGGCACATTGCTTACTAACAAGTCGCGCAGGCATGGCTGGCGCTGTCTCCAGATGGTTAGGAAGCGTGGAAGATTTAGCAGAAATCGCTCAAAGATGGCTGCGCGTTCAGATAGAAAATTGTCCAGCAATTGACGTTATCAAACGCTATGACAGTGAGGAAACATTATACTATTTAGATCCTCCTTATCCACACGATTCTCGCGGTGACAGCAACGCTTATGCATACGAAATGACAGATGATGAACACCGAGAACTAGCTCACATTCTTCATAATGTTAAAGGCAAAGTTGCATTATCTAGTTACCACTGTGACTTGATGGACGAATTGTATGGCAACTGGCGTTATATTGAAGCTCCCGTTAAAAACTGTCACTCTGTAAAAACACAACGTCAGGAAGTACTTTGGGTTAATTACGAGCCGGAAAAAGAAACTCAATGTCAACCCCATCAGATATCCTTGCTTTAGCTTTTCAAAGAGCGTCTCATCATATTGCTGGTTCCATCTTGAATGACCCGGACATTATTCACCGGCTCGAATTTGTATGCAGAAATATACAAAATCGCGCTGGGGCTAGGTTATTGTTAGCGTGTTTACTAGCAAAAGTCCATAAGCCTAGTGTTGACATCCGCAAGCCATACACTGAAATTAAAGATTCTGACTGCTATTCAGGTCGTACCTACGATGAATATTTTATAAGTGCTTTTATTACTCAGTATGATTTACCGTGTAATTCGACAACTGCTTTTCTTACACCTGCCCTTCGCAACAGAAATATTACTCTAACACCAGAAGTAAATTTGGTCGGCAAGCCACCAAAACTTTATCAAACTGTCCTTCAGCTACTAACTGATGTACATACTAATCAAGTATCAGCAGAGAACCTTTTGGCTGATACTGTGAGATGCCTTTTGGTGATTAGAGACGAGAGACGCCAACGAATGCAAACGCTACTGGCTGGGTTGAAAGCCTCTGATGATGCAATTCCTCTATCTGCGGAAGCGATTGTAGGGCTAATTTCACAACATTTGCACTGCCGTAATTCCAGTCGCCTACCAGTTCTTATTGTAGCTGCGGCTTATCAATCTGCCTCAGAACATCTAGGAGAGAGAGTTTTACCGCTTGAATCCCATAATGCGGCTGATGAACAAACAGGAGCATTAGGCGATTTAGAAATTACCCTTATCGATGACAGCCAGGTCATAACTAGCTACGAGATGAAGACGAGGCGAATAACTCAAGAGGATATTGACCGTGCCATCCAAAAAATAAATAATACTGGTAAAAGAGTTGAAAATTATATTTTTGTTACTACAGATGTGATTGACGAACGGATAAAAAATTATACTGCAAGCATCTATGAACGCACAGGCGGAATTGAATTCGTAGCTTTGGACTGTATTAGTTTTTTACGTCATTTTTTGCATCTATTCCATCGGTTACGTATGCAGTTTTTAGAGGCGTATCAGGAACTGGTGCTTGAACAGTCTGAAAGTGCAGTTAGCCAACCCTTAAAAGAAGCTTTCTTGGCACTACGTCAAGCTGCGGAAAGTGGTGAATAATGTTTCATGTTGAAGTGGAATGAAAGATTTTTAATTATGGCTATAAACCAATAAATAATTCTTGCTGTTTTTGGTAGCAAATACTATTTCAGTATAATTTTCATACTTGTTGGGATAAGGGAGTTGATTTTGCAATTGGAGCGAGAGAGAAACATCCACAATTCATAATTGTAATGATAATTTTCCTGACAATTTAATTAAATATGGAGTCAAGACATTTTCAATAATAGTTTACAACTTGCTGGGTTTTCACGGTTGAAACTTCGATGAGCGGTACCTAGACTCAAAAAATCGTCAACACCAGAAGTAGAAGTGGTTGAGAAATCCGGTTTCTGATATTTAGCATAATTTTAGGTTTATTAATGGTGTTTGAGAAAGTGGGAACTACGCGATCGCACTTAGAGCCAAATACCAGTCAATGAGATATCCAGCAAATTTCCCGATGAAGTGGGGAAAGGAAGCAGTTAATAATCTATTTAGATTTCCGGCTGCATAATGCGTAGAATTCGGCTGCTTGCTTTAGCTACCCTCAGCTTTGTTGCGACTCTAGTAGGCTCCTTCTTTGACCCGGTAACATTCCTGCACCGCTTTCTCGCAATAGCGCTAAGCACAGTTTTTACCCTCAATTTGGGTATCAGCAGTACCAATGCCGATTCTTCCTCTGTTGCAGTTGCTGCTTACCCACCTGCCATTCAAACTGCTGTATTTAAGGATACGCTGAATCAATTTGCTTCTGAGCCTCAACAACAGCAAACCCTAGCCAGCCAACCCAGCACTCTTGAGAAGATTGCCCTGACAAATTACTGTGGTTCTGGCACCATCACCAAACCCACCAGGGGAATCGATACAGACACGAGAGTTTATGACGTTTTCTATGACTTCAGTCGAGGTCAAGAGTCAGTGAATTCTGCCGCTTGTGGTCGGGAGTATTGGATTCCAGTCGAGCAAAACAATCCTTACTACGGACTTGTATTTGTTTATTGGGTTGATGGATACAAAAATCGCCTTTCTTCCACTCGTTATGTGGAAACTAACAACGGGAAACTTATCGTTTGGGATGGTAATCCAGTCAATTCTCTACTTAGAAGAATCCTGACGCGGCAAGATGGGAAACAAGCCCTTTCTCAAGGTGCGATCGCGCGGCTTCTGAATTGGAAAAGGCAGCTAAGGCGCAGTCAGACTGCCTCTACTCTCCCCCAAAACCTGATAAATAACCAGCTCCAAGGTTCTACAACAGCCCAGACTGCCTCCCAAAACCCTAAAACCAGCCAGACAACAGCTCAAAATAACTGTAGCTCTGGGACGCTAACTCAACCCCGCAAAGGAGTTGATAGGAATGGTAGCCTTTACTACGTTTTCCATCACTTCAATCGAGTTCGACAAGTGAATCCTGCCGCCTGCGGTCGGGAGTATTGGATTCCAGCCGAACGCAGCAATCCCAACTACGGTCTTTTGTTTGCTTATTTGGTGGATGGACAAAAAAATCGCGTTTCTTCAATCCGTTATGTGGAAACCCGCAAACGGCAGCTGATCGCTTGGAATGGGAATACAGCAAATTCTCAACTCCGGAGAACCACGAGGCGGCGAAACGGAACACAAGTGATTTTTCAAGGCTGGTTCCGGATGGTTCTGAATCAGAAAAAGCTGACGACAGGGCAAACACTCTTTACTCCCTCCCAAAACCCTACAATCGTTCAGACCCCCGCTACTACTCCCCAAAATCCAACTCCTCCCCCGCCTCCCTCCGCCGCTACTCCTCAACCCGTACCCAGCACTCCCCAAACTAATAATCAATTGCTAATTGGTTTTGGTGGCGACACTAGCAACGTGGAAGAAACTTGGATGCACAGCCTTGACGTGGCTAAAGAAGTCGGTTTACCCAAGCCTAAAGCTGCGTCGCTTGGGGTAGAGGTGGGATGGCAACCCATCTGGTTTGGTTGTGTCGCCGGTCAGAAAACTTGCGCGACGACAGACCGAATGTTTAAAGAAGGGGTTGTCCCCGTCTTTATCGTTAACTTGATTACCCACGATGTCCAAAGTAAAAAAACTTGGGCTGAAATTGAAGCTAGAAAGAGTTGGTACTTCTCGGAGTTAGATCGCCTCGCTAAAGACGTACTATCTAAGACCCAAGGGACTGTGTATGTATCGCTGGAACCGGAGCATAATTTGGTAGGAACGCTCCGCGATCCCGTCAATGCTAATTATGGGTGGGATGCCAGTATTCCGCAGAAGTTCGGGCAGTTAATGGCTGAAGCTGCCCAAAGATTACGTACCTCAGCGAGTTCGGTTCCGGGACTGAATTTGAAAGTGGGTTTGGCTTTCGGTGACTTTAATGCCTCCCCCACGGGTCTGCAAAACTATTTACCCGATTTGAAAGCGGCTGCACCGGGAGTAGATTTCTTTGGGTTTCAAGTGACCCAAGGCCCCTGGCGGAATGAGGGTAACGGATGCAAACGCTTAACCCCCGCTCAAGCGAAGCTTTATGATATGCCCGATCGAGTAATAGCGATCGCTCAATTCATCCAAACACAACTGCAAAAGCCGTCTCTGGTCGATTACTTTTTCTTGATGGCTGATGCTAACACCGATTGGGATGAGGGAGGTGCTAAAGTTTACCAGGAATTACAACAGCGCTCCTTAGAACTGCAAAACGCTGGATTGATTGGCTTGTTGCACTTTACTCTCATTGATACGCCACAATCTGCTCCTAACTCGTACTGGTGTGACGGTGAGAAAAATCGGGGCATTATCAAACCCGCAGCCCAACTTTCTAATTTCAGTTACAAGCGCCCCCTTCATCTGAAAAAGATGGGCAAGGCGCTGGGGCAATGGATTAACGCTCAAAGCTAAATGGGTGCATCTGGTGGGGTGGGTATTCTACCTGCCCCTGACTTGAGGGATCTTGGTCGATCGCTCACGTCAGTCACGATCCCAACCTTTGAGTGTTTCCGCGATCGCTAAGTGTCTTAACAATCCCGTGTTTTCTTTAGAAAGAATTTAGAATCCTTGCGTATAATCTGTACAGGAATCTTTGTATTCCGATAAAGGTTCTTATAGAAACTTTAAAATACTGTAGCGATAATTTAGTAGTGATGCCCCGGATACTCGTCATCGACGACGACGCTGCGATCGCAGAATTAGTCACCATCAATCTGGAAATGGCTGGATACGATGTCAACCAAGCACCAGATGGCATTAAAGGTCAGGCACTGGCTTTGCAACTGCAACCAGACCTGATTATGCTTGACCTAATGCTGCCCAATGTGGACGGTTTCACCGTCTGCCAGCGCTTGCGGCGGGATGATCGCACTGCCGATATTCCGGTGTTAATGTTGACAGCACTGGGTCAGACTCAAGATAAGGTGGAAGGCTTTAATGCCGGAGCCGATGATTACCTGACCAAGCCGTTTGAACTCGAAGAAATGCTGGCACGAGTCAGAGCCTTGCTGCGACGGACAGACCGCATCCCCCAAGCCGCCAAACACTCGGAAATCTTACACTATGGCTCTTTGACCTTAGTACCAGAACGGTTTGAGGCTATTTGGTTCAATCAGACAGTGAAGCTAACGCATCTGGAGTTTGAATTACTGCACTGCTTACTCCAGCGTCATGGTCAAACAGTTTCTCCCAGTGAAATCCTGCGAGAAGTTTGGGGCTACGATCCCGACGATGACATTGAAACGATTCGGGTGCATATTCGGCACTTGAGAACGAAGCTAGAGCCAGATCCCCGCCACCCGCGCTATATTAAGACCGTCTATGGTGCGGGCTACTGTCTGGAGTTGCCGAATGAAGAGCAAATTAGCGCAGACGCAGGCTGATTCGCCTCTATTGTGTTCATCAAGATGTGTTCATCAAGATGTGTTCATCAACAGCCCTTTCTTCCTGGGTGGGGAAGGTCTGCTGGAAGAAAATGGAACGGTTTCCAGCTTCCCTGAGAAAGCAAAAAAACCGATCTTGGCAACCATTAGGGAGTGTTAAGCCACCCGATGGGGCGTTCTGGATAGAGGCATTGGACAATGCGCCCCTATAACTGATTCCGCTTCTGCCTTCTGGATCGGAATTTCGATAATAAACTCTGTCCCCTTGCCCGGTGTTGACACGCACTTGAGTTGACCCCCGTGACGCTCTACCACAACTTGGTAGCTAATGGACAAGCCCAAGCCAGTCCCTTGTCCCACGGCTTTCGTCGTAAAGAAGGGGTCAAAAATTTGTTTCTGAATTGCTTCGGGAATGCCAGGGCCATTGTCCGCAATCCGGATGACAACCGAGGAAGGATGGGGGATGAGGGATGTAGGGTTTTGCCCTTCTGGAAGAGTGGGATAAGGATCGGCATTGAATTCATCCTGCATCCTGATTCCTTCATCCTTCAAAGAGGTGCGAATGGTAATCTGGCTGGGGTTGGCTTTGAGATCCGCAGGCGTCAGCGATGCTCCTCCTGCGGAGACTCGCTGGGCGTTGTATTCTTCTAAAGCATCAATCGCATTACTGAGGAGATTCATAAACACTTGGTTCAGTTGCCCAGCATAACAATCTACTTTGGGCAAATCGCCGTATTCTTTAATAATCTGAATTTTGGGATGGGAGCTGTCTTCTTTCAACCGATGCTGCAAAATCAACAGCGTGTTATCTATGCCCTGATGAATATCAACCGCCTTCTTCTGGGATTCATCCAGGCGGGAGAAATTCCGCAGCGACAAGACCAAATCGCGGATGCGGTCGGCTCCCATTTTCATGGAAGTGAGTAGTTTGGGGAAATCTTCTATTAAGAAGTTTAAGTCTATATCTTGATTTGCAACTTGAATCTCGGCAGGGGGTTGGGGAAAGTGCTTTTGATAGAGATTTAACAGGCTCAGGAGGTCATGAGCATACTGATTAGCATGGTCGAGATTGCCGTAGATGAAGGAGACTGGATTATTAATTTCATGGGCGACACCTGCAACCAACTGCCCCAAACTGGACATTTTTTCACTCTGAATCAGCTGAGATTGAGTTTGTCCCAGTTCTGCCAAGGTTTGTTTTAGTTGGGTCGTTTGTTCTTTTAGCTGCGCTTCTGATTTCAGCCAAGCGATTTCTGCCTGTTTGCGTTCGACAAGTTCGGCGTTTAGCTGTTGGAAGAGAGTGGATTGCTTAATGGCGATCGCTAGCTGCACGCTCAGCTGTTTGAGCAATTCTACTTCTGATTCTTGCCACTGCCGGGGTTCCCGACAATGATGGGCAATCAGCAACCCCCATAAATTTTCCCCTTGCAGAACCGGAACCACCAAGTTAGCTCTCACCTGAAACTGGGCAAGTAAATCAATATGGCATTGCTGGATACCAGCAGTATAGATATTGTCAATCGCTCGAACCCGACCTTCCTGGTATGCCGAAACGTAGCTTTTCCCAAAGCAAGGATCTTGGATGCTGGTTCCTAAAATTGGCGTCCAATTCTCACCGACCGACTCTACAACCACAACTCCGTTCCAATCTGGCTCGAAGCGGTAAATGAGTACCCGGTCAGCCGAAAGAAACTGCCGCACTTCTGCCACAGTAGTATTGAGAACTTCCTCTAAATTTAGGGACTGACGGATGCGCTTAGCGATCGCCCCGACCAACCGTTCTCTCAAAAATTGCTGCCGCGACGCTTCCTCTGCTTGCTTGCGCTCGGTAATATCCATCACCGTTCCCATCATCCGCACGCACTTCCCCGTGTCGTCGCGCACAACGGCACCCCGCGCCGCCACCCAGCCAACTCCATCAGGACGGAGGACGCGATACTCCATCTTTAAGTCTTTCCCGACTTCTACGATGCCCGCAATCTCCAGCCCTACGCGGTAGCAATCTTCAGGATGAATGCATTGGAGATAAGCCTCGTAGGTGCCAGCAAAGGAACCGGGAGCCAGACCAAAAATCGCTTCCACCTCTTCAGACCAAGTCACCTGACCTGTTCCCAGATCCCAGTCCCAGACCCCCATACTTGCCGCCCCCAGAGCCAACCGCAGCCGTGTTTCTCCTTCGCACTGCGCCTCTTCTGCGGCTTTACGCTCGGTAATATCCGTCTGGACGCCAATAAATTGTGTCACCCGACCCTCGTCGTCATACACCGGCGAAATACTCAGGTCATTCCAGAAAGGCGTCCCATCCTGGCGATAGTTCTTGAGAACCACCTGGCATTCTTTCCCCGTCCGCAAAGCTTGACGAATTTGCTCAATTGCGGCTGGATCTGTATCGTATCCTTGCAAAAATCGGCAGTTTCGTCCCAAGACTTCAGCGGTCGAATACCCGGTTATTTTTTCAAAGGCGGGATTGCAATAGATAATTGGATTATTTGGTAGACTGGCGTCGCTAATGACGATGCCGCAGCTGGTTGCTGCCATCGCTCGGTCATACAGCTTTAGTGTCCCCTTGTCCCCTTGGTGTCCCGTGAGGTCTTGGCACCCCCCACACCTAGCTTGCTGGCTTGCCATCAGAATTTAAGAACCAAACGTTAACAGCCTTTCTTCAAGATAAATCAATATTAAAAATAACTTAAATATTCCCGAAGATAGATCCAACCGTTTTTCTATCATAAACGAAACATTTTTGCCAAGAGAAGTCCCGGAATTAAGCCCAATCAAAACCAAGCTAAATCGGGAATTTCCCAGAATCTAGAAATTGCCACAAAAGCCTAGTAATCGGCAAAAAGTTTCCAGTCGTTATTAATTTTTAAAGGAAGAATACAAAGTGATTTGCTCACCCGACGTAGCCTTCCAATTCAGCGGCTCGATGGGCTGCCGTGTGTTGTGCCAGAACCAGAGTCCGAGCGCGATCGCCTATAGCAATCCTCTCAGCTTCCGGTGTTTCTTGAAGATACCGTAAAGTATCGGCGGGTGACTCGGCAATGAGAATTTCCTTACCAATTTCAAAAATTGTTTCCAGACCCACCCAGTAGTCACTAATAATCGGAGTTCCACACGCCGCTGCTTCAAATAAACGCACGCTGGGAGAATAACCCGCTCGAACCATATCAATTCGTGTAATATTAAGAGTGAACAGTTGGGAATTGTAAAACCAACGGTGTCGAGCTGGCGGCAAATGCTCGATTTGCTCAACATTTTTGGGCCATTTAATATTATTCGGATACTGCGGCCCTGCCACCACAAAGCGACCTTCTTGCCACTGACGCGCTGGCTCAAGCAACAGATTTTCCAGACTAGGCTGCCGGTCGTCGCTGTAAGTTCCCATATAGCCAAGATTCCAAAGCTGAGGAAACTGTTCCGGATAGTACAACTCCGGGTCAACCGAACAGTAAAGCGCCCTTGCCATCGGCGAACCGTAGTGCTGTTCAATCCGCTTCAGCGTTGGACCACCTGTAAACGATAGATAAAGGTGATATTTCGGGATTAAGTCAGGACAAAGGTACTCCGTCTCGCCCCGTTCCAACTTAGCCAACGTCACCGGCGTATCGATATCGTAAAAAGCAGTCACATTCCTCGCCATTGTTGTTACCCACTCACCTACTGCTACCCCTTCCGGCACATATGACCCCACCATCACCAAATCTGCCTCGCGTACTGCTTGGGTAAAGCAGTCTTTCAGCTCATCAAGACTGGAGTACAGCTGAGTGCGACAGTAGGGAGGATTGGGAAGATCCCGATTGGCAGCATACCAAGGTACATCTCGCTCTAAAAAGAGAATATCGTGTCCCCGTGCTGCCAGTTCCCGCACCAACCCCCGGTAGGTTGTTGCGTGTCCGTTTCCCCAAGAGGAAGTAATGGATAATCCCAGAATTAGCAGTTTCATAGTTTTAAGATTTCAACGCTCTCCTAGCGCCAAGGTAAGCGCCAAGGTACGCAAAGTAAAAGACAGGACTTACGCAAAGCGGCGTTGCTGAATGAAGTATGAATTACGCAAATGCTGGTATCGATTGGTGTTTCAAGTAGTGAAGTAGCAATCTAATAGAGTGTTTCAGCATTTCTTCTGACTTCGAGTAACACAACGTTTTTCGAT
>NZ_JBHZGO010000052.1:0-15187 GCF_042747725.1 Coleofasciculus sp. H7-2
CCATGCACGGTTCCTTGGTAACATCCTCCTTGGTGCGTGAAACCACCGAAACCGAATCACAGAACTACGGTTACAAATTCGGTCAAGAAGAAGAAACCTACAACATCGTTGCCGCCCACGGCTACTTTGGTCGGTTGATCTTCCAATATGCTTCCTTCAACAACAGCCGTTCCTTGCACTTCTTGTTGGGTGCATGGCCCGTCATCGGTATCTGGTTCACCTCTTTAGGGATCAGCACGATGGCATTCAACCTGAATGGTTTCAACTTCAACCAGTCAGTGATTGACAGCCAAGGTCGGGTGATCAACACTTGGGCAGACGTGATCAACCGCGCCAACCTGGGTATGGAAGTGATGCACGAGCGCAATGCTCACAACTTCCCCCTGGACTTGGCAGCAGGTGAGTCTACTCCAGTGGCTCTAGTTGCTCCAAGCATCAATGGTTAATCGCTAGAGACTCTAGCTAAATAAAAACGCTCTCCGAAAGGGGGGCGTTTTTTGTTTGAGGAGAAACTCTTGCCAGGGAGTGTTACTATTTTGTCTTGAGAGGATTAAACTTCGACTGAATGTATGCTTTGAATACAGGATTAAGGTGAAAGTGCGATCGCGCTCCTACTTGCACTTTTTCTACTAAGCCGCGTCGCGCTAATGATTGTATGGCTTTCCAGGATTCAGATTTGGATAATGCATTATCTGCTGGTTGTTGCGAAATATCTACAGCTTCAGCTTGACTCGCTAACCCATAGCTCACCTGTTTTTCTGACTCCGATAAACGCTCTAAGTGATATTCTAAAAGCGGTTCTAAGTCACCTAAAAATATATCATTTCCCTCTGCTAAAAACCGGGAAACGCTACCGTTAAATAGTTCTATAATTGTTGTTGCGATGATATTTAACCAGCAAGGATGACTTTGATAAATGGTAATTAATTCTGTCCATTTTTCTTCATCAATTAATCCTTTCTCTCTCAAAATTTCTCCTGTTTGTTCTCCTAACCCTTTCAGGTGTAATGTTCGTGCAGGTCTATTTTCTGCTTCTAAAGTAGCGATTTCTCTAGATTTTTCCCAACTGACGAGAATTAAACAACTATGATGATGAGATAAGTTGGCAAGTTGTTTAAAAAATTTGCCATAATCCTCATACCCAGCTAAATATTGACCTGCTAATTGACCGCTTGTAAAAATATTCTGCACGTCATCAAGGATTACTAAGCAACGAGAGGCGCGAAAATAATCGATGACTGTGGGTAATGGGGTTTGTTGCGATCGCGAAAAAAATTGTTTTAGTTCGATTTGCAGTGTTGAAAGTGTAGGAGTGTTACTGAGACTTCGCCAAATAATATAATCGAATTCGGTTTGGATTTCTTCAATGAGTTTGAGCGCGATCGCACTTTTGCCAATTCCACTTAAACCGTATATCGTAATTAAGCGCGTGCGTGCTTGTAAAATCCACTGTTTGAGGGTGGATAGTTCTGAGATGCGATCGTAAAAGCTAAGTAATTCTGGTGCGTCTGTTAAATCTATTATGGGCGATCGCTCTTGGTTTTGTGGAGATTCAGCGGGAGAGTGCGATCGCGTTTGCGGATCTTTAATAGTTTGTATGAATTGACCACCAATGTTAACATTATCAACTTGTAATAAACAGTGACCTAATTGGGAAAGTTGAGAAACACTATGTTTTTTTTCTAACTTAGAACGAAAATTAAGTTTATTGAGGTCTTCCCCTAATTCCTCCCGCAGCTTTTCCCATAATTTAGAACCTTCTTTTTTAACGTGAGATTCACTACATTTAAAAGTTTGGGCTATTTGAGGATATTTTTGTTGTTGCAAAACACCCGTTAGTATTGCTTCCTGTATAGGTGTGAGAGGTTTTCCAGTTTTATCAAAAATTAAGCTATCAGCCCACTGTAAAACATCTTCAATATTATTCATGGGGAGATATAGATTAATATTTTGTGTAATATATCTTACCACCTTCTACTTTGTCAACCTAATCCTACTAAATCCTACCAAATTGCTTTAGTATACTTAGAAAAATTGGGTACTGAACCCTACTATTTTGAGTTGTTAAATTTATAAGGAGTAGTTTATATTTTCACATAGAAACATACAAAAATTTAAGGATTATTACAATGAAAAAGTTACTGACTGCAACAGGTGCAGCCGTTTTCTTGACGAATATGACACTTGCTCCTGCCTTTGCTGATTCACTGGCACAGCCAACTACACCTAGGCAACAACAGCAGGTTGTGTTACCTGAAGGACAAATGATGAGTGATGCGGAACTAGCACAAGTTGAAGGAGAGTGGGTCTGGGTTGCAGCAGGTACGGGTTTAGAGCTTGCCTTCAAGTATGCAGAGTGTCAGCGCCCCGGGCAGCAGTGTGGTTGGCAAGACTATGCTATAGCAGGTGCTAAGGGAGCTGCTTTTAGCTTGATTCCTGGCGGTAGTGCTGCCAAAAATGGAGTTCGTTTTTTCCAAAACGGGCAAAAGATTAACGGGCTGAGAGTATTCGTTCGATAACTCATTTGAATGCTGTCAGCCAGCGTTCCCAAGCTTTGTTTGGGAACGCTATTTTATCGGGCAAAAAAAACTGTGAAGCCAGAGCAAGCAAGTAAATTTAAAGATATCTTATGTTTAGTTTTTAATTGTGTTTGTATTTTGGGATCGGTTGTATTTCCGAGTTTTGCTGATCCGATCACTCCTTATCGCACCCTTCGCTATCAAGGAGTCATAGGTCAGACTAACTATTACACCTGTGGCCCGGCGGCTGTAGCAACCCTACTGACTCACTACTACGGTCAACCGACAGCGGAATCTGAGATTTTAGAACTGTCAGAAAAAGCGATGGAAGGAAGTGGGAAAAAACCAGAAGAAAGAGGAGTCACCGCCTTAGCATTAAGACAAGCTTTAAGTGATAAAGGCATTCAAGCTAGGGGGATGCGACTTACCCTAGCATCGTTAGCCGACTACTTTCACAAAGGGGGACTCCCTGTTGTTCTGCACGTCACAAAACCTCAAATGCACTATGTTTTAGCAGTCGGCATGGTAGGGGATTGGGTAATTTTAGCAGATCCATCATGGGGACGGCGCGTTCAACCACTTCGCGCTTTAGTAAATGAGCAAGGTTTTAGTGGTGTGAGCCTTGTACCACTTCCACCTGAAAACTTGATGTCCACTGCAAAAGAACAGCAAAGCGAAACGCTACGTTGGGCAGAACTCCGTTTAGCAAGGCTCAACTCACTGAGAAGGAAATTATGATGAAAATAGTCCTGATTCTGCCGCTCGCTTTGCTGATCTGTCAACCGGCACTGGCTCAAGTTCCCATTGACCCCTTGCGACTACCAGACGAAGAAACGGGAGGCTACATCTACACTTTTGGTGTCAATTACATACCCTCTGGACGAGACGGATTTGATTTTGATCGAGAAGGGACTCCATTTAATTTTGAGACCTTCAACCAATCAATTAACTTTTCTGTTTCAGGAAGCTACACTTTCAGCCGTAATTTAAGTATTTCAGCCAATGTTAACCCTAATTTGTTCATTGGCCGGCAAAAACGAGATTTTAGCAATCGTACTCAAACTCTAACAGAAACTAACACTGACCTTGGCGCTGGTTTGTCTGTAGAATACCGTCCCAAGCCTGGATCTACCCTAGACCCTCGTTTTTCAGTCGGTGTTGCTTACCCTTGGACAGTGACAGTTCAAGGTCAAGCTAGTTTAATCAGAGATCCTGTAATTGTCTTAGGTTCTCTGGGATATTCTCAACCGTTAGACTCTGCTAATAGCAGTCTGAATTTAGGAATAGGAGCGGGGTTTATAGCGAATGAGAGAGTTAATTTCAGTGCTTATGCTAACTACGCCATACCTATCGGCGATACTAATTTGCCTGTAACTTCGCTGTCATTCCGCACTGGTTACAATTTGGATAATAAAGGAGATCAGGATATCGGGCTACGCACAACTCTTAGTATGCGGGGTGGAGATACGAGACTAGGAGTTGGCATTGAGTGGGGAGGTCGAGGAATTGTTGGTGGTCAACGACAAAGAACCCAGGATAATAATAATACATCTGCTATTCCTTCTCAGTCAATCAATGGTTGGGCTACTAATACTACAGAAAAACCTCTATCTAGCAGTTCTGCTACCTCTACTCAGTTAACAAACAAAGAGCCTAATTCATATTCTGGCATTGGTTCTCAGTCTAACATGAGCAATGGCAATATTAGGGATAACAATATGTTAGCAGAGAGTCCAAATATGGCTGTTCAGAAAATTTATCAAAGTTTATATGAAAAGGATGTTCAGATAGAAATATTGCAGCAGCAAATTAGAGAACTTAAACAGAGTATAGAAGATTTGCGATGTCAGATTCCTGAAAATCAAAAAAAATGTCGAAAATTGCTGTAATAATACTATGTTAATTTTTTTGCCAAGGTGAGAAGCCAACAAAAAATTGTGTTTTTTGGAAAAACCCGGTTTCTGTGCTGAAGTACTAGCTAAAATAAAAGAACTCTCCTTTTGGGAGACGCTTTTCCGTTGGCAATTTTATGGTATAAAGGGGCGAATATCTATGCTCCAAGCAAAAAACCAACTTACCCTAGAAGAATTTCTGGCGTTACCAGAAGGCGATGTGACTTACGAATTGGTGGATGGTGAGGCAATACCAAAAATGTCACCAAAAAAATTTCATTCTCGGCTTACTAGGGTGCTACTTCAGTTGTTGGATGAATGGTGTGCTGGACGAGGTGAGGTTTGTCCAGAATTAGGGATTAAATTAACTCGAAGAGGTCGAGACTGGGTACCAACGCCCGATATTATGTACATTTGTGCCGATCGGTTTCCGCTAGATTGGGAGGAGGATGGAGCGTGTTCTGTTCCTCCAGAATTAGTTATCGAAATTATTTCACCCGGACAAACTTTTGGGCAATTGGCCGCTAAAGCAAGAGATTATTTAGATGCGGGGGTGTTGCGAGTTTGGGTGGTAGATAGTCAAGCGAGAAGCATTACGGTTTTTTATCCAGATGCGCCACCGCAGACTTATATGGGAGATACGCCGTTAATTGATACTCTGTTTGAGGGTTTGGAAATAACGCCTGAGCAGGTTTTTCAATTGGCAAGGATACCAAGGTAAGCCATTCAAAATTCTAGGTGAGAAGCTAAGAAGAAACCGAATTTTTTTAAAAAACCCCGGTTTGTGTGCCTTGTGCGATCGCTCCGTTTATGTTTAGTGTCACTGGTGTATTTGATAGTGCTTTATTTTCTGCTATGCGCGGACATCATCAACCGTAACCGCGCCGGTATGGGGATGGAGGTGATGCACGAGGGCAAAACGCATTTCGGGGAAAGCTAACGCCTTTGCCCCTTTCAAGGGGTGCGATCAAAACCAAACCTGTTGGCGTCTAGAGGACAAGGGAGACAAGGAAAGTTCTTCATTACCAAGCAACAAATGATTGACCACACCCCATCATAGGGAGCGATCGCTGTTAAGATACAAATCGCTATGCACCCTCCTTAAGTATTATGGGCAATACCTTCGGGCATCTATTTCGCATCACTACATTTGGCGAATCCCACGGCGGCGGCGTCGGCGTGATTATCGATGGGTGTCCACCGCAATTGGAAATTTCTGCCGAAGAAATTCAGGTAGAACTCGATCGGCGGCGTCCGGGACAAAGTAAAATCGTCACACCCCGCAAAGAAGCTGACACCTGCGAAATTCTTTCTGGCGTATTTGAAGGCAAAACCCTGGGAACGCCAATCGCAATTTTGGTGCGAAACAAGGACACTCGCCCCCAAGATTATGATGAAATGGCGCAGAAATATCGCCCCTCTCATGCTGATGCGACTTATGATGCTAAATATGGCATTCGCAACTGGCAGGGTGGCGGCAGATCCTCGGCGCGGGAGACAATTGGACGAGTAGCCGCTGGCGCGATCGCTAAAAAAATCCTTCACCAAGTTGCCGGAGTTGAAATTATCGCCTATGTCAAGCGCATCAAAGACTTAGAAGGCGTCGTCGATCCCGATACCGTTACCTTAGAACAAGTAGAAAGTAATATTGTCCGCTGTCCTGATGCAGAATGTGCAGAGCGGATGATCGAAAAAATTGAGCAGGTAGGGCGAGAAGGCGACTCCATCGGCGGAGTTGTAGAATGTGTTGCCCGTCATCTACCTAAAGGGCTAGGTTCGCCAGTATTTGATAAGCTGGAAGCAGACCTGGCTAAAGGTGTCATGTCTCTACCAGCAAGTAAAGGATTTGAAATTGGCTCTGGTTTTGCCGGGACTTTGTTATCGGGCAGCGAACATAATGACGAATTCTCGATTGACGAAACCGGCGAAATTCGCACCAAAACAAATCGTTCCGGCGGGATTCAGGGCGGCATCTCCAACGGAGAAAATATTATTCTTCGAGTGGCGTTTAAACCAACAGCCACAATTCGCAAAGAACAGCGCACCGTGACCCGCGAGGGTGAAGAGACTATACTAGCAGCTAAGGGGCGTCACGACCCTTGCGTTTTGCCTAGAGCGGTGCCTATGGTAGAGGCAATGGTGGCTTTGGTGCTTTGCGATCATTTGCTACGCCATCAGGGTCAGTGCGGTACTTTAAAGCCTTGAGAGTGAAATGGAAACCAGCCCTTCTTCCGAGTTTTTGCTTCAGTTTTGGGGTGTGCGAGGCAGTATCCCCTCCCCTGGAAAAGATACCGTTCGCTACGGTGGCAATACTTCTTGTATAGAAATGCAAATAGGCGGGAAACGTCTGATCTTTGATGGCGGCACTGGCTTGCGCCTGCTATCTAAAGATTTGATAAGCCAGCAGCAGTCAGTGGAAGCTTATATGTTTTTTACTCACTATCACTGGGATCATATTCAAGGAGTACCATTTTTTAAGCCAGCTTTTATGGAGGGCAATTGCTTCCACATTTACGGGGCAGTGCCACCGGATGCAGACTCGATGAAACAGCATTTTTGCGATCGCGTGATGCACTCAAATTCTCCAGTGCCACTGCAAGGCATGGAAGCTGACTTGAAGTTTTACGAGCTAATTTGTGGCGATACCTTTCAGGTGGATGATATCACCATTGAAACCGGCCCGCTCAACCATCCCAACGGCGCGATGGGATATCGGGTGACGTGGCAAGGACACACAGTGTTCTACTGTACGGATACGGAACATTTGTCGGATCGCCCAGATGAAAATGTGCTGCACTTAGCTCGCGAAGCCGATGTCTTGATTTACGATGCCATGTACACCGACGAGGAGTATAACAACCCTAAATCTCCCAAAGTCGGCTGGGGACACTCCACTTGGCAGGAAGGGGTGAAAGTGGCGCAGGCAGCAGGTGTCAAGCGGTTGGCGATTTTTCACCACGAACCAAACCACAGCGATGACTTTCTCGATCAAATTGAGACACAAGTTCAAGAAGTCTCGCCTGGTTCGTTCCTCGCGCGTGAAGGGATGATTGTGCAGGTAAATTAAAAATGCAAAATTAAAAATAAGATTGTTTATTTTTAATTTTTAAAGGTCGCGCATAAAAGCCCAGATGGTTCGCCACTGGGCGCTGTCGCCTGGGGATGCGAGTATGAATCGGTGAATTGAGCGTGAGCTTCCCCCCACGACTCGCTACCACCAGCGTTGTCGAACCGCCGCCATCCAAGTTCAATGCCCGATAAACACCCAATTCGGCAATAATATTTTGCAGCTCAATTATACTGACGCCCTCACTATAGAAACGCTGGCGACCATCAATCAGAATGAGCCACAATTTCTCGCCGCGTTCATCAGTCGCAACCACTGTGCGCGGAAACAACTTTTTTTGATCGCGGTTATTTTTCATCGCCACTAAGTTGCCGCGTTCTATGATTATTTCGCCACCTGCCAAAGCTTGAGCCGTATCCGCAGGACAACTTTGCTTGCTAATTTGGGCACGATTATCCTTAGAAAAACACAAAACAGGCCAGCCCCGCTCGAAAGCAGAATAGGTCACGCCCTTAGAAATCGCTTGCCCTAAAACGTTCACGGGGTCGCCACTGTGGGGATAATATAACAGCCATTGCTCTTGGAATGGGTAAAAAAAGCTACCATTAATTGCCAACTGCAAGTTAAATTCCCGCAAAAAGTCACTGGTCGTTTGTGCTGCCGTTTCTTTTCCTTGGGTAGGTTTTCCCGGTGTCACCAACACCCCAATTCCTGGCGCTTTTAGGTCGATAGTGACAACGTGGATCGTCAGGGGGCGCGGTGTTGAGCGGGGAATGCGCCGATAAACGATACCTTGAAATAGCGATTGCTGAATGTCGGTGCGGGGTGGACGACTTAGACACAAAACACCATAGAAGACACCATAGAGTAGCGGGGGCAACAGCACCAGACCAAGGGCAATGGCACTTAGCGATCGCTTCCAGAGAATTTTGGGTCGTTTGCTCATGCTGGTTGAGGATTTTTCGACAGCCACCGATTATCCCAAGATATCCTCTAATTTTGCAGCAAGTGCCGCGATCGCATTCTCATCGCGAGCGATCGCGCATCATTGAATTACCACTTAGGATAAAAAAGAGTTTTAAGTTCGTAGGACGCAAGCCATGCGATTACAGTGGTTACTGTGGGGAGCAATCCTCAGCATTGGGCTGTCAGCACTGCCCGCTCAAGCACAGATAACAGATGCTAAAGTAGCGGCATTCGCAGAAGCGCTAAGGAAGGCAGCACCCCAAACCGGAAAACAGGACGATGGACTCTACAGCGACTGGCAAATCAAACCGAACAACATCCCTCGCTGGTCAAAACAATGTACCGGACGTTCCCTCAACACAGCGGAATTTGAAGCAAATCCCGTCACCGCACGGAAAGTCGTAGAGTGCATCATGGGCAATATTCTTCGCCAACAGTATCAAGCGGCGGGTAACAATGAATCCGTAGCGGTGCAACGCGCTGCCGCTTGGTGGATGACAGGCGATCCCACCCGCTATAACAGCAAAGACATCGCCTCCTATATCCAAAAAGTTTCCGGTTTCTACCAACAGTTGCGCTCAAATCCATCCGCAGTATCACCAGCCTCAACCCAACCCAAACCTGCTACCCAGCCACCGGCTAAACCAACTCCAACTCCCACACCGTCACCCAACTCAAACCAGCCACCCGCAAAACCCCCTGTCACAGCGGCGGCTGCTACCGATTCAGCAAAGATTTCTGATACCCATGTAGGGGCGCTGGTGGAAGCGTTACGACGGGCAGCGCCGCAAACTGGCACCTCTGATGATGGACTCTACAGCGAGTGGCAAGTTAAACCAGACAACATCCCCCGCTGGTCACAACAATGTATCAATCGGGAACTAACACCGACGCAATTTGAAGGCAGTCCCGTAACCGCACGAAGCATTCTGGTGTGTGTCATGCGCGACGTGCTGCGGGACGAGTTTCAGGCTAGTGGCAACAATGAGGCGGTAGCCGTACAACGGGCTGCTTCCTGGTGGATGACGGGCGATCCTAGCCGCTATAACAGCAACGAAACCGGCCCTTATACAGAAAAAGTTCTCGGTTTCTATCAAGAGTTGCGCTCAACTTCATCGGCTTCACCACCTACCTCTAACCAGGCAACCGCAAAACCTGCGACTGAGCCGAAGTTATTTCCTCATCGCTAAGCTGTTGGCAGTAAGTAATCGGTAATGGAAGTGGGGACAATTTCCTTTCAAGAATAGGTTTTTTATTCTCGTTCCTTGGCTAAGTCCGGCAATACTGCCTCTAGCAGGCTCTACCTCCTAGAGGCAGCAGTCAATACAATCGACATTCCTAGTGCAGCATGACAAAAATAACCGATTGGTTTCCTCTCCCCTTTCCCCTTCTATTTAAGAGCAACTGGTGGAAAAATTTTGCTGTTATGTACGAGTCGGAGGCTGGGAACGAGAAAAATTGAAAGACTCCCGATTGAAAATCGTTTTAATCCTATCAGAGGAAACGTGAATTCTCCTGAAGAAAAGATATATTCAAACTTCATGCTCAAGGAAATTCATGAGCAATCAGAAGTTGTAAGAACTTGTCTAGAGGCGTTTTTAGAAATTCACTTTAGCAGTAAAGAGCCACTTCCTAAATTTACTAAAAAGCCTCTCAATCTAGGTTTTTCATCTGAATTATACGATGGCGTAGACCAAATTAAAATTCTTGCCTGTGGCAGCAGTCTTCATGCCAGCTTAGTGGGTAAATATCTGCTGGAACAGGTTGCGAAAGTGCCAACAATCGTACAGTGTGCTGCGGAATTTTGGGAGGCTCCATCGCCCCCAACTCCTAACACCCTAGTTATTGGCGTTACCCAGTCTGGAGAAACCGCAGATACTCTCGCTGCCTTGGAGATAGAAAAAGAGCGTCGTTCTGGTGAAACTCGACTTTTAGGAATTACCAATCAGGCGGGAAGTTCTCTAGAAAAATTGGTAGATCGTACCATTCAGACTTTGGCAGGAACTGAAGTAGCGATCGCTGCCACCAAAACCTTTGTCGCTCAGTTAATAGCATTCTACTGTTTGGCTCTTGATGTAGCATACTGCCGCCAAACGCTATCGAGCGATCGCCTACATCAAATTTTCTCTCAATTATACCAAATTCCGGCTCAAATTGACACGATTTTGCACCAGCAAAAGCCCGTTATCGAGAAGCTAGCAAAAGATTTTATCCATACCCAAGACTGCATTTTTTTAGGGCGCGGGATTAACTTTCCCATTGCGCTTGAAGGAGCGCTAAAACTGAAGGAAACTAGCTATATTCACGCAACAGGGTATCATGCTGGAGAGTTTCTGCACGGCCCCATTGCCATGCTAGATTCCACTGTAGCTGTAGTAGCGATCGCAATGCCGGGAACTGTGTACGAAAAAATCCTTGCCAATGTCCAGAAAGCAAAGGCAAGGGGGGTTCACCTGATTGGGGTGACATCCATCAATAATCCACAGGCTATAGAGCTATTTGATGATATTTTAACTGTACCGGAAGTAGACGAACTATTTTCTCCCATCCTAACAGTTATCCCGCTGCAACTATTAGCCTATTACACTGCTGTTCATCGGGGATTGGATGTCGATCGTCCTAGGAATTTGACAAAAACTTTGGCTGGGGAATAACATCTTTATTCCAGAAATTGCGATCGCTTAATTCCCATTTCCTGGCAAGAAGTAACGCAGCCGCCATTGTCCGCGAGTCCGCACAAAACTGACGCGGTAATCGGTTTCTGAATCGTACACATAGCGGTTCAGAACCCAGCCTTTTTTACGATTCTGAAGTTTTACTGGCGTCCAATCAAGTAATATTGGCATCTTGTAGGGGCTTTCGCATTCGGGAAATAAACTGCTGCAAACAATGAGAAATTCCCGCCTAAATGCGAAAGCCCGTACCTATAGATAGTGTAATAACTAACTAGAATTTACCTGCTACCAATTTCTAAAATCCTGAATGACCAGAACTGCTGATGATGCCATGATGGCTTCTTTTTTGATGCTCCCGTTGCTTTGCCTGCCACCTGGCTTTCCAATCTCGAAGAGCGATCGCTGTTCTGGCGGTAGGAGGAATATAATTTTGTGAATTTGCTTCCGATTTCTTCCGATCTGAACCTTTCTCGGAAGGACGCTGAGTCGTCATAAACTGCGCTAAATTGTCTTGCGGCGATTCCCAGCCAAATGCCTGCATAATCACTCCCGCAGATTGATAACGTTCGCGCAACGAGATTTTCAGCATTCTGTTAAGAATTTTGCCAAAGTCTTTACTGACTGATACCGCATCCTGCCACTGAATCTCACCCGTAGAGCGATCGCTATCAAATTCTAGCGGTGCTTTCCCACTTAACAAGTAAAGACACGTCACCCCTAGTGAATAAATATCGCTGGCATAAACAGGACGCAGTGAAAATTGTTCCGGCGGTGCAAATCCAACCGTGCCAATGAACTGGGTAGTTTGCTTCTGACTTCCCGTATCGCTTAAAGGAACCATCTCCTCTTTGACAGCGCCAAAGTCAATCAGTACCAGTCTCCCATCGTCCTGACAACGGATGATGTTTTGGGGCTTAATATCGCGGTGAATCACATTATTGCCGTGGATGTACTGCAACAATGGCAGAATTTGACGGAGGAAATATTTAACGCCCTCTTCCGATAAGGGACCTCCGCGCCGCACCAGGCGAGCTAGGGTATACCCTCGCACATATTCTTGAACTAAATAAAATTCTCCTTCGTTTACAAAGTAATCCAGCAGCATGGGAATTTGAGAATGACTGCCCAACTTACTGAGGATTCTTGCTTCTTGCTCGAAGCGTTTCCGCGCTGTTTGCAGTCCAATCGGATCGCTAAACTTTGGGCACAGCTGCTTAATCACGCACAAAGGATCTCCCGGCAAGTTGGCATCTCTGGCTAAAAAGGTGACACCAAAGCCACCTCTGCCCAACATTCGCAGGATTTCATAGCGATCGCGAAACAACCGCTCGGTACCACACAGCTGCCCCAGTTCAGTTTGCTGTAAAACATCTGAGTGAAAAGTTGACAGATTTGTGGGAGGAAAATTCATGGCTCGTCACTGGCAGGAGGAGGGCAGGATCTGCGCTATGCTCCTAGTCTAGATCCCGGATGTGATAAAAAGCAGAGAGTGATTTTTATTTCCTGATGGTATTGCAATCAACGGTGATGCACAACCCTTCCGCAGTCATATTATCCAGGTAGATCGTTTTTGAATGTAGAGACCGGATGATTCGGTCTGTACAATTAAGATGCAAAATTTGCGAACCAATTAGAGCTTATGACCATGCATACTACACTACAGCGTGTCTTTGACCAAGGCCGTGCTTTAAAAATTATTACCGGCTTGAATAACTTCGATCCGGAGCGCGTTGCTGCCACTGTTAAGGCAGCCGACTTAGGCGGTGCTACTTTCGTTGATATTGCCGCCGATCCCAGTTTGGTGCGGTTGGCTCGTCAGTTGACAAACCTGCCAATTTGCGTTTCAGCAGTAGAACCAGAACTGTTGGCGATCGCAGTGGAAGCTGGAGCGGATTTGATTGAAATCGGCAACTTTGATAGTTTTTACGCGCAGGGACGGCGGTTTGAGGCAGAGGAAGTGTTGGCGCTGACGCTCTCGACGCGATCGCTGCTGCCGAATATTACCTTGTCTGTCACCGTGCCCCACATTCTGGAGCTAGATCGGCAAGTTCAACTCGCAGAAGCGTTGGTAAAAGCCGGTGCCGATATTATCCAAACTGAAGGAGGCACTTCCTCAACCCCGACTCACGCCGGTACGCTGGGACTGATTGAAAAAGCGGCTCCCACCCTAGCGGCAGCTTACGAAATTTCCCGCGCTGTTTGTGTCCCAGTCCTGTGTGCTTCCGGGATTTCCAGCGTCACCGCACCGATGGCGATCGCTGCCGGTGCTGCCGGTGTCGGCGTCGGTTCAGCCATCAACCAACTCAATAGCGAAGTCGCGATGGTGGCGGCTGTTCGTAGCTTGGTGGAAGCGCTATCCACTGTCAGCCGCGAACGTATTCATGCGTAATCGCTAAGCGGTAGAAGTTATGAGTGATGAGTTTTGAATTTTGAATAAATCTCGACTAACTCAAAACTCAAAACTTAAAACTCATCACTTTTCCCTTAGCCCAAGCAGTCTTTCAAGCTGTAAACCACTTGCTCCTGTTCCTCCAGAGAAAGTTCTGGGAACATGGGCAAGGACAAAACCTCGTGACAGACTTGCTCCACCACAGGGAAGTCACCAGGTTTATAGCCTAAATTCTTGTAGACCGGCTGTAGGTGTAAAGACAGGGGATAGTAAACCATCGAACTGACGCCTTGCTGCTGTAGCCGATTGCGAACCTCGTCCCGATAGCTGCCGTTACCAGATTGGGTAAGGCGAATCGTGTATTGATTCCAGATACAGCGACCTCTTGGCGTTTCTTGCGGCTTCACCACCCCAGGCACCGGCTCTAACAATCGGTGGTAATGCTGTGCAACCGAGCGACGCAGGTCATTCCACGTATCCAGATAACGCAGTTTGATTTGCAGAATGGCGGCTTGTAGAGCATCTAAGCGGCTATTGACGCCAGTTGCTTCATGATGGTAGCGATCGCGCATTCCATGCTCCCGCAGCATCCGTACAGCAGAAGCGATCGCTGGATCGTTCGTCGTCACAGCACCGCCATCCCCACAGGCACCCAGATTTTTGGTAGGAAAGAAACTAAAGCAGCCAATATGCCCGATGCTGCCGACTCTAGATCCTGCCCACTCAGCACCTGTGGCTTGGGCACAGTCTTCAATCACCGCTAGATTGTGAGCCTGTGCTACGTCCATAACTGCCGTCATATCCACCGGCTGCCCAAACAGGTGAACCGGGATAATGGCGCGAGTTTTATCGGTAATCGCCTTTTGCATCTGGTTGATATCGAAATTAAACGTATGGGCATCAATATCAACAAAAACCGGCGTCGCCCCCACCACGCTAATTACCTCAGCAGTGGCAATAAAGGTGAAAGGCGTCGTAATTACCTCATCCCCCGGCCCAATCTGTAAAGCCCTGAGAGCCAGATAAAGGGCATCTGTACCAGAATTACACGCCACACACTCTGAAACGCCCACGTAAGCTGCAAACTGTTGCTCAAAGCCTGCAACCGAAGGACCACCAATATAACGACCAGAAGCCAAGATGCCTAGAACGGCTGCACTCACTTCTTCACTGATAATTTTGTACTGCCGCGACAGGTCTAGGGGGGGAATATTATTCACTCGTTGACACCACAAATTTTTATCTACATAGAACCAAATTTTGCTCAGAAAGGGAATCCACGCCTCACCATCCTTTTTGATTCAGAATGCCGAACTTATAAAATTGTTTCGCAGGCTTGGGAAGGCAGGGGAAACCTTTCCTCAGCACTCACTCCTCACTCCTCACTCCTCACTTTTCACTCCTCACTCCTCAGCACTCACCCAAAAACTACGACAGCACCATCTTCCACTTCTCACCAAGCCACTCCTCCCTCCTCCCTCCTCAGTCCTAACTCCTCCCTCCTCAGTCCTCAGTCCTCAGTCCTAACTCCTCCCTCCTCCCTCCTCCCTCCTCACTCCTCCCTCCTCAGTCCTCATCCTTCACCCCTAACTCCTCTCTCCTCCGTCTTCTCACCTCCCTCACCCCTACACGAATTCCTACGCAACCTAACCATAATTTGGACTCGTGTATTCTCTATA
>NZ_JBHZGO010000053.1:0-1562 GCF_042747725.1 Coleofasciculus sp. H7-2
GGCTCTCCCAAGAAGTACGTGGTCGAAAAGGGCTTGTTTTTAGCCGCAATAGCACTCAGCCTTGGGTATGAACTGTTTTGGATTATTCCCAGGCTGTAAGGTTGACGAAGTTGAATATTCAAAAGTGGGGCTGGTGTTTTTCCTTCATACGCATCAGCGAAGCTCATGTTGCCCCAAGTGTGCGCGACGGTCGAAGCGTGTACACAGCACTTACACACGCTTGGTTAGGGATACCGCGATGGGTTAGCAAGCCGTCCGTTTACACCTCAGGGTGCGCCGCTTCTACTGTTTCAACCTGAGCTGTCAGCAGCAAACCTTTACCGAGCGGCTTACGTTATTCGCACCTCGCGCTAGGCGTACCGAGCGACTCAAATACGTGCAAGCTCAGGTAGGTATGGTTCTCGGCGGCGAGGCTGGCTCACGGCTGCTGGCGACTTTAGAAATGCCGCTGAGCGCAGCTAATATTCTGCAAGATATCCGCGTTCAAGCGACTGAACACTACGCGACCCCTCGCGTTTTAGGCGTAGACGACTGGGCGATCAAGAAAGGTCGCAGTTACGGCACCATTCTCGTTGACCTGGAAAAGCATCAGGTCGTGGACCTGCTCTCTGAACGCAGCGCGGCTGCTTTAGAGCTATGGCTCAAGGCGAGTCCAGGGGTCGAAATCATCGTGCGTGACAGGGCGTACGATTACATGATAGGAGCCACTGCGGGTGCGCCAAAGGCAGTGCAAGTGGCTGACCGGTGGCACTTACTGCACAACTTGAGGGAGATGCCAGAAAGGTGGTTTGGGACGGTTGTTTCAAAGCTGCGGCGGCTACCTATCAGTTCCGAATTGCAGCCCCAGGTCGCCGAGCTCAGGGCAAGCCAATATCGCTCCTCAAAGCCTACTAGGGCTGCAAAAGAAGCTGCAGCGGCGAGTAGGGAGCGACGCCTGAGGCTGGTTAACGAGGTGAAGACTCTTTATACGTCGGGCTCACCGCTGCTCACCATAAGCAAGAAGCTGAATATCGACAGAAAGACGGTTAGAGCCTATGCTTACGCCGACAGCTTCCCGGAGCGACCGCCGCGACCATATACCGCTACTGTGCTCAACCCTTATCTCGAGCATCTGGAAAAGCGTCATGCAGAGGGCTGCGAAAACGCGCTGCAGTTGTATCGGGAGATTCACGAACTCGGTTTCAGGAGCACCCCCTGGCATGTGCTGAGGTGGATGCAACCTCGTAGACGCGAACCTTCTAAGCACACGCCAGGAAAGCGGCAAGCTAAGGGTCAAAAGGAACGCGAAGTGCCCGATGCCGTCACTACCAAGCTTGTCTTGCCTTCTGCTCCACAGCTTTCCTGGCTAGCACTCCACGATGAACAAGACCTTTCGGCAGAAAATCGGCTAATCCTGAACTATCTTTTGCAAGACACAAATTTCGCTTTTATGCGGGCGCACGCTAGGGCGTTACGCACCATGATTTGTTCACAAGCATCAGCGACTTTCGACACTTGGCTCAACACGTCGGAGTCCAGCGAGATCGCACAGCTAAAAACGTTTGCCGCCGGACTTAGACGCG
>NZ_JBHZGO010000054.1:0-14527 GCF_042747725.1 Coleofasciculus sp. H7-2
TCACTCGCAAGACGATTTGTTTTTCCAAGTCCATTTGGCTACATGATGTGGTGATTGGACTGTTCATCAATCGCTATGAGTTTGGCTTGTTAATTTAACTATCGAGCCACACGTCTAGAACATTACCGTAGCAGCAAAAAGTAGTCGCATTGCTGCAATTCTGTATCAATTTGAGAAAGTAGAGGCGGCTCTGAAAATCCTATTTTTTCGTAGGAATCTCCCTGGCGATCGCCTTTCTCGACATCCCTTGTAGGTGCCCCTACACTCGCCATAAAGGCTATGTATCCAGAAGCATTCAGGGTTTCGTAGAATTGAGTTGCCAGTCCCCTATCTGGCTCCTGTGCGCGGTGCGAGATAAAAATTCTCTTAAGTATCTCTGCCCCTTTTTGGGAAGGGTTCTGGTTCATGAGCGGTGGCATTTCTGCTGAGTCTGACTCCTGCTTCTGGGCGCGTTCTATTGCTCCTTTGAAATTCTTTTTGCTAACTCTTTCTCCCAAAACAGTCGAAAGCTTCTTCCATAATTTATAGCCAACATCTTTTTCTACGTATTGAGGATTTAAAGGATAAATGTCTTCATAGGTCTTTCCTTCCCAAGATCCTATAAACACTTCTCTTTCAAGATCGTTCAAGTGTTTTCCTGTTTGAAGAAAAATTAAATTATCTACCAATATTAATGCTTCGTTAATTTCCATATTTCCTTGAAAGTGCTGTTTCATGTATAGGAATTCTAAGTAATTCGTGAAATCCTCTTCTTTATCTTTCTCCCTTGTCCTATAGCGAAGAGAACGCATGGCTTCACTAACGCTAGTGCGTCTTTAGCGGTTCGTAAAAAAATAGATTACAAATCAAATAGATTGTTATATTTAACATTTAGTAAATTTTACTAGCTGATTCCAAATAGCAAGGTTCCTTTGGGGATATTGCTTGATTATATTTATATAGCACTCCCAGTTCCCGTCAATAAAAATCTTGACCGTTCTTTCTCTTAAAATAGGAACTGAGGGGGTCAAAGACTAATTTAAAATTGCACGTTGCGTATATTTAATAATTTTTTATGAATTCAACCAAACAGTAAGCCTAGGATTACTTCATATTATAAAAATGTAGCTGCCACAGCCCGTAAATGGCAATGAAGCGGACAAAACCCCGCTGAGCCAACGACTCCTTCTTCCCAAGCTCTACCAGGAAATCCCTATGGCTGAGGCTAAAGCGTCACGCTCTTTTTGGGCTGTCTTGGCTATTGAGGGAGGTAGCCGTTTAGCAAAAAAAGCGTCAGCCTCTCCCGCTTTCAATCTTCTTACACCAATTCACTTTACTAACGCTACACTGGCGATTTTCTCTTTGTCCCCCCTATTACTAGAGTAGCGGCGCTCCCATCGCATGAATTTGTCGGCTCTGTTGCAGGCAATTAGTGAAATGGTATTACACCATCTTGAGAAACCCTGGGAATGTGCAAGCAAAAACAATTTCTAGCAGATAACCGAGGAAAAAGTGGATATTTCCTGAACTTTCCTGGGGTTTCCTGAGCTAATCAGGTCTGATGTGTAACAGGGGTGAGGGAAACTGAAGACTCTAGCTTCTTCAGTTTTGCTACAGCCTGAAAAAACACTCAAAACTTCTGAGCTTTCCTGGTTGCGCTCTGCGGAAATGTAAGTAAAACTACTGATATAAGTAGCAAGTAGGCGTGTTTTAATTTAGGAAATGAATAAAAAATAAACATCTTAGAAGAGTGTGTTTAAACCAATAAGTATATCTCGCGAAATTTTAATCAATTTATAACAATTGATTTCCGGTAGTTGAATTTTCTAACTGCGCTCTCAATTTTATCAGGGGACTAGAGATGTTTAATCCCACAATGGTGATGATTGATACCTTCGTTGAACGCCTGCGGGCTGGCTACTGCCGCACTTACGGCGGTTTTAAACCAGACTACCCCGATATCATCGTTTGGGCTGGAAATATGGCTCTGGAAAATATCGCTAACAGCGACGCCCTTTATCACAACGTCGAACACACCATCTTTGTCACCTTAGTGGGACAGGCAATTCTGCGGGGCAAACATATCCGCTTTGGCGGAGTTTATTGCGAAGATTGGTTGCACTGCATCATTTCTTTGTTGTGCCATGATATCGGCTACGTGAAGGGAGTTTGCCTGCAAGACCGACCCGGTGAAAGAGTGTATGCCACAGGTATCGACAACTTGCTCATTTCGCTGCCGACCGGCTTAACCGATGCCAGCCTTACACCTTACCATGTAGATCGCGGAAAACTGTTTATTGAGGAGCGTTTTGGCGGTCACCAACTAATAGATACAGAAACGATCAAGAGCAATATCGAGTTAACTCGTTTTCCCGTGCCAGCAGATGAAGATCATCAAGATACTAATAACTTTCCCGGCTTAATTCGCGCCGCCGATTTAATTGGTCAACTTAGCGATCCGCGCTACTTGCAAAAAATTAGTGGATTGTTCTATGAATTTGAAGAAACGGGGATAAATAAAACCTTAGGCTACAAAACTCCCGGAGATTTGCGGAGAAACTACCCGAAGTTTTACTGGAATGTCGTTTATCCTTACATCCAGGATGGATTGCGCTACTTAGAGCTGACGCAAGAGGGAAAGCAGATATTGGCAAACCTCTACGCCAATATATTCGTGGTAGAACACGAATAGAGTTCATGCTCAAAGTTCATGTTCAAAGTTTAGCGTTGCTGACAATTGAAATTTTGTAGTAGCACCTACACGAGGTGCTACTACAAAATTGTCTTCATTTCTGAGCTACGCGGCTTGGGAAGAAAATGAGGATGCGATCGCATCCTCTCTCCTCTCCCGCGTGTATCTATCCCTCAACCCAACTGATTCTTGATATATTAATGACTGACACAGCGACCCTGTACTCATAAACTCAAACAAGTCTCCGAAAATAAGCATCTACGCAGCCTCAAAACAATTGCTTAGACCGACTACGCAGACACAAGTTTCTCCTCGCTAGGAGTCGCCAAGCGACCTCTGGCTAGCCACAACCATATTCGTGAAGTCTATTGCTTAAATCCTGTCGAAATACCGCCACAATGCTCAAAAAGCGTTTTCAACGGCATCCTTACTTGCAGGCTAGAGCCACCATCAGCCGAGAGAAGGTGATTTTTTGGGAATCCCTTAGCTTCTCAAGAAAACCCTTAAGGACTTCTACTGGTTAGCGAGAACGCGGCTGTTGTAAAGATAAGTAGCAATGCTCAGCCTGCGTCTTGTAACGAGAAATTAACACGTTTGAGTCGCCCAAAAGTATTCAACAAGGGTCGCAGTGCGTCAGAATCATCATTGATATGACAGAATTTTGAACCAGTTACTCAGGCTGCGACAAAAAGTAACCATCCTCGAAGGATAAAGCTATGCCAACTGCACAGGCAACCGCCGATACCGATAATCTCGATGCCAAACAGCTCCTGAGAACGCTCGTAGCTGTTAAAAAAGGTAACTTTTCTGTCCGTATGCCGATTGACCAGACTGGCATGGCTGGGAAAATTGCCGATACGCTCAACGACATCATTGAGATGAATGAGAGGATGGCGAATGAGCTAGAACGGATCAGCACGGTTGTTGGGAAAGAAGGCAAAATCGCCCAGCGGGCTTCGATTGGAACGGCAGGTGGTTCTTGGTCAGCTAGTGTAGATTCTGTCAATACCCTGATTACAGATTTAGTTCAACCCACCGCTGAAACCGCTCGCGTGATCCGGGCGGTTGCCAATGGTGACCTATCCCAGAGAATCGCGCCGGAGATTGAAGGTAGACCCTTGCAAGGGGAATTTCTCCAAACCGCACAGGTCGTCAACACGATGGTGGATCAGCTTTCCTCCTTTGCCTCGGAAGTAACGCGGGTTGCCCGTGAAGTGGGCACGGAAGGCAAGCTGGGCGTGCAAGCAGAAGTGAAGGGCGTTGCAGGCACCTGGAAGGATTTAACCGATAACGTCAACTTGATGGCAGGAAATTTGACCGCTCAAGTGCGGAACATCGCCGAAGTGACCACAGCGGTGGCAAATGGCGACCTTTCTAAGAAAATCACCGTCGATGTCAAGGGCGAAATTTTAGAGCTGAAAAACACCGTCAACGTCATGGTGGATCAGCTAAACTCGTTTGCCTCGGAAGTAACGCGGGTGGCGCGAGAAGTGGGTACGGAAGGTAAACTTGGCGGTCAGGCAGAAGTGAAGGGAGTAGCAGGAACCTGGAAGGATCTCACCGATTCGGTGAACTTGATGGCGGGGAACTTGACAGCACAGGTGCGGAACATTGCGGAAGTAACGACGGCGGTAGCAAATGGCGACCTTTCTAAGAAAATCACTGTCGATGTCAAAGGCGAAATTTTAGATTTGAAGGACACCATCAACGTGATGGTGGATCAGCTGAACTCGTTTGCCTCGGAAGTAACGCGAGTTGCCCGAGAAGTAGGTGCAGATGGGAAGTTGGGCGGTCAGGCAGAAGTCAAGGGAGTAGCAGGAACTTGGAAGGATCTGACCGATTCGGTGAACTTTATGGCGGGTTCTTTAACCTCCCAGGTGCGGAACATTGCGGAAGTGACGACGGCGGTGGCGAATGGCGACCTTTCCAAGAAAATTACCGTCGATGTGCGCGGGGAAATTTTAGAGCTAAAAAACACCGTCAACACGATGGTGGATCAGTTGAACTCCTTCGCCTCGGAAGTAACGCGGGTGGCGCGTGAGGTGGGTACGGAAGGCAAACTGGGCGTACAGGCAGAAGTCGGTGGAGTTGCCGGAACCTGGAAGGATTTGACCGATTCGGTGAACTTGATGGCGGGGAACTTGACAGCGCAGGTGCGGAACATCGCCGAAGTAACGACGGCGGTAGCAAATGGCGACCTTTCTAAAAAAATTACCGTCGATGTCAAAGGGGAAATTTTAGAGCTGAAAAACACCGTCAACATCATGGTGGATCAGCTTTCTTCCTTCGCCTCGGAAGTGACGCGGGTGGCGCGAGAGGTAGGCGCAGATGGAAAGCTGGGCGGTCAGGCGGAGGTGCGCGGCGTTGCCGGAACCTGGAAGGACTTGACCGATTCGGTGAACTTCATGGCGGGTTCTTTGACCGCGCAGGTGCGGAACATCGCGGAAGTAACGACGGCAGTTGCGAACGGCGACCTTTCTAAGAAAATTACTGTCGATGTTAAAGGGGAGATTTTAGAGCTAAAAAACACCGTCAACACGATGGTGGATCAGTTGAACTCCTTTGCCTCGGAAGTGACGCGGGTGGCGCGAGAGGTGGGAACCGAAGGAAAACTGGGCGTACAAGCAGAGGTGCGCGGCGTTGCCGGAACCTGGAAGGACTTGACCGACTCGGTGAACTCGATGGCGGGGAATCTGACGGCGCAGGTGCGGAACATCGCGGAAGTAACGACGGCGGTAGCAAATGGCGACTTGTCCAAGAAAATTACCGTCGATGTCAAAGGCGAAATTTTAGAGCTGAAAAACACGATTAATATCATGGTGGATCAGCTTTCGTCCTTCGCCTCAGAAGTAACGCGGGTGGCGCGAGAGGTGGGTTCGGAAGGGAAACTGGGCGTGCAAGCAGAAGTGCGAGGAGTTGCCGGAACCTGGAAGGACTTGACCGACTCGGTGAACTCGATGGCGGGGAACCTCACCGAACAAGTGCGAAACATTGCGGAAGTGGCAACTGCGATCGCTAATGGCGACTTGTCCAAGAAAATTACCGTCCAAGTTAAAGGCGAAATTTTAGAGCTGAAAAACACGATTAATATCATGGTGGATCAGCTTTCGTCCTTCGCCTCAGAAGTAACGCGGGTGGCGCGAGAGGTGGGTTCGGAAGGGAAACTGGGCGTGCAAGCAGATGTGCGAGGGGTTGCCGGAACCTGGAAGGATCTCACCGATTCGGTGAACTTTATGGCAGGAAGCTTAACGGCACAGGTGCGGAACATTGCCGCCGTGACGACGGCGGTGGCGAATGGCGACTTATCCAAGAAAATTACCGTCGATGTTAAAGGTGAAATTTTAGAGCTGAAAAACACCGTCAACACGATGGTGGATCAGCTCAACTCCTTTGCCTCGGAAGTGACGCGGGTGGCGCGAGAGGTAGGAACGGAAGGCAAACTGGGCGTACAGGCGGAGGTGAAGGGCGTTGCCGGAACCTGGAAGGACTTGACCGATTCGGTGAACTTCATGGCAGGAAGCTTGACCGCGCAGGTGCGGAACATCGCGGAAGTGACGACGGCGGTGGCAAATGGCGACTTATCCAAGAAAATTACCGTCGATGTCAAGGGCGAGATTTTAGAGCTAAAAAACACGATCAACACGATGGTGGATCAGCTCAACTCCTTTGCCTCGGAAGTGACGCGGGTGGCGAGAGAGGTGGGAACGGAAGGAAAACTGGGCGTGCAAGCTTATGTCCGAGGAGTTGCCGGAACCTGGAAAGATTTGACCGATAACGTCAACTTGATGGCGGGAAATCTGACAGCACAAGTGCGGAACATCGCTGAAGTCACGAAGGCGGTGGCAAATGGCGACCTTTCCAAGAAAATCACCGTCGATGTCAAAGGCGAGATTTTGGATCTCAAAGACACGATCAACGTGATGGTAGATCAGCTTTCGTCCTTCGCCTCGGAAGTGACGCGGGTGGCGCGAGAAGTGGGCACAGAAGGCAAATTGGGCGGTCAAGCGGAGGTGCGCGGCGTTGCCGGAACCTGGAAGGATTTGACCGACAACGTGAACTCAATGGCAGGGAACTTAACCGCGCAAGTGCGAGGCATTGCCAAAGTGGTGACGGCAGTTGCCAATGGCGACTTGAAGCGAAAACTGATGCTGGAGGCGAAGGGAGAAATTGAAACCTTAGCCGATACGATCAACGAGATGATCGATACGCTGGCAACGTTTGCCGATCAAGTCACCACCGTGGCGCGGGAGGTGGGAATTGAAGGAAAGTTGGGGGGACAGGCGAAGGTGCCTGGTGCTGCTGGCACTTGGAGGGCGCTGACAGATAACGTAAACGAACTGGCGGCGAATTTAACTACCCAGGTAAGAGCGATCGCAGAAGTAGCGATCGCAGTCACCAGAGGCGACCTCACCCGGTCGATTTCCGTCGCCGCACAAGGCGAAGTCGCCATCCTCAAAGACAACATCAACCAGATGATTGCCAATCTGCGGGAAACAACCCAGAAAAATACCGAGCAAGACTGGTTAAAAACCAACCTCGCCAAGTTTACCCGGATGCTACAGGGACAGCGAGATTTGGAGACTGTTTCTAAACTCATCTTGTCCGAACTTGCTCCCCTGGTATCCGCACAACACGGTGTCTTCTACCTGATGGAAAGCGGCGAACAACATCAGCCGTTCTTGAAGCTGCTGAGTACCTATGCCTACCGAGAGCGCAAGCATTTGGCGAACCATTTTCATTTGGGTGAAGGCTTGGTGGGACAATGCGCCCTGGAAAAAGAACGAATTCTGCTTACCGAGGTACCGGACAACTATATCAAGATCAGCTCTGGCTTAGGGGAATCCACCCCAATCAATGCCGTCGTCTTACCCGTTCTATTTGAGGGACAGGTAACGGCAGTGATTGAACTGGCGTCTTTCCGCCGATTTAGCGAGATTCACCTCACCTTCTTCGATCAACTCACCGAAAGCATTGCCATAGTTCTGAACACGATCGCCGCTTCGATGCGTACCGAAGAGTTGCTCAAACAGTCCACCGCACTAGCAGAAGAACTGCAAACCCAGCAAAAAGAACTCACAGAAACCAACAAGCGACTGGAACAACAAGCGAAATCACTCCAGGCATCCGAGGAACTGCTCAAGAATCAACAGGAACAGTTGCAGCAAACCAACGAAGAACTGGAAGAGCGATCGCGCCTACTCGCCATGCAAAACCGCGAAGTCGAGCGCAAAAATCGGGAAATCGAACAGGCAAGGCAGTCGGTAGAGGAAAAAGCCGAGCAACTGGCACTCACCTCCAAGTACAAGTCGGAATTCTTAGCGAATATGTCCCACGAACTGCGGACGCCGCTAAATAGCTTGTTAATTTTGGCAAGGTTACTTTCTGATAATCCAGATGGCAACCTGACACCGAAGCAAGTTGAATACACCCGCACCATTCATGCCGCAGGCACCGACTTGTTGGGGCTGATTAATGACATTCTGGATCTGGCAAAAATTGAATCTGGAACCATGTCAGTGGACGTTGACCAGATGTTATTTACAGATTTACGCAGCCAGATGGAACGCACTTTCCAGCAAGTGGCGCACGACAAAGGACTCACCTTTACCGTGGAATTCGACGAAAGACTGTCCAAGGGGATGTATACCGACTCGAAACGGTTACAACAAGTCCTGAAAAATCTGCTCTCGAATGCATTTAAATTTACAGAGCAGGGTACAGTCCGATTGCAAGGCGAGGTGGCGACAGGCGGCTGGAGTTCCGATCAGGGGATTTTAAATCGCGCCCAAACTGTTCTGGCTTTTGCCGTCAGCGATACAGGCATTGGGATTGCACCCGATAAGCAGAGAATTATTTTCGAGGCTTTTCAGCAGGCGGATGGGACGACGAGTCGCAAATACGGCGGTACGGGTTTGGGCTTGTCAATCAGTCGAGAAATTGCCCGACTGCTGGGCGGAGAAATTCGTCTGGTGAGCAGTTCGGGACAGGGAAGCACGTTCACCCTCTATTTGCCGCAGGCTTATCAAGATGGGGCAGCAGGAATGAGCAGTCCTGAGGTGCGAAGTATCCTTCCAGGAATGAGGAATCACGTCGCACCCAGTACCCCTCAGACCATTGATGTTCGACCGGCGACCCCACCGGCGAATCGAAACGACGGCGATCGCTCCTCCACTCCCGGAGAGGCCAGTGTAGCCGCTAGTCCCTACCCCCGCTCCGCACACATAGCTGAAATTAGCGATGACCGGGATGACATCCAAGCGGGCGATCGCGTGTTGCTAATTGTAGAAGACGATGTCAATTTTGCTCGGATCTTGTTGGATATGGCACGACAACAGGGCTTCAAAGCGCTGGTGGCGTTGCGAAGCGATACGGCTCTGGTAATGGTGCGAGAATATCAGCCGGATGCGATTACGCTAGATATTCGGTTGCCGGTGATGGATGGCTGGACGGTGCTAGACCGTTTGAAGCACGACCCAGGCACTCGTCACATCCCAGTCCATATCATCTCCGTCGAAGAAGTCCAGCAGCGCAGCTTGCAACAAGGAGCGATCGCTTATCTGCAAAAACCTGTCAGCGGCGAAGCTTTGGCGCAGGCGCTGTCTGACATTAAGGGGTTCGTCGAGCGCCCCGTCAAGAACTTGCTGGTCGTAGAAGATGATGAAACTCAACGCCACAGCATTGTCGAGCTTATCGGCAATAGCGACGTGCAGACGACGGCTGTAGGCACTGGGACAGAGGCACTCGAAGAGCTGAGAACCGGGCACTATGATTGCCTGGTACTAGATTTGGGACTGCCGGATATGACTGGATTTGAGTTGATGGAGCAAATTAAACAGGAGCCTAGCCTGAATACACTACCGATCATTGTTTATACCGGCAGGGAATTAAGCAAGCAACAAGAAACCGAACTCAAGCGCATTGCCGAAACGATTATCATCAAAGACGTGCGATCGCCAGAACGTCTCTTGGACGAAACCGCCTTGTTCCTCCACCGAGTGCAGGCAAATTTACCCCGCCCGAAACAACAAATTCTGGAACAATTGCATCAAACCGATCCGGTTCTGACTGGCAAGAAAGTCTTGATTGTTGATGACGATGTGCGGAACATCTTCGCCCTCACCAGTATGCTGGAACTCCATCAAATGGAAGTGTTGTATGCCGAAAATGGCAGAGATGGCATTGCTAAGTTGCAAGAGCGCCCCGACATTGATATTGTCCTGATGGATGTGATGATGCCGGAAATGGATGGCTACGAAACCATGCAAGCCATTCGCCAGCTCGATTCATTCGCAGCACTACCGATGATCGCTCTCACCGCCAAAGCCATGAAAGGCGATCGCGAAAAGTGTATCGAAGCCGGTGCGTCCGACTACATCACCAAACCTGTCGATACCGAGCAATTGCTCTCCCTGCTGCGCGTCTGGCTCTATCGATAAGGCAAAAGAAAAAAAGGCAAAGAAGACGGCAAAAGTTCTTTCTGTTTCTTTGTGTCTGTTTCTTTACCTTTTTACTTTTTACTTTTTACTTTATGAACACGCCCAAAAATAGCAGCGAACTTGAAGATATTGAAATTCAGTTGCTATTGGAGGGCGTGTATCGTTACTACGGGTTTGATTTCCGAAACTATGCTCCCGCTTCACTCAAGCGCCGCATCTGGAACGCGATTCGTGCGGAGCATTTAAGCAGTGTATCCGCGCTTCAGGAAAAAGTCCTCCACGATCCGAACTGTATGGAGCGGTTTTTGCTCGGTCTCTCCGTCAACGTGACCGCCATGTTCCGCGATCCCACCTTTTATTTAACATTTAGAAACAAAGTTGTTCCTTTATTGCGAACTTATCCATTTATTCGGATCTGGTGTGCAGGTTGTTCAACCGGCGAGGAAGTTTATTCAATCGCCATTTTGTTGCAAGAAGAAGAGCTTTATCACCGTTGCCGCATCTATGCAACTGATATGAATGAAATGGTATTAAGAAAAGCCAAAAGTGGCATTTTTCCCCTACATTTAATGCAGGAATATACTCAGCATTATCTCAAAGCAGGCGGGATTAAGTCTTTTTCAGAATATTACACGGCTGCTTATGACAGCGCTATTTTTCGCGCATCCCTCAAGGAAAACATTGTCTTCTCTCAACATAACTTGGCTATCGATGGTTCTTTTAATGAATTCAATGTCATCCTATGTCGCAACGTCTTAATCTATTTCAATCCATTTCTTCAGGAACGGGTTCACAATCTTTTGTACGATAGTCTCTGTAGATTTGGAATTTTAGGGTTAGGTCGTCAGGAATCCCTTAAAACCACTCTGTACGAAAAACACTATGAGGAGTTAGAAAATCATGAAAAGATTTACCGAAAATTGGGCTAATTAAAACTTCCATATTAAAAATGCCACATAAATGCCAGATTTTCCACATAAATGGCATAAAACGGAGGGAATGAGCTTTTTTGGCTCTTCCGTAGTTGGTATGCTAAATTTATAGTCAAGAAGCGCCACAAGCTATACTAGCCATGAATTTAAGCCAATTTAGCGTTTATTAAATAGAAAATACAGTCCAAAATCGTTATACCTTGCTAGGTAAGCCTTTCAAGTTTTGGAATCAACTTTTTAGCATACCAAGTAATGAAGAGCCGCTTTTTTAGATCAAGGGTAGTAGGTAATCGGAAATCCTGACAATAATTATTGCATCCTCACTACCCACCCGTTCCATTGAGTTTTGCCCATCTACTGATTCATTGGTGAGTATGGATGATTGATATTGTTGTTGTCGGCACATCATTAGGTGGGTTGCAAGCTTTAACCGTAATGCTCGCCGGTCTGCCAAATACTTTCCCAGCGGCTGTGGTTGTCGTACAACACCGTCACAAAGCCTCTGACAACACGCTGAGCTTTTTTCTCCAGCAGTACAGCACTTTGCCGGTGGGGGAGGCGGAAGATAAAGAAGAAATTCTGCCTCGGCGGGTATACCTGGCTCCCGCTGATTATCACTTACTGGTGGAACCCCGGCAGGCATGGGGACACCGCCAAGGTCGGTACGGAGGCATCGCTACATTGGCACTCTCAACCGAGGCTCCTGTATGCAATGCCCGACCGTCGATTGATGTGCTGTTTGAATCGGCGGCTGATGCTTATGCACAGAGAGTTATCGGGGTGATTTTAACCGGAGCGAGTCAGGATGGTGCGAAAGGCTTGGCAAAAATTAAAGCACGCGGCGGACGGGCTATAGTACAAGAGCCTGCAACAGCAGAAAGCCGGATCATGCCAGAAGCAGCGATCGCATCTGTAACGGTAGACTGGATTTTGCAGCTCCAAGACATTGCTCCTCTTTTAGTCAACCTTTGTCAATCTGCTGTGAGGTGAAAAAATTAAGATATGTGACACCAAAACCCCAGTAGTTCAACAGCAAAATCTGGAAACATCAAATCTTCATCTAAAAACCCTGGATTCTAGTTCCTAAAATTTGTAACTTTGGATAGTTGTATAAACAGCTAAACGGTGACACTCTCGAAAAAGCCGCTCAAACAAATCCCGACCTTCCAGAAAATGCAGCCCGAAGAAATAGTTAACGTCCTCCTAGTGGACGATCATCCAGAAAATTTACTGGCTTTGGAGGCGATACTGGGCAGCCTCGGTCAAAATTTGGTAAGAGCTACATCGGGCGAGCAAGCCTTGAGATGTCTGCTTGAGCGGGATTTTGCCGTGATTTTGCTTGATGTCCAGATGCCCGGTCTAGATGGATTTGAGACGGCAAAGCTGATTCGACAACGACAGCGATCGCGCCACACGCCAATTATTTTCCTGACCGCATTCAGCAGCAGCGACTCCCTTGTTTTCAAAGGTTATTCCCTGGGTGCAGTAGATTACCTGCTTAAACCTCTGGAGGCGGAAATATTAACCTCCAAAGTGGGGGTGTTTGTTGACTTGTTCAAGAAAACAGCAGAGGTGAAACGACAAGCGGCACAACTTACCGCTGTCAACTCAGAACTTAAGCAAAGTGAAAAGCGTTTTCGCTCGTTAAGTGCCTGCTCGCCTCTGGGCATTTTTATGACCGATATTGAAGGGCGCTGTACCTACGCTAACCCGCGCTGCCAAGCGATTTGTGGCTTGACACCTGATGTAGAGACGCAAAATTTAGCCTCGCTATATGAAGAAGGTTGGTTGCAGTCGGTGCATCCAGAAGACCGCGATCGCGTCTTTACACATTGGTCTACCTGCATGAGCGTAGGTCAGGAATGCTCCAACGAGTTTCGCTCCCAAACTCCGGAGGGCATCTTGCGTTGGGTTTACCTCCGCTCCTCCCCGATGCTGACCGATACAGGCGAACTCATCGGTCATGTCGGCACCCTAGAAGACATTACCGAGCGCAAAGCCGCAGAGGAAGCCCGCGCTCAGATGATCCGCGAGCAGGTGGCACGACAGGAAGCCGAGGCGGCGAACCGGATTAAAGATGAGTTCCTTGCAACCCTCTCTCACGAACTCCGCACCCCCCTCAACTCGATGCTGGGTTGGACTCAACTGCTCCGCAGTCGCAAGTATGATGAAAAGACGACAACCCGTGCCCTGGAAACGATTGAGCGCAACGCCAAGTTACAGGCGCAACTGATCGAGGATATTCTCGATGTCTCGCGGATTATTCGCGGGAAGCTGCGTTTAAATATCTGCCAAGTCAACCTCGTACCCGTGATTGAGGCGGCGCTGGATGCGGTTCGTCCGGCGGCTGAGGATAAAGGAATTCAATTGGAAAGCGTACTCGATCGCTCGGTGGAACTGGTGTCTGGCGATCCTAACCGCTTGCAGCAAATTGTTTGGAATCTACTCTCCAATGCGATCAAGTTCACTTCCTCAGGAGGAAAGGTGCAGGTGTGCCTTTTAAATAGTGGCGATCGCGCTCAAATTAGCATCAGTGACACTGGGGTAGGCATCAGCTCAGAGTTTCTCCCCTATATTTTCGATCGCTTCCGTCAAGCAGATAGCACCACCACTAGGCGCTATGGTGGATTGGGACTCGGTTTGGCAATTGTCCACAACTTAGTGGAACTGCAAGGCGGCACGATTGAGGCAGAAAGTGAGGGAGAAGGGAAAGGGGCAACGTTTATTGTGAAGCTGCCAGTGGCATCTGACCGACTCAAGACCTGCGCTTTGGAGCCGGTATCCTCAGGTGACGAAGTGGCGATCGCGTCTCCTCCCTCTCTGGCGAGGTTGCAGGTGCTGGTGGTGGATGACGATACCGATACCCGCGATTTTTTGACGGCGGCGCTAGAACAATACCACGCTCAAGTGACGGCTGTGGCATCGGCTCAGGAAGCGCTCCAAGCCCTGGAACAATTAAAACCAGATGTACTGGTGAGCGATATTGGAATGCCGAATGAGGACGGTTATGGCTTGATCCGCAAAGTTAGAGCTTTGGAAGCCCAGCGGGGAGAAACTAGGATTCCCGCGATCGCTCTGACTGCTTATGCCAGGGGTGAGGAGCGATCGCAGGCACTCGAAGCAGGTTTCCAGATCCACCTGCCTAAACCCGTTGAGGCAATCAAATTAATTGCCTCTGTGGCAAGCTTGGCGGGACTGAGTATAAATCTCGCGGACGTGTAGCGAACTGACTTTTTCTGCGCTTCGCTATTGCACACCCATCTTTCTTTCAATCCCCGATCGGGGTTTCTACACCAATTAGGTTCGGATATCGCAGTCCTAAATGATTCGTGAGGCGAGATCCTAGGGCAATTCTTACGAACAGGACTTACGCAAAGCTTATACATAGGGCTTGCTGAATAAGTCGGAAAAGATCACACTCTAGAGCTTGTCTGGCCGAAAAAAGGTGGTTAGGTGCAAGAAAAACAGCTAAAATAGCTCAAAACCCT
>NZ_JBHZGO010000055.1:0-14525 GCF_042747725.1 Coleofasciculus sp. H7-2
ATTCCGAATTTTATCTAGCCGTTATAGAAATAGAAGAAAGAGATTTGGCTTGCGAGTAAACCTGCTAGCAGGAATTTATAACTATGAGCTAAAAATAGCTGAAAAATCTTAATTCCGCAAGAGGTCTAGTTGCCAAAAAACATCTTTGACGCCAAATTGAGCGATCGCTGAGTCTTGTTGCTTCACCACCACATCCACCGCTGCACCGATTAAGGCGGGTGGGGCTAAGTCAAAGATTTTATTGAGAATTGAGCAAACAGTCGCCTGCCAAATTTGGACACGATAGTTGCGTCCATAGTCAATCAGACGCTTGAGGGGATGCGCCTTTGGTGGCAACTTCTGCCGGATTTGGAACCGATTGCGGAAGAGTTTACGGGACAAAATTCGAGTACGCGACAATAGTTACAGCAGATTTTAACTACTGTAGCAATTATCCTACTGACATCCCACGACTCTTTTATAGCCGGAGCGATCGCTAGATCGGTGTTATGCCACGGCGTGTGATGGTGATTGATGACTCAGCCCTCTGGTGACTGTTGTACTTGCGATCGCTTTCTCTTCAATTGGGCAGATGCGTTCCCAGTACTTCACCAATCTTGACGAGCGATTGTTTATTTGCATCTTTCCCAAGATATATTTTTATAGCAATTTTACAGATAAATTAAGTTAAAGGCTCAATCGGAATTTCAGGGCGTTTTTCGCAACCAAGATCGAGAAATACCCGCTGGATTTTGCTTTTCTTTGACTTGCGCTTTTAGTCTTCTTCTCTATCTCAAGATATATATTGAGCTGTAAAACAATCCATAACCAATCCACAGCCGTAATTTGTTTAGTCAAGAAATTAAAAAGGGAACTCTTCCGTTTCCACTGAGGTAGAAATCGCCAATGAAAAAACTAGCGCACATAGCAGCAATATCGGTACTGGTTACAGGGTTATCATCAGCTCATGCCCAAGCTGCCACATTCACTGAGAAAAGTGATGCCGGTAAGACTCTAAATACAGCCCAAGTTATCCCATCAGGGTCGCAACTACTAGAGTTTATTACGGGGACACTTTCTAATAATGATGCTGACTTATTCCAAATTTTTCTGACAGGAGGGCAGACATTCTCGGCTACAACACTTAGCCTGGATACGCTGGTAGGGCTGCCAGTTGATAATGTTTTAGGTGCCCCGACTGAGCTACTTGAAGATCCACAGTTATTCTTGTTTGATGCTTCTGGTAAGGGCATTTATGGGAATGACGATATCCCTGGCTTAAATTCACAATCAGTTCTATCATCAGGTGGGTTTTCTCCCGCTCAGTCTGGGATTTACTATTTAGCTATTGCCAGCTCTGGTTACGATCCTGTAAGTGCGGTCGGGAAAATTTTCTCGGCTGGAGCGGATGGAGTTCTAGAACCGACTGGTTCGGGTGGAAATCTTTCCTTGAGCGGCTTTACAGGTACGAGCGCTACCAGCGGAAGATACGGGATCGCCCTAACCGGAGTTACAACTAGCACCCAAAGCAGCGCTGAAAGCATTCCCGAACCGGCTGGAACATGGGGCATTTTAGCTTTGGGTGCCTTGGGCGCAGTTTCTCAGCTAAAAAACAACAGAAAGAAACAAAAATTCACTAGCTGAGGAGCTAGGATTATCTGGTTGGTTATTGAGGACAACGGCGAACTGACAAGTTAGCGCTTCGCTATCCCATCTTTGTTCGTGAAACGGCAATAAAACAACTCCCTGTTGTTTGATCGCTGTATTTTTGATAAGTGCGATTTCCTCAATGCAGAGGCTAGGGAAAGAGCGAATATCTAGTGGCAATGAAATCGCCAAAGCAAGTTAAAAAGCAATTTTTGACTTTGGGAAGAATCCATAACTAACTGCGAGTCGTACTTCTTTTAAGCCTAGCGATTCAAAAGAAGATAAACCTTCCCATTCCGCACGCACCATTAAGTGACTGAATGGATACATCTTTAGGAGATCCTGAAATGAAGCAAAAAACTTGTGTTCCCGTGAAAGAAACTGCGTCTCTCAACAAAATTGCAACTTCCCCTAAAAAACCTTCGCGTCGCTTTGGTTTAGGAAACCCAATCGGATTGGGCGTACTTGTTTTAGGATTAGCTTTGATCGCTGGGATGACACCTCTCTATCTCAAGGCTTCTGACCATGATGATGGTGAGGTAGATGCCAAGGGACGTAATCTTAATTTAACTGACCTGTTTGTATTCCGGGAAAAAGATCAGAACTCGAATGCGTCTCAAAACGATCTAGTTTTGATTATGAATACAAACCCGCGATCGGTAGCTCGTCAGCAATATTACTTCAGTACCAGAGCGAAGTACGAGTTCAAAGTGTCGCGGGTGACTAATAATGACGCCACTCCTACGGGCAAGGAAGATGTGGTTCTGCAATTCACCTTTAGCCCCCCGGATGCGAATCGCCAACAAACCATCACGATGACCGCCATCCGGGACGGTGCGATTGTTCTCCAAACCAAGAACCTCCGCACCACCCCGCTGAATCCCAATCCCAGTGCGCCGCCAATCGTTAACCCGGTATCCGGCGGTGGCGCTAACCTAGCCGTATTTGCAGGACTCCGGGAAGATCCATTCTTCTTCGACGTTGAGCAATATTTTCGGGTTCGCGCCGCTTTTCTCGGCATTGGTCCCGCAGTCCCAGGGTTCCGTTCTCCCGACCAAGCTATTGACTTTGCTAGAGGATACAACGTCAACGCGATCGCAGTCCGGGTACCGATTAAATTCTTACAAGGCTCGACCTCCGCAACCACTTTTGATGTCTGGGAAACGATTTCAGTGCCCGGAGCCAACGGCAAATTTACTCAGTTTGAGCGGCTGGCTCGACCGGCGATCAACGAGGGTCTGGTCGTCACAAACGACTTCCTAAACGCCCTAAACACCGTCAGCCCTGGTTTTGAAGCTTCTGCTCTGGCGGGTCAACAACCGGCTGCGAAGATCGCTGGGCCAATCGTCGGGGAAGTGAAAAAGACGCTGATAGCTTTTGGGAATACCGAGAAACGAGCTAACGCTTTGTTGGGTGCCTTTTTGCCAGATGTGATGCGGATTGACACCAAGGGACCCAGCGGATACGGCAATACCAATCCCAAAACAGGTAGCCCGATTCGGGGTCGCTTGCTGAAAGATGATGTCATAGACATCACCTTAACTGTCGTCACCGATGGGAAGGTTAAGAGTGATAACGTGTCCTACGACGGCGCACCGGGTAATCCAGCACAAGGACACAAGCCGTTACAACCTGCATTCCCCTATTTGGCTCTACCCAACTAGGTTAGTAGTGATGAACTGCGTACATTATCGCGGATGAAAACCTAACCCCCTAACCCCCTTCCCACCTCTCCCTAACCCTCTCCTATAAGGAGAGGGAAGCGGAATAAATATTTTTTACGGGGAAGGGGGAATAACTGAAAGCCCCTCCCCTACTAGGGGAGGGGTTGGGGGAGAGGTTAACCGAGCTTAGAGACAGAAGCATGAAACGTGCTGAGTATTACAAATCCGAAAAATTGAAAGGTGGGTTGAGTAGGCGTTTTGTCTGGAAGCGTTGGTGGATACCGCTCTTAGTTGCGCTACCGATTGCCGGAGTTTTGGTAGGGGGGCGTTTGTGGAATCCCAGTGCTGAACTCGACGCTGCTTATCGTTATCCCTTTTCCCAGTTACCCTCAGACAATATCACCGCTGCTTTGGGTCGGGAAATTGCTTTCTATCAGGAACGGATTCGGCGAAATCCAGGGGACGGACTGGATCGAACCTCCTTAGCCAAAGCCTATCTGAAGATGGCTCGTGCGACGGGAGATGCTAATTGGTATTTATTGGCGGAGCAATCGGCAAAGCGATCGCTCGCTAATTTATCCTTTGATAACGAAGGTGCCATTCTGGTGCTGGCTCGGATTGCGGAAGCGAAACATGACTTCAACGAGTCGATTCGCTTGGCAAAACAGGTATTGCAAACAAAGCCTGGAAATGAAGATGCAATTTCACTGTTGGTAACGTCGAACTTGGCGATAGGCAAAGTGGATGAAGCCAACCGCCTCACTAATGCTTTAATCAACCGAATGCCCTCGGTAGGCTCTTTAACACTCCGAGCATTGGTGGAAGTTGCACAAGGTCAAGATGAAGCGGCGATTCGAGATTTCCAACAAGCTTTAGCATCTGAGGAACCGGGCGAGACAGGCAGTTCGGCTTGGACGCGGACGATGCTGGGTCGATTTTACTTTAAGCGGGGAAACCATAAACTTGCCAAGGAACTTTATCAGGAAGCGTTACGCATCGTACCGCGATATCCTTTGGGATTAGTAAATTTGGCAGAATTGGAGACTCGACTCGGAGAGTATCGAGCAGCTGAGCGTCATTACTCGCAAGTTTTCGTTTCACCAAACTACCAGAATGTGTTCGATCACGTTGCCTTGCAAGGTATGGCACGGGTGAAACATTTGCAAGGTGACGAATCAGGCGCTATGGAGTTATGGGACAAAGCCGAAGCGTTAATCCGCCAGCATCAAAATCTAACTTCCTTTGGGCACAAGCGCGAACTGGCACGCTTGTTGCTGGAACGGGGGCGTTCCGAGGATTTGCCGGAAGCGCTTTCTTTAATGCAGGCAGAAGTTAGTATCCGCCAGGATGCAGATACATTGGATACTCTGGCTTGGGCGCTTTGCCGTTCGGGACGTTGGCGGGAAGCTCAGCAGGTATTGCAGAAAGCTCTAAGTCGCGGTACGCGCGATGCGGGAATTTTCGCTCGCGCCGGTACGATTGAGCAGGCACTGGGGAATAAGTCCCAAGCGATCGCTTACTTCCAAAAAGCTCAAGAAATCGACCCGACGTTTGACGAACAGACACAGCGATCGCTAGGACTCAACTCAAATTCTGCAACCGAGGTGAACTGATGAATGCAAAGTGGCGTCGATATGGCACGCTGAGCCTGCTGTCGTTTTTGGGAGCTATATTACTTTGGTTCGCTGCTGCTACCCCCAGTTATTCTCACTGGGCCGATTTGTCAGTAGCTGAGATTATGGTGGGCGAGACTGAAACTCAAATGACACTTACCTTTCCTACAGGGTTGATGACATTTGCAGACGACAACCAGGATAGTCAGCTGTCACCCGATGAAGTCCGCACTCATCAAGCCGAGTTGCAGACATTCTTAAGCGATCGCATCCGCCTCAGCGATAACCAGAAGCAAAAAGCTACCCTAACAATTAACGCATCAGAAACCAGCGCCCTACCCCCAAACTTGAAAGTTACCACGGGCACTCACAGCAGCTTACAGCTGACCTACACCTGGCCTCAGCCGGTTCAAGGACTCCAAATCCACTACAATCTATTTCTGCCAGGAGTGCCAACCGCCACTTGCCTTGCAACTATTCTGCATTCCGGACAGGTGCAAAACTTTATTTTCAGCCCCACAAACCAGACATTTTCATTAATGCCGCCAGGATTGGCGTGGCTGTCAGGAGGAAGCTTGCTGATTGCGATCGCTGGCTCGTTTGCGTGGGGTGCAATGCACGCCCTCTCTCCCGGTCACGGTAAAACCATTGTGGGAGCGTACTTGGTGGGTTCCCATGCCACCCCCAAACACGCCCTATTTTTAGGGCTAGCGACGACAATCGCCCATACCACCGGCGTGTTTGCCCTAGGACTGATCGCGCTGTTTGCCTCTCAATACATCCTGCCAGATCAGTTATATCCCTGGCTCAGTGTCCTCTCCGGTTTGATGGTGGTAGTGATTGGTCTCAACTTGTTCATCAACCGCCTGCGGAGTCAGAGAATCGGCAAATCCTCGACTGCACATGAGCATCATAGCTTTTCAGATTCCCAGAGCCATTCACACAGCCATCACAGCCACGACGATCATTCCCACGATCATCACCACGAACCTCACAGCCACGACGATTCTCATCACCACGAACCTCATCACCACGAACCTCATCACAGCCACCACGGCGATCATTCCCACCACGATCACTCGCACTTACCCCCAGGCGCGGATGGATCGCCCGTTACCTGGCGTAGCCTGCTTGTCCTAGGTATTTCAGGCGGTTTAGTGCCGTGTCCTTCAGCCCTGGTTTTGCTGCTAAGCGCGATCGCTCTGGGACGGATCGGCTTCGGACTGATGCTGGTGTTGACATTTAGTTTAGGACTCGCAGGCGTGCTAACTGGGTTGGGATTGCTACTCGTTTACAGCAAGCGCTTCTTCGATCGGCTACCGATTCAGATGCGGATCGTGAGGATTTTGCCTGCGGTGAGTGCATTAGTAATTGCGCTTTTGGGTGTAGGCATCACCACCCAAGCTTTGATGCAAACCGGGTTGGTTCGGCTATAAATCGTAGCGTGTTAGCGAAGCGATCGCTCCTATTGCATCGCTTGCCGAACCCGTTCTCTAAAAAATTGACATTTATACCGCTAAGTAGGTATGGCAATCCAAATTGATTTATGAAATATTAACAGCAGTAATGAATAATTTCCAATTACCGAGCGCCCAAAACTTTTTTAGCCGTTTTTAATCTAAAAATCCACCGATCAAATCAACCATTAAAATTTAGGAAAAACTAATGTTGAGATGCTTTCGTTTAACAGCTACCGTATCTACCGTTCTAATTTCATTGTTTCCTGGGATGGCTTTTAGCCTACCCTTACAGGCAGATTCTCCCTATCCAGTGGTTCCAGCTTCAAATATAGATATTCCGGTTTGCTATCTACAAACTGAAGATGGTAGAATGGTGGATCTCGGTAAATTATGCATTCAAACTCCTCAAAATTATAATGCTTCTTTAAGTAGTAATTTTGGGGCTGGAAATTGCTATTTTGTTGACTCGGCTGGACAACCCTGTAGAGCTTCTTCGGTCAGGAACCGTCAGCAGGAACCGTCAAGAAATTGAATTGTTGAGTAGCAAGCAGTACCAGCCATGATCGACTTTACCGCCTGGGATGAGCTACTGCGCCGATACGTCGATCTAGAAGGTCGCGTAGATTATCATGCTTGGTCTTCAGAGCGATCGCCAGCCCTTTCCCAATGGCTGGCTTCCTTACATCAACTGGATTTGCGGGATTATCCCAACCCAGATGAACGGTTAGCGCTGTGGCTGAATTTATATAATGCGATCGCTATCAATCAAGTTCTAGAACGCTATCCCATCCCCTCCATCCGACCGAAGATTTTAGGAATTCCCAACTGGCTTGCTTTCTTGTGGTTCTTCATCCGTCCCGCCTATTCCTTTGCAGGTAAGCGCTACAGCCTCAATCAAATCGAACATAGCATCCTCCGCCGCGAATTTGACGAACCCCGCATCCACTTCGCCCTCGTTTGCGCTTCCATCGGTTGTCCGCTGTTGCGAAATGGTGCATACTTTCCTGAATCGGTGCGGACTCAGCTAGAAGATGACGCCAGCCGTTTTATTAATAATCCCGATAAAGTTCGCTACGATTTCCAAACGGGAACGCTATACTGTAGCAAAATTTTTAAGTGGTACAAGAGCGATTTGCTGAAAGTTGCTCCTTCAATTCCTGAGTACATCCGCTTGTATTTAAAAACCGACGTTCCAATTGACTCCTCGACGCCTATTTCCTATCTATATTACGATTGGAATTTAAATGGAAAAAAGAGTTATTAGTTATTAGTTCAGCAGGCGGCAGATGCACTTTGATATCAAATCCGGTTGATTACCCCGCCGATCTGATATCTATATTCGGACATAGGAAGCTGATTAAAAGCTCAGGACTTACGCAAAGCTTATATATATAGCGTTTTGTAGGGGCAATCCCTCTGTGGTTGCCCTTACTATGTGGTGATGTTGCGTAATTCCTAAGCTGAATTACAGTATACGCAGCGCGACTTCTATTTCAACAAATATTCTATCGGTATATATTAATTTCATGGATTGAAAAAAACAGCTAGGTGTGTACTCGGCTCAAATTTTTGTTTGGAGACACACCTAGCTTATTAACTTTATCAATTGCCGAAAGGACTCAGGTTACGGACAATAGCAGAGGTTTTGCAACGTTATCTCCCAAGTCCCTGAGTCAACAATGTTACCGAGCGACGAGCGACTGCTTCAGCAAGAACTGCTCGACTATATGTTTCGCTGCCATGCAATGGGCCGTTAGGATACAATGACGTGTCTGCACTGGTGTGGTAAGAGCTAGTGCGCGATGCTTCGGCAACTCATAAAGGGGTAAGGGCACTAGCTCAACTATATGAACTTCGAGCTTAAGGAGTAATCTATCGTGGAAACTCTTTATAACTCTAAAGACCCGCTTTCAACAGCCGACAAAGTAGCAAAAAACGAGCATCTGCTAGGATAGGTGTACTTTATTCGGCATGGGGAAAGTACCAGTAACGAACGCAACATTTTTGCAGGCGTACTGGATGTTGACCTCACATCATTTGGTAGGTTGCAGGCACGTCGCGCCGGGGTTGACCTAAAGAAAAAAGGTACGAAGTTTGACGCAGTATATGTTTCTCACATGAGGCGGGCGCGGCAAACTTGTGAAATCGCCCTTGCTGAAAGTCAAGCGCTTAAATCGCCCGATACTCCTGTTCAGATCGACCATCGAATTAGCCAAAAATCCTTCGGCATTTTTGCGGGACGTAACCTGAATCTGCTACGTCTTGCTCTTGGCTACGAAGGCTTCGAGGAAATGTTACATTCTCATAACGAAGCACCTCCATCTGGCGAGAAGATTGCCCAAGTTTACGAGCGCGCTGCCCGTTTCTACGAGGATAAGGTTGTACCGCACTTGGAACGAGGAGAAACTGTTCTAGTAGTGTGCCACCAATATGTGTTGGAGCCTTTAGCACTTTATCTAAGCGGTTTACCACCGACTGCTTATAAACACCTGAAACTTCCTAATGGTAAAGCTCTCAGTGGTGTGGATCTCGTTAAGTTCCGTGATAGGGAATCAGGTGGTGCCGCTTCCCTGCGTAAAGAGATCAACGATCTTTCAATTATGTGGGCAATTTTGCTTTATGCCGCTGCCTTCTTACTGGGAAGCTTAGTAAGAGCAGTAATTGCCTCTACAGGAGGAATTCCGTCAGAGCTATTTCGAGCGATCATCGTTGCCTGTCTTGCAGCCTCAACGTTTTATACCTACCTGGACATTGACTTTGCAGCGAGTAAACGCAAAATAACCTCAACTGTGAAGTATGTGGTGTACGGGTGGATGGTGGCGAGATGGGCAGTTGGGCTTTCCTTAATATTTTCTGGACTGTTGTATCAAAGCGAAGCCGATCTGTACAAAGTTTTGTGGGTGCTATTTTGGATGGTTCCGCCAGCCCTTACTTCCCCAGTTTTATCGGTACTTTGGGGCGGTAATCTTTATCCGTCGGCTGTCTTGTCAAGAACGTTATCGATTGTTGCTCCACTGGCGCTTCTGGCTACATTGAGGGTTGCCAATTTACCCATTAATGTTTCCAGCCTGATCTTTTTCGGTGTGATTCTAATTGTTGGTTTGGCAATACCGGGAGCTTTAGCCCAAGTGTGGCGTGACAAATCTCCTGTTGAATCAAATCACCACAGTAAAAACTGGAAATTTATCGGAGTGCTTGCTGTCGCATTTATGGCTTTGGCAACTGGGTTTCAGTTTACTCCAGCAACATTCATAAGCGACTTATTTTCCTCAACAGATACAACGCGATCGCTAGCCTGTCTGCAACAGTTGGCAATTGCAACTTTGGTCTTTATCTCAATGCGCGTTTTGGCTGCATTAACTTCAGTATTTACAAAAGGCAAGCTAATTAAGGCAGAAGCTCAGGATGCTTATATCCTGCTTGTTAATCCCAATTTTTTCCTTTGGGCAGCTCTTTTCCTCGGAGTTAGTGCAACTGCAAATCCGGAAGCCGTAAGATATGCAATTTTTTGGGCAGCACTGGGGTTCTTCTGCATACCACTCGTCGAGCAGATATTGTTCATGAATTCATTTGGTAATGAATTATTGCGAGAAACATTGCGTTCTTCGAGAATGGCAACAGAAGATGTGAGAAAACTTTTCCAGCAATTGGATACAGATGCAAGCAATGCACTCAATAAAGACGAGATTATGGAACTTTTAGGTCGAATAGAAGATATGACAACAGGCGAACGTAGTTCTGAAGAAGTCAGGAAGTACGTCACTGATTATCTTTTCGCCACTCTTGACTCTGATAAAAATGGCACGGTTGATTTAGCAGAATTAGAAGAGTATGTATCAACGTATGGGTTGGTAGCCAACCTGAACGTTGCTCAAACATGAACTTTAACTCAATCAGTCATGATGTCAAAATTATGCTAGGGTAGAAAATGGCTATTTAAGTATACCGGCTCTGTGCAATTCCTGTGAGTACAAGTTTAAGTTTTTCAACAGCACAAGGAGACAAATTATGAGCAATGAGACGCAAGCAGTACCTGCATCTCAATTTATGAAAAAGACGCTGGGTATTTCCGAAGCCCCCTATGAAGCATACCTTAACTATGGGTATGCGCTGCTCGCTATTGCTGGGGCTGACGGAGAGGTTTCAGAGGCTGAAATGAACTGGTTGCTGAATCATCAACGAATGGTTGGCGCTCCTGAAGAACTCATGGAGAAATATAAATCTTTTGATTACAAAAGTGCTAAGTTAGAGGACTTGTTGCCCAAAATTACCGTTGATGTTTCTTCGTGGTCATCTACAAGGTCACTGTTGTATCACGCTATTCAAATGGCTCGTGCCGATGAAGATTACTCATCAGAAGAGCAAAAAGCTGTCAAGAAGGCGGCTAAACTTTTGAATGTTGAAGATGATATTGCGCTTGCTCTCGGCAGATTGGTAGATACGGAGGAAAACCTAACTGCATTGCGTAAAGCACTATTGCGTACTGATGTTTTAGGTACTTGATATCGCGATATTGACGAGGGAATTAAAGATTAGAGACGTACTAAGCGCGGTCGAAAACATTCTTACGAACACGCCAAAAAATCTCTGACTTTTTACCGAATATTCAAAACCTAGTTGATGGTGGAGATGGAGAACATGAGCAAGCAGCTCCTCCATCTTCCCTACCTTCAGAAGCAAGATGTTAAACTCCAACGAACATAAACTAAAAATATAGGCTGAAAAATCAGCTTATTGCTTTCGTATTAGCAATTTTTAAGGTCAAATGATAGAAGCTATCAAATTTCACAAGCATAAAACCACCACAGCCGACTGGAGACTAACTTCTGGATACTTGCATGAAGGTAGATCGGATTTTGAATCGGTACATATTTTATTAGGTCGTTTCTTAGCGGATAGAACTTCAGAAGATCCACTGGCAGAAAAAGAGCTATTTGCCTCAGACGGCATTTTTGAGTGGGGACACGCCAAGCCTTTAGAAAAAGTCATTAATTCACGGGAAGATTTGGAGTTTCTACTCAAACATCCCAATTTGTTACGCAACTGTATTACAATCATCGAACCCTGGGAACACGTAGGCGTTAACGCTCTTGGCGAAGATGTTCGGGCTTCCAAAAATGTTGCCTACATTGCTCAAAAAATCGCCGATATGGACTCAGTATTACTACCTGTTTGGTCAACTGGAGTTCTCGATCCAGAAATAGTCGTTCCTGCAATTACCTCCGGTTATACCGTAATCTTGGAAGGCGGCGATCCATCGACCTACGATCCATCGACTTGGACAAGTCCGGCGTGTCCGCGTGAGGATATGTTTGCATTGGTGGAAAAGTTGTTAATTTCGCGATCGCCCACCAGTGCGAGTGCCATCTTTATTTGTGTGGGACACCAGCTAGCTGCTGAATGTCATATCCGACTGATCCGGCGTGCAGTCAAAGAAATTCTCTCGCTGACATCTTTGGAACGCGACAAGGACGATAAAGCAATTAAATCGTTGCAAGAAGTGGCAGCACGAATCGAGGCGCTAGGCAAGACACTGCAAGTCAAAAAGCGTGATGGACGCTTAGTTGCCACTGGCTGGAATGATGAGCATTTTGCCGTGACGCGCAATGAATCAAAAGAAGTAGGCGATCGCGTGTTGTTACCTTATCAATCTCCTGACGGCGATGCCTTAAGTATTCCTTGGGAAATTATCCACGCCCACGATGTAACAGCTGATGCCCATGAAGGTGTGATTGATACGACGATTCAATATGAGCGCGAAGTATCAATTTCGATGTTTCACTCGGATGAAGTAAACGAAGAAGCCATTCTGTTTGCTAACTGGGCATACCGCAGCATTCATGACGTCATAGTTCCTTATCGCCACGTCATCGCTGGAAGCGCTTTGTCATGGCTGATCCAACTGCCCGATTCAATAGAAATTCTTTGTTCGACAGCGCTAGATGGTGAGATTGTCACCGAGTGTTCGGCAACTTGCATTAACTATAAAGATTTTGAAACCAAGAAAGTTCGCCGTTCCTTTACTTGCCAGTTCCATCCAGAACTGCTTTCCGATTTGCGTGCAATTGGTAACAGTGAAGCTCCATCATATTCAACCCTGAAAAATGATGATGGTGTTCGCTTATTTGTCCGGCTGCTCTATACCGGAATGCAAGAGTAATACGGCTATAGTGATGAGCCTCAAATACCTGTGTAATCAATTGGTGGTGGAGCAGGGGCAAGAAAAGAGCAGCGAATTACTCCCTTCCCAGTTAGAGAATAAAGAGTGAATAAATAACTTAAGCTATGGTCGATCAATCTTCTATGGCAACCGCAGATAATGAGCCACTACCTTTGCATGAACTGATTTCCCACATTCTGGACTCTGAGACAACAGCCACTGAGCAATTGTTTTATGGAATTCCAGTTTTGGGAACGATGCAGCAACTCAACCAACGGCTTGCCAATCAACCCCTACTCGATTTTTTCAATGCCACCTTGCGCGGGATTGGTCAGGCGATTTTTGTGAACAATCCCGTGAGTGGTTTGCTAATTATCATTGCCATTTTTATCCAATCTCCCTGGCTGGGAACCATGAGCTTACTGGGGACTGCCGCTGCCAATTTAATGGCGATCGCTCTCAAGTTGGATCGAGGTACGATTCAAAATGGCATCTTTGGTCTGAATGGACTGCTTATTGGTGCGACAATCGCGTTTTTAGGGCTGTTTGGAAACGGAGTCTGGAATCCAATTTGGATAATCGCAGCAATTATTCTTTCTGCCCTATCAACCATCGTCCTACAGACGGTAGGGACATGGTTTGCCACTCGCTTCCGAGTCGCTCCACTTGGCATCGCTGTGCATCTGGTCTTGATTGCCTTCCTGCTGCTACTTGCGGTTGTGCCTCAACCCTTCTTTGATATGGGTTCGCCTCCTCCCATTTCTTCTCCTGTTTCACTAGATGCATGGCGACTGGCTCAATCCCTCCCAGTAAGTCTTGGGCAAGTCTTTTTCGTAGACAATCTGATTTCCATCTTTCTGGTTTTTCTAGCAGTTGTCATTTCTACTCCCATCGGTGCAATGGTGGGATTGTTGGGTTGTGCAATGTACCTGCTGGCAGGTTTGCTAGTGGGAACCAGACCCGATCAACTGTATAGCGGGTTTTTGGGCTATAACGCCGTTCTTACTGCTGTGGCGATCGGCGGAATGTTCTACGCTCCAAACCTCCTTAGTATTTCGCTGGGTGCAGCCTCTGCGTTCCTGGCATCGATCGCTAGCCTTCTGTTGGTACCTGTATTCTCTCTAATTCAGTTACCGATTATGGCTTTGCCCTTTGCCATTGTGACAATAGGGTGTTTGCTAATTGTGCAGCGATCGCTCCCCTCGTTAGTGCCCGTCTCGCTTTATACAGTTGCCACTCCCGAAGAACACCGACAGCGTTTCTTAGTGGCTCGCGATATCATTACCCACTTTCGCAAACAACTGACGGCGGCGATCAAGGGAGAACGTCATAACGTTTTATTTGAACAGGCATCTGTTGAAATCAAAGGCAATCTTCGCTATATCTTTGATGCCATCGATCGCGATCGCAGTGGTGAACTTTCAACTCACGAATTAGCGGCACATCTGCAATCGGCAGGAAAAGCTTTCTCAGACGGTGAGTTGACGTATTTATTCAAATCGATGGATCGCGATGGAAGTGGAGCGATCGATTTTGAAGAGTTTGGCGAATTAATGCTGCGTCACCGCCGTCTGATGTCGAGGTACACTGAGTTTGTCACTTACTTTCTACCGCTCGATGCTGACGAAGATGAATCTATCAGCACCAAGGAAATGAATACGGCGCTCTCTAGTGTAGGAGAACCGCCCCTAACTCAGGAGGAAGTGGAATTTCTGCGCGATCGCACGGGAGGAGAGTCATTAACCTGGAATCGATTTATTGAAGTGCTGCTCGTGACGTAAAGAGCGATCGCAGCCTTGATATTAATGCTCTCTAATGATTATTGAGAGAACCAGTAAAACATACAACTTAGATGTTCATTAGTCTATGACAACTCCAGAAGTGTTGAAAGATAGCTTAAGACGGAAAAAATGGGGGCAGAATGTAGTATTCTACCCCCACACAAACTAAAAATGATGACTGATGTTAACGTCCTTTGCCAGCATTGTCAAATCCTTGCTCA
>NZ_JBHZGO010000056.1:0-14313 GCF_042747725.1 Coleofasciculus sp. H7-2
GGTACCAATGGCTCCTATAAAAATAATCAGGTTCCATTGGTACCAATGGAAGATTCTCCCAAGGAAATGGCTGAGCAGGGTACCAATGGCTCCTATAAAAATAATCAGGTTCCATTGGTACCAATGGCTCCACCCAAGGAAATCTCTGACCAAGGTACCAATGGCTCCTATAAAAATAATCAGGTTCCATTGGTGCGTGTCACAGCTCCACCCAAGGATATTGCGGAGCTAGAGTGTATCAACTCTGCCGCATCGGAAGCGGAAATTCAAAATGCCCTTTCGATGCTGGAATCTTCGCTGGAGTTTTCGATACTGGAGCCGTGTGACGAGAAAAAGCAAGAGATGGTGCTAGCAGCATTTGCCTCTTTTGGGAACTTCCCACAGAAGCTGAAACGAGCAATCTGGGCGAGAATTCCTACTGAAAAACAGATGCAGCTTCGACAACTGGCGGCGGTAGGGTAAGAAGTGCAATTATACCCAAGTTGGAGCCATCCATCCCGAAAACGTCTACATGGGTAAAGGTTTAGCAGCTAAATGGAAAAATGACTTAAGGCAATAGCAATTTGGGTTGAAATTTTGGGCATTACAAACTTAGGGACTCCTAAATCCAACCAAAGTGAGTAAGACCTAATGCCCTCTAACACTGAAAATCAGAAATCTAAGTTTATTACTACCGAACCAATCGGCTTTGCGGGGGAAGCAGGCGAACAACAAGTTTGGGATGCAGTTCGTGCCGCCTTTGCTGAACGGGAATGTATCTGCTTCTGGCTCTACCCCATCTTTTCTAAAGACAAGCAATTTTGTTGGGAACCTGACATTCTGATCGTTGACCGAGAACTTGGTTTAATCGTTATTGAGCTGCCTGTGCCAATTGGCACAGGATTTTAAGCGATCGCTCACACGCTATCATCTACCCAGCCGCACTGGGAGCAGTCCCAATGTACTGAGGGCAGGAAAAAAATTCTTGCCCTTCGTAGTCAGCGATCGCTTTCTGCTCTTGAAATACTGCAACTATTACCAGGAAAAACACTCATCCACTTGGATAAATGATTTTATTTCAATCGCTGCGAGCTGGAGATCGCGCTTATTCTAAATTCCCTGCTTTCTCAACAGCTTGTTTCAAGTCTTCAAAGGTGATATTACCCTCTTCATCGTGATACATCGCTAGCAGTACCTGGGGGCTAGTACCTGTTTCTGCTGAAATGACTGCATTTAACGCAGGGCTTAAATAAAGCTCATTACTCGATACTTTGCCATCTCGATCGCTATCCAAGGTATTAAAAAGAGATTGAAGCTCTTGCTCAGTTGCCATAAGTTTCTATTTGAATTAGTTTTTTCAATTCAATATCCCAGAATGTTGAAAAAGATGCAAGGAAAGTTACCTCTTACCCAGGTAAATACAAACTACTACTATCGTTCGGTCTAGCGTGCAAGTAGCGGCTGGTAGTTGCAACGCTTTCATGCCCCAACGTCGCCTGTACTAGATGGATCGGCGCACCTCTATCGAGACTGTGCGAAGCGTGGGCATGACGCAACCAATGGGGTGAGACCTTCCCTTTAATCCCAGCACGTTTACCCGCCGCTGCCACAATCCGATTAATTTGAGAACGATGCAGGTGATTACCCTCTGGATCGCCCTCTCTAGATGGGAATACCGGGTCATTGTCGCTGGCATCGCCGCGTAGGTTATATACTTCATCCCACACGCCCGCAGACAGTAGAACCGTCCGAGTTTTACCGCGCTTGCCAAATACAGTCACCTGCCCGCTGTCGCCACGAGCTTTTAAATCCTTCCAAGTTAGAGCGCACAACTCGCTTACCCGTAACCCAGCAGAATACAGCAGCCGCAGGATTGCCCGGTTGCGCGGATGAGTTTCCAAGGCAATCATGGTCTGCACTTCCAATTCACTCAGGATGCGCTCGTTTAGACAGTCCTTGGCAGCGGGTTGTCTGATGGGCATTCCAACATTTAGGGGCAACAATCCGATCCGATGCCCAAAAGATAAAAGCGATTTGACAGCCGCGATCGCCAACCTCTGAGTATTGGGCGACTTTTGCGATAGCGTCAGTTTCCAGCCTTGGACATCTGCCAACGTCGCTAAGTGCAGGGGTCGATTAATATGGGCTAAAAATTGACGGGCATAACGGCGGTAGGCATCTTGGGTATGAGGCGAACGACCATCCACCCACATATCGATTAAGCGGTCGTGGGCATCCGAGGGCGTTACCCGCTCCGATGTAATTTGGCTATCTGTAACCTTAACCATCCAATTATTTTCGGTCATTTTGGTTCTACATAATTTGCGTTATGTTGCACTGGCATAGAAAAATCACCCCAGCCGATGGGGACTGGTGATTATCAGAACGGGAGAGCGATCGCGTGACAACTCTGTAAGCTGGGGTAGCAATCGGATGAATTTAGCGATCGCCCTTTTGATTTGGGCGTGTGAGGCTTTTAAGGACTTCCTCCAGGTCGCGGGGCTAAGCGGCTACGGCTACTCGTTCCAGTTGAAATACCATCGCGGCTTTTGTGAGATGCTTCCCCTGCCCTCGAACATTCCTCCAGGCGATACCGTACTGCGTGCAAAGTTTGCGGAGCGTGCCTGAGTCAAGAGTGTTGAGGTCAATTTCAACTTTCGGCTGTTCGGTGGCGACTGGTCTGGGCACTTCTACCTCTACTTGGGGCACGATTCGAGAGGCGCGTGCCAGTGCTGCATCGCGTTGGCTCTTGGGTGCGAGTGCGGTCAAGTAGAGTCCGTAGCCGATGCCGAGTGTGAGGTTTTTGATGGCGTTTAACATGGTCATTTTCCTTTGTGTAGCGGCGTTTTCAGGATTTAGCGTGTAGTGATTGCCTCATCTTTGTCTATACAAGATATATACAATATAACCAATAATGTCAATACAATCTAGATAAATATAGATAAAGGTTCGATAAAGTCTAGATTGCCTATATAAGTGCTACATTATCTATACATTGGCTAGAGGATATAGACATGAGTGACACTAAGACCCAATTGGCAACGTTCCGGGTAGAGCCTGAGCTTTGGGAGGAATTTAAGGCGCAGGCTCGGCGCAATGGGAAAACTGCATCGGACGCACTCACCGAATTTGTACAAGGCTATGTATCGGCTGGTGATACATCCCCAGTGTCAAACCTCCAGCTAGACGATATAGATTTGCATCTAGAGGAGAAACTTAATGAAGCGATCGCGCCTATTCGCCAGGAGCTAGCTGAGTTAAAGGCAGAGCTGCTGGGAAAGCTCCGGAGGGTAGCCTAAGTGAGGAGGTAGAACAGCTCAGGGCTGAAAATGAAGCACTCAGGCAAGGCGCAGGGACTCAAGCAGTAGTAGAACGGAATGCCAAAATCCAGGATTTAGAGCAGCGCAATCAGGAGCTGCGGGTTAAGCTTGCAGAGGTCAGGAAGAAATTAGTTGATGTCGAGGCAGAGAAGAAAAAAGTCCAGCAGGCGTTAGACGCGGCTCGACTCAAGCTTCTTGATCTGGAGGCGGAAAGTGCAATTAGAAAAATAGAGCTGTCGCTCGTCTCGGAGAATCGCCCCGATCGACCAAAAACCTTAGAAGAATTCGAGGAATATCTGCGAGAGAAGCACGCCAAAAAAGAGCAAGAAGACCAGGACGAATCTTTAGAGCTGGCGCAGCTTATAGAACAAGAGCGGAAGCCCAGCACCGAAGCGATCGCCTCACCAATGCCAGAGCATCCAAAATGTGGGAAAACTAGCAGGTGCGACAATCCGCGTTTTGTAAGGCACGGTACTCGCGCCGGTAAACAGCGCCGGAAGTGCGAAAACTGTGGCGGAACATACACTGAAGATTAAATTAATCAAATTGTCATCCAACAAGAAAGCCCCTGCTATCGTCGTGCGGGGGCTTTTTAATGACTCAGACCTTTGGAATTCTACTCCCTGCGCTCCAACGCCGATCCACTAGCTCCCAGCACAAAGCCCAGCATCAAAGCAGCCTTAATCTGTCCGGGCTGGATGAACAGCGCAATGCTTGCAATCAATGACCCAACGAATACGCCCCAACCTACACACCTAGCAGAGCGATAGAGCGGGTTCCTTTGGAGTTTGGTTTGCCGGATTTCTTCCTCCAGCCTTAAGGTTTCGGTGTGGAAATCTTCAAGTGACTTAAACTCTTTTCTCAAATGATTCTGAAGCGCAGCACCGCTTAGTTTTCGTTTAGGTCTTAAGTCTTTCACTCTTCGTTGCCCTCTAGTTTTTCTCGCAGCCTTCGTCAGCCCAAATTATCAGTCCTCGTTCATCTAGTTCATCCAAGCTTCTACGATTAATTTCCTCTACTACTGAATCAGGAAGCAAATGAAGACAGACGCGGACTAGGTTAGCAATCAAATTACTCATATTTTCCTTTGAGTTGGGTGGGTTTGAGTTGGTTATGCCTCGGTCACGGAAAGGTCACGGAAAGGTCACAGATTCATTGTTGGAAGGTCACGGGTCACAGGCGTGACCAGAAGGCGTGACCGCTGTGACCTTTATGTAGCAAGGGTGTGACCGCTCGTGACCTTTCGTGACCAGATGCCTGATTTAGAGCTTTTAGTGCGATCTGGCGAGGTAGGTCACAGGGTCACATCCGCGCTAAACTCGTCAGCATCATTTACGATTACCAATTCCTCCCTGACCAGTTCGTTAATCAAAGAGCGTACCGCATCTGAATCGTTAGTGATTTTTTGGAGTGGCTTGCACATCGACCGAGCGCGATTGATTTTTACCCAACCTTTTCCCACAAACCAACTCGTTAAAAGTTGCTTGGCTTGAGCGTTGTCGGGAATTGTTACTGCTTCCTCGCGGGATTGTCCTGTTGGTGTCGGTGTATCAATCTCAAACTCAAGAGCCAGGATTCGGTTGAGATATTCGGGCGTGTATCCCTCCAGCTTTACCCGTGTTGATTGACCTGGTTTGTAATGTCTCAAGTCAGGAAGTAAAGCTACTCGGCTAGGTTCTAATGTGGTGAAAATAATCGGGCGCTGGTTGTCCCTGGATATTGGTTTAAGTTCTTTGAATGTTGCTAGCAGTACCGACCGCTCATCTTCATCGGAAACCATGTCTTTATTCCCAATCATGTTGGACAACACGCCATAGGATTCGTTAACGCTGCCAAACTCGTCCACTGAGTAGTTACCCAACCCAACGAGATTAAAGTTTTTACGGCTATTCCGGTCTGCTTTCATGCCAATGGCAGCCAGGTTAAAGCTTTGTAAATCGACCAATAAGCAGACGTTCAGCTCACGCCCGTTGTAAATGATGTCTGCTAATTTGGTGAGGTATTTGCAACCCTTAATAGGTTCTTCGTTCTTTGATTCCTCCAGACATTGATTGATACTGAGCCAATCAGCAAGAATCAAGCGCACTGGCTGCAAGTCGGTTCTGGCGTTTTCAGGCAATCTGCGGCGTTTGTCGTAGATAGAGTGAATGTGGTCTATGGTTTGGAGTGCAGCGCTAGGGTCAAGCGCGTCAAACAGCGTCACTCTGCCCTTCTTGTCTAACCCACAAAAAGAATCATTCTTCTGCGCGATCGCCCAAATTTCTGCACCTGGATAGCGCTGCGAAAATTTGGTGAGGAGGTATGCTTGGCTGATTGACTTGCCCGCTCCGGTACTGCCAACAATTAGGGTGGAGCGGCGAGAACCTACCAGCCCGTCTAGGATTGCCATGCCGATTGTTTCTGAGTCTTTGTTTAAAACCGTGCCTGACAATCCTTCCGCATTCTGGCTACTGGATGCCGAAGAAATATTTCCCTGCCGCTCTGTTGGTTTAGCACCTTCACCTTCAATTCTATTGCTGGTATCAAGCGAATCACGCCCATCCAGCAAGGGCTGCTGTTCGATGTAATCATAGGGTTCCAGGATGGCGTAAGATGCTTCAGCAGCTTGCAACATTGCCTGCTGGTTAAATGCTTCCAGCTCTGCCTGTGCCTGCAACTTGAGTTTCTGTAGGTTCACACCTTCCCAAATGCTTTGGTATTTCTGGTGTTTGGATTCAATGGCGCAGAGCGATCGCGCTAGTGACATCGACACCCCAAATCCAGCAACAGCAAGAAACGCGCCGCACAATTTCCAACCCGCAGCGCCAGGGGTTCGTCGCACGTTTAGCGCTGAGGCTGGAGGTTTCATCCAGTCAGGAATTGAGCGCTCAACACATCCAGTCTCAACAGGTAGGCAGTAGTGAAGCTTGCCGTCGAAGTGTCCTGCTGTTCCCGTTGCAGCCCCAATAATTCCCAAGCTAAAAGCAGAGAGCATCACTATTTTAGGATTCATTTGCGAACCCTCCAAAGAATTGCTAAAGCCACTAAAAACGTCGGAATTGAAATTAGAAGTAACGGATTAATAAGAACAACAATCGAAGCAACTGCATCCCAGAATCCTGCAATTGTTGAAGCCATAATAGCAAGCCCGATAACTGCGCTCTCTCGTCTGTCCTTTCCTAGTGCTAGTGCAATGTACCCGGCAGTAAGCCCTAGTAGAATTGCATAGGCGATTAGCATACCTGGAATGAGCCTAGCCAGTAGTGCCAGCGCTAGACCACCAGAGAAATACAGCCCGAATTCAGATATATTTCCCGCAGCTTTATAGAACCGAGATGTACTCGATCCTGGTTCGTTACTTTCAAGTGAATCAGCCTCGGATTCAGGCTGATTGTCGTTTGGGTCAAACATTATTTAGTCCTGTTTATTTACCTGAGAACCAGTCGCCAATCCCTTGCCAGAATCCCTTTTTACCTGCATTAGAACGAGAGCCATTAGTGATTAAATCCTTACGCTCTTCCCGCTCTTTTCTTACTTGTTCAGCAATGGCTTCTCTCCGCTCCATTTGGGGAATCTTTTCTTGAATCCGATAAGCGCCATTTTGATGGCGTCGCTGGACCAGTTGCAGCGCGGTTTGGAAATCCATACGCTCTAAACTGATAGCGCTGCGGCTTTCGGCTTGCAGTTTCAGCACCCCGTACCGTGCCTTGTCTCCCATGAGTTTCAGGTGTTCCTGGTAGCCCTTGCTGGCGAGAAATACATTGAGAATTTGCTGGTCAATTTTCTTGGCAGCGCTGGCGGCGTCCTTCTGGATGTTGGCTACGAATTGCTCGTAGAGCACCTGCCCTTCAATCAGGGTTTTGAAGTGTTTTTCGAGTATTGGTAGCACTTCAACAAGTCGCTCCATTGCCTGCGCTCGGTCGGCAAATTCTGCTAGCTGTTGGTCGGTCATGTTCGGAAGCTCTTTGAGATCAATTCCGAAGTAGTTTTTGGTTAGCCCAGTTAGCTTAGAGTCCAGCGCGTGTACTTTGTGAATGCCAGATTTCTTGCCTTCATATTTAACAATTGCAGTGCTTTTATTTGATGAAAAATCCATGTTTACTTCCTTAATTAGTGATGTGTAATCGCCCTCAACAACTGAAGGCGATTGCTTGTGTTTTATCGACTCAAGCCGAGCGCTCGTTCCATGCCGCGCTGCTCGGCTTCTAACTGCTGGATGCGCTGGTCTTGTTGTTGAATGACTAAATCTTTAGGGTCGGGTTGAGGTTGCTTAATCATGAAGTAAAAGCCAAGTCCACCGAAAACTAAAGCCAAACAAGTTACTTCTTTCATACCCTACTCCTCCTCAAACAATTCGGATAAATCAATTTCGTTGTTGTCAGTGTCGAGCGCGATGCTGATAGCTTTCTGCTTGAACTTTCTTTCCCATTCAGATTGTGCTTCTTTGAGGTCTGTGCTGCGACTGAAGTGTGTAAAAGTTATTCCTGATTCAGCCACTATTTTGTAAGTAAGCCAGTTCATTAATTACTCCCTACAAGTTGCTTGAGCTTCTGAGTTTCAGGCTTCATTTGCGCTTCATGCTCATGCATCTTGAGTAGATTGAATGGATTACCTGCTGCTGCGAAGACAGGCTATTGATGAGCGCGAATGCTTGTGTGTCCATACCCCGTGACCAATACTCAGCTAGAGTACAAGCTGTTTCTAAACAGCTAGTGCGGGGTAGCAGTTGCCCTTCCAAAAAACCGACACCGTTGCGCTGGTTTTGTTTGATGCGCTGTTGGATCGCCGTCTTGATATCTGTCATAGTTGAAGGTGTCTCCTTCTGCGTTGTTAGTGGGAGGTGAGTAACAGCGGCTTGAGCCTGGTAAACCTTGCCGCTGGCTACTCTTAAGCAACAAATAAATCTGAGAGGGCAGAGCTTAAATCGTCGTCACTGACATTAGCTTTAGGCTTCTCTAGCGCTTTTATTTGTGATTGAGTTGGCATTTGGATGAGTCCATCGCTACAGAAAGTTGATAGACCTCTTCGGACAAATCGCTTGTGTTCCAAGAGCAATTGATGAACGATTTCTGAATAATCATTGGTGCCTATTTCTGCGCCAATTTCATCCAGATACGGAAGCAAGTAAGCTTTGACCGAAACTCTTTTAGAAGTTGTTGAACCCATTACACTGCCCTCCGTAATTTGATTTGAGCCAACCGAGCTAGCCCACGAGCATTTACCCAACATCCATGTGGCGCAACAATGATTTTTTGAGAAGCTAATAACTGTGCAATCGCTGGCAATTGTGAACCTCCACCAATTGCAACAATTGAGTCTGATTGTTCGCGCCACGGATCAACCGCTTTGAAGGCAGTAGCTAGGTTTTGGCTGACCCAAGGCTTGAGTTCAGTGTTGTAGATTTGGCGAAAGTTCCAGCCAGTTGTGCCGTATTCAAAACTTCCATTTTCAATCGCAGCTCGAATGAGATGGCGATCGCCTTCCTTCAACAACTGGCGGCGAACGTCTAAGTTCTTGGCAATAGATTCAATCAGTGAGTCAACGCCGCCAGGGGTTACTTTTCTGGCAACAAGTTTTCCACCAGAACCAAAAATAGTAGAGATGGTCGTGCCACAGCCCAAGTCGAGAAAAATGTTTTGGGTTTTTGGCTGGATAAGACTAGATGCGAGAGCAGAAATTACAGCACCCGCACCTTCTTCAAGTACGGCACTAACTGAGATATCAACCCAGCTCACACCTTTATTATTGATGCGAATACTGTGTTGACCTTGCAGAGATTTTGACAGCTCAGTTCCAAGCAATTGACCATCTTGGATAGACGCGATGATTGAAAGATTCCACCGTGGGCGATGCGACATCGTACCCAACGAACCTAAAAGCAGTTGCAGACCGTATTTTATTTTTCCTGACCTGTCATCAACCGTCCGCAGATATGCTTGCGGATTAAGTTGATAGGCGGGTTGACCAGCAAGCCACCGCTGCCCGATGAGGTCAGTGCGATCGCCTGCCAAATATTCAATCAAACTTCCTTCCGATGACTCCGGAATGTCGTAAATTTCACTGTGCAATGGCTGAACATAAGACGGGATTCGGACTTCAGCGTTATCAACGACTAATTTGACGCTGCCGTTCCCTCCGTCGTAGCCAACGGGAGCGGGGGGAGAACTGGCAAGAGGGGGCGGAAGTTGGTGATATGTCTGCATGAGTTTTTCTTTCAAAAATACTGTTAAAGCTTTACACTGTCTGAACTTGAACTTGTTTTGCGTTCAAAGTATCCGACTACCAACCTTTGTTACCTTTTGGTAGCTAGTGGCATCAATTGGCTGTTTATTACATAAGTTAGCATAGAATTAATCCACTGACGTAAATTCATGCCAGTGACTCTTTAAAACGACAGGAGGATATGATTGATGTCAAACCCAAATGACTTAGATGATCTAATGGCAAGGCTACGGACGACAGTGACACTAAGTGAAGAAACGCATCAAATTCTTTCTGAATGGGCTGAAGAAGAGGAGCGTACTCTTGCAAATCTGTTGAGCTACATTGCTGCTAGAGCAGCGAAAGAGCGACAGCAGCAAAAAGAAGCCCCCTCGCTCAAGAAAGCGAAGGGGCAATGATTGAGAGCGATCGCAGCTACGAAGATGTGGACAGCTATGCGGTGATGTTAACTAGCCAAAAAGAAAACCCCCATTTCCGGTGGGGGTTTTCAGCTCAAAAGAGAAAAGTATGATTAATCAAAATTTGCTGCTAGAGATTGTAACTTCTGCGGGCAGAACCTCTTTTCCCATTTTACCTGAATACTCTGAGCTAATCATGGTTGTAAAGACGTTCATAAATCCTCAAATTGCAAAATTAGATCAAAGTAATGGAGAGAAAATAAAGTTTGGCATTGACAATTGGAATATTGCTTATTCCTGGGTTATGCAGTTACGAACACTCTCAGCGCGGGAATCAGATTTCCCATTCAATACGCCTGCCTTTCAAGCTGGTAAGCCTGTTGGAGAGTTTCTGGATGCAACACTAGAGCTTTGCTCTGGTTGCCTTAATTTCATGGATAGAGCTGGAATTCCAGAGGCTCTAAAATACAGAAATGCTTGGGAGTGGTGGAAAGAAATTCTCTTTGAACTTGAAACAGGGCATCTAGCAGCTTTTGTCGGAGCTGACGAATCTGAGCTAGCACCTTTTCGCCCCTTAAAGTCGAAGCGGGCAATAGAACAAGCAATGAGCAAAGAACTAGCTAAGTTGAAAGCTCTTGAGAACCCTTATTCACCAAAAATGTCCAGCTTCTACAACTTGATTGAGGCAGCTATCTCAATAAACAAGTTTGATTGCCTAGACAATCCAGATGCCAAAAAAGAGCAGTACAAATTTCGTAACCAAGCTTGGAGTGGCTTCAAGACCGCCTACATCAGCTTGAAATCTCACATCCACCGCGATGTAAATATAGCAGTTGGCTTTTTGGAAGAGGGCGAAATTAAAAGAAAGCATGGAGGGAAGTCGTTTTCTCCAAAAAAATCTTCAAAAATTTCTCTCCAACAATCCAGAAAAAAAAGCAAAAACACTAAAGACGGTTGATGTACAAGGGTTTCAGAGATTTGCTCCAAAGCTTGAGTTTGTTCATTTGCAGTGATATTTATTAAGTGAGGAGAAAAAACCATGCTAAAAACCAGCAAAGCTCAAGGGAATTATGAAGAGAGTTGCAAGCCAGTGCTAGCCAAAGAAATAGTAAAGCGCGAAGTGATGCTGACCATCATCTGGCAACCTCATTTCGCGTAGTAAACAAAGAGAACATCGAAGCCAGAAAATAGAGCAGCGACTTATCTTGCTGGATACCACCTGGTTCTATTTTCTAAACCAACTCGTTGTTCACCACCAAATTTAACATTGATTTGGGTAGTGTGACACGCCTGTGGCATAGATGTTCTCCTGATCTAAGGAGCAAATAAAGTGTCACTACCAAATAACCCCCTCTCAGCCGTGCTGGTCGGAGGTGAGAGGTGTATCAATCAACACCACTTTGATGAATGGAGAGCTAGTGCGGTTGACGATACGATTACCGCACTGAACGTGCGATCGCTCTTAGGATCGGCAGCGTTGAATGCCGTCTTCTTCTCTCCAAGCTTAAATCGAGTAAACACTGGGCGAGTATCCAGGGGGCTTCTACGCCTCTACTCGCATCTTGAGAAGGGCATCTGGTTCTGTTGCGGTTTAGACCCGCTAGACACCTGGCGAGAGATGGAGTGGGGTGTTGCTAAGCCCGACTGTCCAAGAGTAGGTAAGAAAGGAAATCTGATTAAGTACGAATCGCCTCCTGGAGCAGAAACTAGGGCGATTTTCTTGCGAGTTTCGCTCTCTGTTTGGGAGGCGATCGCCGCTCGGTACAATGTCTCGATGCCAGAGGTGCAAGTTTTTAGCGATGGAGAGGCTATCGGCTTTTGGGCTTGGGTTTTACAAAATAATGTTCCAATCGTTATAACCGAGGGAGCCAAGAAAACAGCGTCGTTGTTGTCGGCTGGATTCGCAGCGATTGCCGTTCCTGGCATTTGGAATGGGCGCAGAGTTTTAAAGGATGGTACAGGCATCCTAATCCCTGAACTAGAGCTGTTTGCGACTAAGGATCGGATCATTTACTTCGCTTTCGACAGCGATGAAAAGCCAAAAGCGGTTGCTGCCGTCAAGAAGGCGATCGCCAAAACTGGGAAGCTTTTCATTAGCGCTGGGTGTCGGGTCAAGGTAATTACTTGGAATAGCTCCTTGGGTAAAGGAGCTGATGATTTTATTGTTGCCAATGGTGCAGCGGCATTCGAGCAAGTTTATTCCGATGCCCTCTCACTCAAACAGTGGCAATGGCACAATAGACCAGAGCGAAATCTGACCTGGGTTCCAAACGTGAGTTTGAATACAAATGACCTGAGTACCGTTGGGTTCGAGCTTCCGGACTCTGGAATCATTGCTGTTCAGTCAGGGAAGGGAACTGGGAAAACCAAATTAATTGCGAAGGCAGTAGCAGAGGCAAAGCGTTTGCTAAGTTTGACCCACCGAGTTTTCCTAGGTCGGTCATTGGCGAAAAGATTGAGGTATACCTGGCGGAACGACGCAGACAAAGGGATTGGAAATTATCTGGATGCCAGCGGCAGACCTACTAATCGAATAGGGAGCTGCGTTGAATCGTTGATTGCAATCGATCCACAGAAATTTGTTGGCTGCGATTTAGTCATCGACGAAGTTTGTCAAGTTATCAAAAACCTGCTCACCTCAAGCACTTGCCAAAAGGATGGGAGGCGTCCTGCACTTTTGGCGCGGCTGCATTGGCTCGTCAAGGTAGCGAAGCGAGTAATCATCGCCGATGCCGATCTAAACGACTTCGCCATTGACTATATTAAAAAATTGCGGGGTGATGATAGCCCAGTTTTCCTAATCCGCAATGACTACCAAAGCACAGGCTATCCGTGCAAGGTTTATGAATCTCCCAGCTACGCATTACTTCTAGAGCGCGCAGCTCGTCTCGCTTTGGAAGGTAAGAAGATTTTCATTGCGATGGACAGCAAAAAAACATCCAAATTAGTTGAGGCGTTGACTTCGGATGGGGTACAGTCTGGTCGGATTTTAGTTGTCAACGGAGATACTTCTGGCGAAGCTGAGCAGCGCCAGTACATTAATGAAATCCATAATTGCGTTGATAAGTACGATATCTTAATCGCCACGGGCAGTTTGGCTACAGGGGTCTCCATCGAATTACCTTGGTTTGATGAAGTAATTGGCATCTTTGAAGGAATCTCTTCAGATGGCGATATCGCTCAAGCTCTGGCACGAGTACGCGATCCGGTTCCTCGCCATATTTGGATTTCTAAAACTGGCAAAAACTTCAACTCAGCAACCAAGGCTGAATATGCATCTATTACAAAGCGCGAACTCAAGACTCGTTATGACAGAGAAGTATTGCTAATTCGGAGTAGCCTGAACCCCGATCTACTACCTTTTGTGGATGCTCCTATAGATTGGGACAACTGCCCTCACAAGCAGATGTGGGCGCAAACAGTATCGGCTGATAACTCTTCGATGTGGAATCTCCGCGAATATGTTATTGCTCGGTTACGGCATGAAGGTAATAACGTTCAAATCCTCGAAGGTAGTACCGACGATATCGATTTAGATTTCAAGGCTCAAGTCAAAGAAATTAAAATCGAGATAGACACTGCCCGTCACGAGGCTGTAGCGAAAGCCACTATCCTGGCCCCAGAGGAGAAAGAGCAATTACAAGCAAGAGAAGCTCTCAGTACAGGAGAACGGGCTAACCTTCAAAAAACAGCGATCGCAGAATTTACTTGTACGACCGAAGTTGACTCCAAGTTAGCAAAGCAGTTTCCAAATCTAATGCCAGCCATTCTGCGGTATGAAGATTTCTATTACAATCTGGCGATAGAGCGGGTAGAACGAGCGATCGCCCGTCAAGCCAAATGGAAAGCGGGTCTCTTCATCCCAGACATCCCGTGCAGAGAACAGGAAAGATTTATCAGGGAAAGACTAGGCTTGCAACCGCTGATTGAGCGTCTTAAACAGGGCGAAACCCTGGGCAATGAGGATTTACGGGAGTGGGCGGATAAAGTTAGGGCTAACTACCGACAAGTTAATGAGGTGCTGCGGTTAGGATTCTCACCAGATTCTAAGAAGTGGTCGAATGTCCGAATTTTTAATCAGCTCACCAAACAATTAGGAATCCCTACCGAAACCAAGCGGTCGGGTAAAGGTGATGCACGAGTCACTACTACCTCGCTTGATAGGGAGCAATGGGATTTTATCCTTGACATCCTTGAGCGGAGGGAAGCTAAACGGCAGCTCTCCCTTCAGGAGAAAGTTCTGGCAGCGGTACCAATGGAAGTGGATGAAGGACGGCATCGGCGAATTGGTACCAATGGCTCCTATAAAAATAATCAGGTTCCATTGGTACCAATGGAAGATTCTCCCAAGGAAATGGCTGAGCAGGGTACCAATGGCTCCTATAAAAATAATCAGGTTCCATTGGTACCAATGG
>NZ_JBHZGO010000057.1:0-13747 GCF_042747725.1 Coleofasciculus sp. H7-2
ACCACATTCCGCACAGATGTGATTTTGCTTACCTTGCTTCACACCATTCTTACGGGTATGAGTAGAACCACAACGAGGACATTGCATGGCTAAGCACCTTGAATTCATACTTTATTATGCAACGCCCTTTTTCTGCTTCTACTAGATGATATTTATGCTCGTAGTTCATCGGAGCGTGCTGCATCCAAAGCTGCATTTTTTCCTGGTTAGCGGCAACCTGACTTAGGTAATGCGATCGCTCTGACAAACTGACGTTGGCATAGTTCGCCAGCAGTGCCAGGGATTGGTATAAGTGCAGAGTGACGAAATACTCCGCACCTGCGCCTGCGCTAGAGTATTTGGCTGCATTGGCGGCACTATCAACTGCTCGATTGGACTCTTCCAACACATAGAACAGCATCGTCTTTGCCAAATAGGCGATAAACAGGGCGTAGTAGTTGTTCTCGGCTATTAGGTGAGGCAACATCACGGATTCATCAAAACTCTCACCAATTAACTCGAGTGGATTTGCTGCCTTCCCCAACAGATTCAACAACAGTTGATGCCATATCTGAGACAAACAGAGGGAGTGTTCCTGTTTTAACTTCAACAGTAAGTCACGGTATTTTACCTGGTCTTGTTTAACGGTTTCCAGGTTTTCTCCCACCAGAAAATTGTAGAAGCAATAGTTGATGGCACAGTAGCCAGCATATTCGTTGTTTCCGCTTTCCAGACCGCTCTGTACGCCCTCGGCTAGAGGAGATAGGCTTTCTCGTACAGGCTCCTTCCAGTGCTGGATGAAGGAATAGAACATATTGTAAGTAACGGCTTTGTGTTCTCTAGCGTCAAGCAGTTGCAGTGCCAGTCGCCCTGCCTGATATCCCGTATCAATGTTGCCCAGAGCACCGCATAGAAGCATGCCGTACCAGGCATAAGCACTCGATGCCAGCGGGGAGTTACCGCCTTCAATACACAGTTTCAATTGCGTCAGGACTACTGGTAGCAGAATTTGCGGTCTGCCAGCGAAAATGGAAGCCAAACTGGCTTGAAGAATCCGCATGGCTGCCCGTTGGGTCGGATCGGTCATTAGGGGGTAGTCTTCCAGCTCTTCTAGAGCGGGCAGTTCCACTAAAAAGTCTTGTTCGCTCAGGTTGACGGGGTAGCCCAGCAGTTCCAATGCTTGTAATCCCGTGTCAGTAGCATCGTTAAATTTATATTGGGCTACGTGAATTTGCATCTCGATCTCGTAAGCCGGGATGCGATCGAGCAGTGTTTTCCCGTGCTGCAACACCATTTCCACTAAGCTACTGGCGGCGGGGAAATTTGTGTTGAGATATTCCGCCTCTGCCGCTTCCACAACGATTTCTAGGGTCAAATCGTACTGAGTCTGCCAGCGATCGCTAAGTGTCTCCCCCGAAGAATCGCCTGAGAGCAAATTTATCGCCGTACTCAGGTACTTCACCGCCGCAGCATAGGCTGTAGATGCTTTTGCTTTCCGTCCTGCTGTCAAGTTCAACCGCGCTAGTTCTTCGATTTCCGCTGGTTGAGAAATTAATTCCCATCCCATATTCAATTGGTTGACAATGGCAAAAATCCGCTCGTCCCGTTCTTGAATCGGGGTATTTTGGAGCAGGAGTTGCCCGATTTTCAGGTGAGTTGCCTGTTTTTGGCTGGCGGCAATTAAGGAGTAAGCGGCTTGTTGAACGCGATCGTGTAAAAATTTGTAGGTTGGTAATGGGTCGGAGTCTTTCTGACCGATGGCTAATTCCCCATTCCCTTCTCCCAGGTAAAATTTATAAACTTCGCTAACGGGTAAAATTAGCCCTTATTGTAGCGCTTTCCACAGAACATTTGCTGTTTCTATTGGCGATTTTTCACTAACAATTCCTAACGTTGCTAAATCAAACTGGTTGCCAATGCAGGCAGCTAACTTCAAAACTTCCTGCGTCTGTGGTGGCAACTTTCGCAACTGAAGCGCCATGAACTCCACCACATCATCCGTCAGTGCCAAGGTTCGCACTGTGGCAATAGCGCACTGCCAATACCGAGCTTCAAAATTAAATTCAATTAGCCCATCGACCTGCAAAGATTTCAGGAATTGTGTGCTGAAAAATGGATTGCCTTGGGTTTTTTGATAAACGAGTTCTGTCAAAGGCAGAGCCAACGCTGTAGAACAAGCTAGAGTATCGGAAACTAAACAATTTAGGTCTGCTTGAGCGAGCGGAGGTAGGGTAATAGTGTTTACCGTTGCTCCGGCTTTTTGAATGTCGGATAATGTCAGCATCAAAGGGTGTACCGGACTGACTTCGTTATCTCGATACGCTCCCATTAAAAAGAGATAGGGGCGATCGCGATCGCTCGTCAGGAGTTGAATCAAGTTCAATGAGGCTGAATCAGCCCATTGCAAGTCGTCTAAGAAGATGACGAGGGGATGTTCTTCGGTTGTAAAGACAGAGATGAAGTTCGCAAATAAGCGATTAAATCGATTTTGGGCGGCACTCCCAGAAAGTTCTGGTGCTGGGGGCTGATGTCCGATAATCCGCTCTAGTTCTGGAATCACGTCAACAACAACTTGAGCATTTTCGCCCAAAGCTGCCAAAATTTGAGTTTTCCACTGCTCAACTTTAGCGTCACTTTCCGATAGCAATTGACCCATTAAGTCTCGAAAAGCTTGTACAAAAGCACTGAAAGGAAGGTTGCGCTGAAATTGGTCGAACTTGCCTTTAATAAAGTAGCCTCGCTGTCTCACAATTGGTTTGTGAACTTCGTTGACAACAGCAGTTTTGCCAATGCCGGAAAAACCAGCAACGAGCATCATTTCCGTACTACCTGCACTCACGCGCTCGAATGCTGCCAGCAGGGAGAATACTTCGCTTTCTCTACCGTATAATTTTTCGGGAATGATGAAGCGATCGCATAAATCTCGTGTTGCCAAGTCAAATTTAGCTATTTCACCTGTCTCTTTCCACTGCTGCAAACAATTTTCCAGATCGTACTTGAGTCCCAGCGCACTTTGATAGCGGTCTTCCGCATTCTTCGCCATCAGTTTGCTAACTATGAACGACAGTACTGACGGAACGCCCTTGTTGAGGTGATGGACTGGGATAGGCTGCTTGGCAAGGTGACAGTGTACTAAGTCCATCGGGTCATCCGTTTGGAAGGGCAACTGTCCCGTTAGCATTTCGTAGAAAGTAACCCCTAAAGAGTAGAAATCCGTGCGGTAATCAATCCCCCGATTCATCCGCCCTGTTTGTTCGGGAGAGATATAGGGTAAAGTGCCTTCGAGGACATTGGGATTTTGAATTTCTTGGGTTTCTCGTGGCAGCAAGGAGGCTATGCTGAAGTCAATCAGTTTTACCTCCTTGCTGGTAGGGTTAATGACAATATTGGCGGGTTTGATATCTTTGTGGATGACGCGGTGGCGGCAGAGTCCGTCAAGGGTATGGGCAATTTGAACAGCTATGGAGAGAAATAAGGGTATCGGCAAGCCAGACATTTCTGCGCCTTGCTTGCTTGCTTCTGCTACAGAAGTGAGGTAGCTACACAAGGAAATGCCGCCAAAATCTTCCAGAATCAGAGCGTAGCGGTTATAGTAGCTCTCCAGGCTATAGGTCTTGACGATACCAGGAAAATCTAGGTTTTTACCAATGATGTACTGGTTGCGGAAGTGAATGAGTTCGTTGAAGCGAGGAAACTCATTTCGCAGTAGTTTTATCACAACTGGTTGCCTGTCTGATTTCCGGATACCCCGATAAACCAGAGTGCGGCTTCCCGCATAAACTTGTTCTCCAATACTGTAGCCCAATAGCCCGATTGTCGTGTTAGCCATAGCCACTGTTACGTTTGTGCGGATTTTTAAACTTCCTATAACTTAGTATTCCCACTAGAGAGGCTGTTATTCATCAATTTATTTTTTATTAATATAACTTAATCAATTTTCTGATAAAATTATGGAGTTTTATTTGTAAGAAAATAGCTATTTTTGGGTCGGCTCTTTGGGAAAAATTATTTTTTTTATTGTTGAATTCCCAACTGGCGATCGCTCAATAGTTGGTTCATCGCTGACACTAGAGTTAACCTGCTCAATGTGTATATGCTCTATTTTTAGATAGTTGTAATGGGCAAAATCAGAAAATTAATTCCATTGGAACAAGTCGATTGAGTTGAAGCTGAGCTGAAGAAATATTAGAGTTCTCAAGGAAAGTAATTGCCTGAGATGTTAGTGAAGATACCGCGATCGCTCATTGTTATTAGCAACAAGCTAGTGTAAGCCGCAAATGGGACGAACAGAGATTCTAAAAGGGCTGATAATCAACACAGCGATCGCAAGAGCCACTGGGATTGATCGCACATCGAAGCAACTCAGAGCGAGCATTGTATGAGCAGGTGATATCTCCAATTACCCAGCGCCCGTCCAACAGACTGCACTCTGCTGGGGCATCGAACTTTTGAACATAGAGAGCAATCTTGTGAAGCTGATAACGTCCCGATCTGAGTAGATAGCGATGCCTACGTTCTAAAACCATGTATGTCTGACCCTCGACTTCCAGATATGCTCCCGGCTGGGGATGCCAGTCTAGATATAAATGACCAACGGTAGAACGGGGATGGCTCAGAATGACTTCTGTAGGCAGAGGATTCAGCTTCATAACAAATTAATATCGACGAACCGCCAGAAAATTCACATCTATATACAGCAATCCTATTTAAGTCATGAGAATCGGTAGTGCGGGCATCTTGCCTGGGACTGAACGCAAGCAGGACGCTCACACTACGCAAAAATCTCACGACTGATGGAGGATTGCTATCGGTTATTGACCCCGACGAATCGCTCCACCGGAGCCAATGCCCTAGTTCGCAGCCTGACGCTCTTTCGCTTCCTTGATCACCTCTTCCGCGATGTTACTGGGGCAAGGAGCGTAGTGCGAGAACGACATTGAGAACTGTCCACGCCCAGATGTCATGGTACGCAGATCGCCAATGTAGCCAAACATTTCGCTCAAAGGCACATCTGCCTTAATGCGTGCCCCCGTCTGACCTGTCTCCTGAGATTTCATCATCCCCCGGCGGCGGTTAAGATCGCCGATGATATCGCCCATATAATCATCTGGCGCGAATACATCGACATTCATGATCGGTTCGAGCAACTGAGGCGCAGCCTTAGGAACAGACTGCCGATAAGCGGCTTTTGCAGCAATCTCAAACGCCATTGCCGACGAGTCTACAGGGTGGAAACCCCCTTCAAGCAGCGTGAACTTTAAGTCCATGCAGGGGAACCCAGCCAATACACCGCGATCGACGCAGCTTTCAAAGCCTTTTTCCACCGCTGGCCAATATTCTCTCGGCACGGTGCCACCCGTCACCTTTGACTCAAATTGGAAACCGCTGCCTGGTTCACCCGGCTCAATTACATAGCCAATTTTGGCAAATTGACCAGAACCACCAGACTGCTTCTTGTGGACGTAGCTGTCTTCGAGGCGTTTCGTAATCGACTCGCGGTAGGCTACCTGTGGTTTACCCACCTCCACCTCCACCCCGTGGGTGCGCTTCAGAATGTCCACCTTGATGTCGAGATGTAGCTCACCCATCCCCTTGAGAATCGTTTCGCCGCTCTCCTCATCTGTCACCATATGGAAAGACGGGTCTTCTTGCACCATCTTAGTGAGCGCACCGACCATCTTTTCTTCACCCCCCTTTAGCTTCGGTTTGACCGAAATGGAAATGACGGGTTCTGGAAAGACCATTGGCTCTAGCGTTGCGGGATTCTTGGGATCGCAGATGGTGTGCCCGGTTCGGATGTTCTTCATGCCAACGATCGCCACAATGTCACCCGCCTGAGCTGAGTCGATCTCTTCGCGAGAATTGGCATGCATCTCAACCAAACGGCTGACCCGTTCGGTCTTACCTGTGGCGGTGTTAAGTACGGTATCGCCCTTGGACAACGTACCGGAGTACAAGCGCGTGAAGGTTAAAGCACCGAAGCGATCGTCCATGATCTTAAACGCGAGTGCCCGCAATGGTTTCTCTGGATCGACGATCGCAAACGTGCCTGTTTCATGCCCTTCCAGATCCACCTCTGGCTGAGGTTTGACCTCCATCGGGTTCGGCAGGTAGTCAACCACGGCATCCAGCACCAACTGTACGCCCTTATTCTTAAACGACGAGCCGCAGTAGGTCGGGAAAAACGCCAAGTCGCGGGTACCCTTGCGAATGCAACGCTTCAGATCGTCCATAGACGGCTCTTCCCCTTCTAGATACTGTTCCATCACAGCATCGTCTTGCTCAACCGCTAGCTCAATCAACTGTTCGCGGTAGGTCTCGACCTGATCGACCATATCGGCAGGAACATCTTTGATCTTATAGTTCATCGGATCGCCAGAGTTATCCCACACCCATGCCTTACGGGTCAGCAGATCGACCACGCCGCAAAACTGTTCTTCAACGCCAATCGGCAACACCATTACCAGTGGCTTGGCAGCAAGCACTTTATCGACTTGCTTGACGACTCGATAAAAATCAGCACCCGTGCGATCGAGCTTATTGATGTAGACGATGCGAGCGACTTTGGAGTCGTTAGCGTAGCGCCAGTTGGTTTCAGATTGCGGTTCGACTCCACCTGAACCACAGAAAACACCAATGCCACCATCAAGAACCTTAAGGGAACGATAGACCTCAATGGTGAAATCAACGTGTCCTGGGGTATCGATGATGTTCAGTTGGTGATCGTTCCAGAAACAGGTAGTCGCAGCCGACTGAATCGTAATCCCGCGCTCTTGCTCCTGTTCCATGAAGTCTGTCGTCGCCGCGCCTTCGTGTACCTCACCAATTTTGTGGATTTTACCTGTCAGTTTCAGGATTCTTTCAGTTGTGGTGGTCTTGCCAGCATCGACATGAGCGAAGATGCCAATGTTTCGATAACGAGTGAGGTCTTTCATAATTGGTCTCTAGAGTAAATACAACGAACCGTTGGCGACCACCTGCAAGCATTACAAGCCAGGAAATCAATGTTGCCTTCGTAGCCAGTGCAGGCTGGATTTCAATTACGCGGAATATCAAGAAATCCTTTTCCCTGTCTCTGGCAACATTACTAATTGTAAAGTGTGGGATGTCAAGGTGACAGTGGTCAGAGAGATTAGACATATTTGAATCAGCGATATCGCAGCCGAAGAACGGCAAGAGCGCCAATCTCACCGTTTCTCTACATCGCCAGATTATCGGAGTTCGCGAGCTTGCGGTTCTAGGTTGTGCGGCTCTCGTATGGCTTGGCAGTTTTTTAGCCCCCCTTGTTCTCGTAGGAGTGCTGAGAGTTATTGTGGTGGGGCAAGGCTCTGTTTGAATCTTCCCGTTTGGAGCGGTTAGCGGCAAGCGATTGAAGGCATATTGTGAACAAGAACCGAGTGAAGGCAACGACTAATGCCGGATGACAAATTATTTGTTGTTATTCACACGCTTTGTGTCGTTAGCTTTCATAAAGTTATCAAAGCTTTCTCTGTACAAGAATAACACTGCTTCTACAACCCCACTGGTAAGGTTAGAGTGAATGCAGTCTGTGCAGATAAAGTCGGATCAAGCGTCAGATCGCCACCGTGCGAACGCGCAATTTCCCGCGCCAAGCTCAGTCCTAATCCAATTCCCTCTACTTTGCGCGTTCGGGCTGGATCGCCGCGATAGAAACGGTCAAAAATGCGGTTTCGCTCACCCAGAGGAATCTCTTGAGAGCAATTACTGATAGTAATTACTACCGTTGTGTCCTGACGACAAGCATCAATCCGAATCCAGCCGTTTGCGAGATTATATTTAATGGCATTGCTAATCAAGTTTTGCAAGACCTGAATGAGTAAGTCGCGATCGCCCTGTACGCGCAAGCCATCAGCAATTTCTGTTTGAATCTCTAGATGGGGTGCCAGCAGTTCGATATCTTCCAACATCTCAATTAACAAACTAGACAAATCCACCTCAACTCGATGCAAGTTCATAAGTCCTGCATCTGCTAGAGAAAGCAGCAACAGTTTACGCACAATCCCAGTCAGTCGGCGTACTTCATCCAGTAAATTGCTCAGGCTTTGTTGCACCTCTGAGCCAGGTTCGGCTTGTTGCAGGGTGCGTTCCAGTTCTCCTTGCAAAATTGCTAGCGGAGTCTTGAGTTCGTGTGCAGCATCCCCACTGAAGCGGGACGCTTGCTTAAAACTGCGTTCCAAACGTGACAACATTTTGTTGAACACCTGAATCAACTCGACAAATTCAACATCCGTTGTCCCGATGGGAACCCGTTGTTCCAAACCGCTAGCGGTGACATTTCCAATACTTGTGGTTAGCCGTCGAATAGAATGTAAACTGCTTCCAGCAATTCCCCACGCACCGCCTGCTACAAGTAGCAATACCCCTGGAATTGAAATCAAGAAGATATTGCGGATGACGACCATCTCTTGAGCGATCGCGTTTAAACTTACTGCGATCGCCACCTGAGTAAAAGGTGTCGTGGCTGCACCAATCCGCCATGTTCCGCTTGAGTTGCGCTGGGTGACGAATCGAGGCGTGGGCGGTGGTACATCAGGCGGGGGTTGCAAACGTTCTGGAAATGGGGCTGTTGGTCGATCGGAAGGTGGTGGAAACGGCGGCAGTTGGGGGCGTGATGTCCAGAGGTTCGTGATATTTAGATCGGCAGCCCATTGTTCGGAACGATACAGCACATTGCCATCCGCACCGATGACCAACATAGCGATCGCTGTTTTTGCGCTTGTGCCAAATGGCTGCCCAAGTGAGGTTTCATAAGACTGCCAGCGAACTGACAAGTCAGCGCTTCGCTTATCGGGCGATCGCGGACGACCTGCCCGCATCAATTGACTCTCCAGTTCTGCATCCAGACGGCTTACCTTCGCCTCATAAATCAGCCACCACGAAATTAATCCAAACCCTGCTAGGGCGCTACCTGCAAGAACAGCAGACAATAGAGCAATTCGGATACGGAAGGAACGCAACTTCACTATTAAGACTCTGTTTGGCGAAATCGATATCCAACGCCGCGAATGCTTTCAATCCAACCCGCGCCACCGATGGAATCAATTTTTTTGCGAATCCGTTGAACGCACACATCGACCACATTGGTATTGGGATTGAAATCATAGCCCCAGATGTGTTCCAAGATTTGCGTGCGGGTAAAGACTCGTCCAGGCGATCGCATTAGATATTCTAGGAGATTAAACTCGCGGGTGGTGAGTTCAACTATATGCTGATTGCAGGTTGCTTCTCGCGTGATGCGATCTAGCTTAATGGGTCCGACACAAACCAAGTTTTGGCGATCGCCTGCACTCCGACGCACCACGGCATGAATACGGGCAACGAGTTCTTCAACGAAAAACGGTTTCGCTATATAGTCGTCAGCACCCAAGTTTAAACCCTCAATTCGGTCATCCAATTCATTCCGAGCAGTCAGCAAAATTATCGGCACATTTTGTCCTTTCCGGCGCAGGTTTTTGAGGATAGACAACCCATCTTTTCCCGGCACCATAATGTCAAGCACAAGCGCGTCATACTCATTATCCAAGGCGCGAGTATAACCATCGTCTCCGTTGTCGCAGTAATCGACAACAAATCCCTGTTCCTTCAACCCAGCTTGGACGAAGTTAGCAATTTTCGCTTCATCTTCAACGAACAGAATATGCATGGGTTTCTCATGCTAGCGGACTCTAGTTTAACAAGGTAAGATCCCCGACTTCTTAGAGAAGTCGGGGATCTAAAATATGATCGGAGAATGCAGGGTAAGAAACCCAAACCCACAACCCAAAGCAATGGTCAAAACACCTCCTCAACAACCTTTGCCCCTTCCACCACTCGAAAGTGGCGATCGCCTGAATCGCTACCAATTTGAGCGACGCTACAATGCCATGCCTCATCTCAGGAAGGCTGAACTAATTGAAGGAGTTGTCTACGTGCCTGCTGCACGGAGATTTAGAAGTCATGCTCAACCTCACGGAAATTTGAGTGGTTGGCTAGGTAATTATAAGGTTGCAACACCTGGTATTGAGTTAGGAATTGAACCCACCGTTCGTTTAGATTTGGACAACGAACCCCAACCCGATGCAGTGCTGCTGATTGAGGAACAAGCAGGAGGTCAGTCGCGCCTCAGTGAGGATGATTATATAGAAGGGGCACCGGAGTTGGTGGCAGAGATTGCGGCGAGTAGTGCAGCGATCGATCTCGGTGATAAAAAACGTGCCTATCGTCGCAATGGAATTAGAGAATATATCGTTTGGCAAGTGTTTGAGCAGAAACTGGACTGGTTTTATTTACAAGAGGGAGAGTATATTTTACTGCCAGTGGATGAAGATGGGGTGATTAAAAGTCAAGTGTTTCCCGGCTTATGGTTGGCAGTGAATGACCTATTGGCTGGGAATATGGGGTCAGTGTTAGCTGTGTTGCAGTCAGGGTTGGCGGCACCAGAACATACCGCATTTGTGCAGCAGCGATCGCAGTAGCTAGGGTTTTGCGTCAACCGGAACGTTACACCCCTCAAGTTATTGGTGAGGATGTAGTTGGGAAGTGAAGAGTGCAGTAGCGCTGTATAACAACACATTGAGAGTATAAGCAAGTAAGAAAATAGAGTAGAGAATCAGGCAATATCCATGCCCAGGAAAATTCGAGAGTTGAAAGCTCAGATTGCGCGTGAAGGTTTTGTTTATCTGCCTAAGCGCGGCAAAGGGAGCCATGAGCGTTGGCGACATCCTCTGATCGGGAAAACACTCACAATTCCAGGCAAGGATGGGGATGATGTGCCACTATACCTAGAAAAACAGTTGACACAGTTATTAACTCAACTGGAAGAATTAAGGGAGGACGAGGATTCATGAGTCGTTACAGCATGATTGTTCAATGGTCTGATGAAGATGAGCTTTTCCTAGTCACGATTCCAGAGTTTGGCGATCGCGTTGTTATGCCTTGCACTCATGGCAAAACTCGTGAGGAAGCAATTCGTAACGGTGAAGACGCGATCGAAATGTACTTGGAAGCATGGCTTGCAGAAGGTGAATCCATTCCTGAACCCAGTACGCTGCAAATTGCCTAATTATCATTAATCTTTTGACGCAGCTTAGTCGAGAAGTCAGTTTTGGACTTGACATCAAACATCAGATCGGGGACTAATTGAGCATAGTCTTCTGTTGTTCAGAGCGATCGTGATCGCGGTAAGGACACAACTAAAAGCTCATTCACAGCTCAAAGTCGCCGTCACAATTAAAATTAGTAGAGAGAGCTTGAAGGGAGACAAAGCTAATGACGTTGCAGGAATTGCAAAAACAGGCGTTGCAATTGCCAATTAGCGATCGCTGGCGTTTAGTTCAATCCGTATTGGCATCAATTGAGAAAGAAACCTTGTCATCTATTTCACCCAATACAACCATACAACCCATGACTAATCTTGATCCTTGGACTCAAAGCCTAATCGGTTCTATTCAGCTACCTACAGATTATTCAACAGAATCTTATGTTGATTATCTAGAGGAGAAATATAGTTGAAGCGGGTGCTGTTTGATAGCGATGTATTACTGGATGTTTTAGCGCAACGCCAACCGTTTGTGATTGCTTCTGCACAAGCATTAAATACAGTGACGCAGGAACAAGTACAGGGATATGTTTCAGGTCATGCAGTCACCAATATTTTCTACATCTTACGCCGTCAAATTGGTAGTGAAGCCGCACGGGAACTACTATCAAGGTTATTACAGCGAATTCAAGTTGCCAGCGTAACGGACGAAGTAATTCGGCAAGCGTTGCAAAGTTCCATTGCAGATTTTGAGGATGCTGTAACGAGTGCTGCGGCGAATGTCGCAGGTTTAGAAATGATTGTGACGCGAAATACATCTGATTTTGTAACTTCTTCAGTTCCGGCAATAATGCCAGAGGAATTTTTGGCAACACTATCCGAGTAAGCAAATGTAGTAACGTTGCATTACAAGTCGCTGCACTGGAACGGCTCAAGCGGCTTAGAGAGGATATAGCCGATATGATCGTAGTCAAGTGTTTCCAGGCTTTTAGTTGGCAGTGGATGATCTATTGGCTGGGAATGTGGGGCGAGTGCAACCTGTGTTGCTCCGAAGGGTTGGCTGCACCAGAACATACCGCATTTGTGCAGCAGCTATCAAAGTAGTTAGGGTTCTGCGATCGCTAGATGCTGTCAAACTATCTTCAAGAGTGAAGTTAGACTACTTTATTCTGTAGTTTTACGAAATATTGGTGTCAGGACTTACGCAGCGACCCTAATTGTAGGGTGCGTTGCAACGCACCCTACGCCATTGCTAGGGTATTACCGAGAATTTTGCGTAAGTCCTGGGTGTGATAGATTGTATTCACCAATAAAGTATTCCTAAGCAGGGTATTATAGCAGTGGGTGCGGCATAACCTCATTGGCATAAGTGTTAGACTGCGAATCCGATACAACTAATAGTTATACGGATTAGATTGTAGGTACATCTAGCATTCGTACTTTATCTGTTTGTCTTCTGAACTACTCATGAATAAAGCACTTCGATTTGCCTTTCCTTTACTGGTAAGTTATTTGAGTTTTTCTAGTATCGCCCAAGCTTTACCTGACATGACAGCCAATGCTGTTGATGCGTGGTTTCGACGCAATCGCTCGGTTGAAATGGCAAATGGGACTGCTCGATTGTCCGTTTTTTTTAATGATCAAAACAATGTTGAAGCCGAGGTCATTGACCACCGCCCCAAATGCTATCTCTCTCCTGAGTGTGTTGGAAGAGTACTTTTTCAAAAAGTGAATAGTTCAGGTGGACAAATTGAGGGAGGGGCTATTGTAAGTGGAGACAATCTCATCAAAAAATTTTGGGGGCAAAAGATTTTAGATGATTTCAAAAAGTCAACCCTGGTAGAAACTGTCTATGACAGCGGCCCAAACCGATGGTATCGGGGGGAACTCTATAACTACAAAACATGGCATTATACAGGCTATACAATTGTCCACTTTGGCGTTGTATCTAAGAAATCCGATCAGGCTAAGCGGATTAGAGAATATAAAGTTTGTATGGAAAATCCAGCCAGTTGCGACCCCTAGCTAGTAGTTTGCCAAGAGACGATATTAACTTAAACAATCTGGTTCAATAAAATCATGCAACTCATCAAATCTGCGACAGCGATCGCCATTGTTTCTCTATCTATCTTTTCAACACCTGTTCTTGCTCAAACAAACCAAGAGCGGTGGGTGGACTTTGGTAAAACCAATGGTGGTGAAACACTAAGGTTAAACGAAAAAAGTATTAAGTTTGAGATGATGCTGCTTGATGATACTCTCAACAATGAAGATGGACACTATGACAACTTGCCAAAGATAAGAGTTGTTGCCTTTGACTACAGCATTGGGGGTAGAAAAAGAAGTGCATACACCAAATCCTGCAATGGTGGTAACTTGGCTACTAACCCAAGCTGGAGAACCTATACTTCTTTTATAGACTACTGGCCTCAATATTTTTCAGTTGAGGCTGACAGTGTTGCTAGCAAGAGAATGTTAGAACGAGTTTGCACTTTAAGTTTGTCCAAACAATAATTGAAGAAAAGGTGAAAACTCCAAAACCTATGTATCGTAGACTGGGCTTAACCGTTTTAGCAAGCATGGCGATAATCTCTACGGCATAGCCCTCTTCTGTCACTTTCCGGGATAAGCAAGTAGTAAATAAGCTAAATTATCCAGAAGCATAACCAGGTTTAAATTGATTCATTGCTGCAATTAAATGATTGAATCCCAGCAATAAATGTGAATTAT
>NZ_JBHZGO010000058.1:0-13547 GCF_042747725.1 Coleofasciculus sp. H7-2
TCAATTGAAGAGCTAGAGTATGTATTACATAAGCTTTTAAATGAAGGAGAGTTGATTATCAAATGGGAACGAAAGCTCAAAAACAAGGGCAATGCTCTTATCACAGTTTAAATGCATAACAGCTTAAGTTATCAAAAATCGCTTCTAAACACAAGGCTGGATATAGGGAGTGAGGCCTTATGTTATAAAAATGATATAGCTGACCAACCGCGTAGTCAAACCACCGTACAAGTCCTGCCCTCCCAAATATCTAAATTAGGCGCGTTTTAGCTTATTTGGCATCAAACAATGTAAATGTGAATACACGGGCTGTTTCTGTCAACAGAGCGTAAAGGCATCAAGCCGAGATAAAGTAGTGCAAAATTAGCCTTTAATCCTTATTTGGCAATAGTTTCAACTGCTAATTTGCGGTGAGTGTCAGCATAATTGTCTAAAAACTGGAGTGTTTTTTTCACATGATCCCAAAACCACATCAATCTGAAAATTTAGCAGCCGATGTAAATCGTCTGTTGCGGCTGTTGGACAAGGAGCCATCTTTGAAAGGTCAGCACAACATCGCCGCAATTAAAACTTCCCGTGATAAGGCAATTGATCCCAGATTCGAGATTGTCTTTGCGGGGACATACAGTGCTGGTAAGTCGATGCTGATCAATGCTTTGCTAGGGCAAGATTTGCTTTACAGCAGTACAGGTCATGCTACTGGCATCGAATGCTACATAGAGTATGCCAAGTCGTTAGAGGAAGAAGGAGTTGATCTTACTTTTCTTAGCGTTTTAGAAGTACAAGAAGAGGTCAATGACAGATCTAAAACTCTGGAACTAAAGTCAGTTGACATTACTCAAGAGGGGGCAATTGAAAAGTTAAGGCAACAATGTAAAAAAATCACTGGAGAGCATAAGGGCTCTGGCAAAACCGAGAAGGAAGACGAAGCAGATGGACTGCTAGCATTACTGGATGGATTTGAGGCTAACCACAAATCCATCGACTCAGCGAAAAATAACACTTATAAGATGGGCGAGTTAGGTCTTTCCAAGAAGGATGCACATGATTATGCTCGTCGTGGCACAAACAGTGCTGTTCTCAAGCGCATTAAATACTACTGCAATTACCCCCTGTTGGAGGATGGTAACGTCTTAGTTGACTTGCCAGGAATCGATGCCCCAGTGTTAAGAGATGCACAATTAACCTATAGCAAGGTTAAAGAGACTAATACCTCTGCTGTCATCTGTGTGATGAAGGCTGATCAAGAAGGGGAGATAGAGACAGCAGAAAAGAAACTAATAGAAGCAATACGGGAAAACTCAGGAATTGGCGAGCGCGTCTTTTACGTCTTTAACCGCATCGACAAAACTTGGCGTGACCCCAAACTGAAACAAGAACTGGACGATCTCATTAGCGAAGACTTCAGTAATACGCGAAGGGAAATTTATGAAACTAGCGCATTGCTGGGTTTCTGGGCTAGTCAACTCAAAAAGACAAGTGAAAGTGAGCGCTGGGGACTAGATAGTATATTTAAAGCCGAAACCAGTAAAGGCTCAGATGGGGTTGAAGGAACCCCTTCATTTGTCTTGGAGTTCCTTGATTATTGTGATTCCGATAAACTACCAGTTGATAAATTTACTGATATTGTACGGCGTAAAACTCAAACTAAAAATGAGCAATATTTGGAGATTATTAATCGTTATAAAACCAGTATAATCGAGCAGTTACTTCAGGATAGCGGTATTCAAGAATTTAGTAATGCTATCACCCGCTATCTAACCGAAGAAAAGCGACCAGAACTATTTGCTAACCTAGCTAGTGATATTAGCGAACTCTGTAACAGCTTGTATGAATCTTACTTAGAAGAGCGCCATCAGTGGAAAAATAAACCTGCAAATATTGCAGAAATAACTGAACAGGATTTGGCACAGATCGCGAAAGAAGTATGGGAGATTGGCGAAGTCTTTTACCGAAAAATAGAAGAAGAAATTCAACTATTAGTAATGGATACCTGCGAAGATTTTAAGCAAGATTTCAACAATCTTCACCAGAAGATGCAAGATAATCTCACCGAGTTGATAAAAAACTTTTCTATATTAGGTGCCTTCGCCAACACCTGCCACAATCATCATCAGGTTACAGCACCATTAGTAGCAGTTTTGGGACAAGCTTTCTATGACATTGCTAAGGGATTAGAGAATGTTCTAGTTCAGGAATCAGAAATTTTGATTGCTAGTTTTTTCCAACGCTTGATTAAGAAAGTACGCAAGCAAAAATACCACCGTCAGCTTTGTAATTTGTTGTTAGGTGATGATTGTGGAATTGTCCAAGAGCTACAGGATATAGAAATAAAAATTATCGAGGGAGTAAAGGTTTTGGCGAGTGCAGAATGTGTATTTTATATCATCGAAAGCCCAGATCTTTATGATTACGAAGATAGCGTTTGGCTCTATCAATTCCGGGAAACTTTGCAAGAAGCATCTAATAGTCGAGATGTCAAACGCATGGTGGAAGCAGAAGAACCTATACGTCAACTGCTGGAAATTGATTTTCAAGCTAAATTTAAACAAACAATAGAAGTAAATTTTGGTTCAAAAATAATCAAAATGCTGAATAAATCTCTGTTATCAATGGCTGAAAATAAACGGCAATTGATTTGGCAGCAGTCCGCTCGCGCTCGCGCCAACAAACGGCAAGCAATAAAAAAAGAGGCTCAAGCGAAAATCGACGAGCGTAACCAGAAGTTGAGAGAAGTAGAGGTAAAGATTGCCGACTATAACCAAGCTGTTGCAGGTATCAATAGCTACCTAGAGGCTATGAAATTAGACGACTACAAGCTGCCTACAATACCTGAAGACAATTCTAGTGCTACGCTATCTTCCATTAACGTAAATTCTGTAGAGTCAAATAACATCCCACCAGAATCTACTTCCAGTTTTGACTCAGAAAATGATTCAAGTGCGATACAAACTTATACAGAGATAAATCTTGTAGAGTTAGATGATAGCCCGGAATCTATAGCGAGTCCCGATCCGCTAGTTCGACCGACTTACTCGCCTGCTCAATCCGAAAGTTCCAAAAAATTAGAGAGAGGACAACTTGTGGAGGGTAGAGTGACTAAAGTCACGCCAGATGTTGTAGTCCTTGATTTGGCTGGTACAGTTGGGTTGCTCCACATAAGTAATGTTAGCTGCGGCTTTGTTGAATCTCTCCCGGATCTATTTGAGGAATATCAGCTAATCAAGGCAATGATTGTTACACAAGATGACGGTAAGGGTCGGATTTCTTTGTCTACTAAGGTTTTGGAAAATTCTAAGGGGGAGATTCTAGACAATATGAAGCAGGTGATGACTAATGCAGAGGCTCGTGTTCCTAAAGCCGTTAAAAAACTGCCTAAGTCATAAGCATTTGTGTAGGGGGGTATTGCCAATATGCCTTCACATGACGAGCCTGGAAGTGTCTGATTTTATAATCTATCCCATAAATGTCTTTGATGAGAAAAACTCCACGTATTTTAATTCCACCAAAAGTAAGAAAACTTGTTTTTGAGCGCGATGTAAATTGTTGCAAAAGCTGCGGAAAGACTGACCAAGAGACTAATCTTACGATCGATCACATCATTCCCTTAGCCCTTGGAGGCTCAAATGACATCAGCAATCTGCAAACGCTTTGCTTCGATTGCAATAGACGAAAAAAAGACCGCCTTGACCCCCGCTTCAAGCGTCGGTTCAGCAAATGAAAAAGAAAAAGTATGCCTGACACAACTCCTAATTATTCGCCTGCTATTTTGGGTACAAGCATAGCTATTTTATGGTTGATTCATACAGGATTATCAATTGGGTTTAGCAAACAATATGATAGTTATTTATCAAGAATTATCAATTTTTTCAATAAAAAACCGATAATATTACCTTCGCTAATAGTATTAATATCTCCATTTATATTGACTCGTCTTGCGCTGCCTGAGTATGAACTAACTGGAGCGTTCAGACACGTTTTATCGATATTGACTTTTGTTCTAGGTGTAGTGATTACCAGGGAAAAAGAAAAATCCGCTTCTAGAAGAAGAGATAAGATGTTAGTAACCTCTCTTTTGGTCGAGTCGTTAGAGAATCTGGGGACGTTGAATAAAAATAAAACAAAAATTCAGGAAAAACCGGAGTCTAAATTATCATTTTTAAAGACAAAAAAAGTAGAATCTATAGTTAATCTTATAGCTGAAACAAAAGAAGTAAACTTAATTAACTTGGCAGCAATAATTTTTAGAACCCAGCCCTATGTTAGGCGTATGAAACTTCTCAACTCTAAAATCAAAAAATACAATAGCAAACTCTCTGAAAAATTGGCTAACTCTTCAGAAGAGTCCCAAAAATTATTACTTCATATTTCTGAAGTCTCAGAAGAAATATCCAAAGTCACAAAGGATTTAAGAAGCTTTTTGACTAATTAACGACATAAATTTTAGGTTTGAGTAAAGAAGGCTTTAAGGTTTTAATTTTTGCTGTAGTTGTTGATGAATTTGATCTAAGCACACCGGAATCACAAACTCACCTTTATCGAAAGATGCGATCTGAGATCGCCTATTCCAGATCACCTCTTACCACTTAAGCGCATTTTCCCCAGCCCTTCAATCTTGCTTCTAACCGCTGGTGAATCACATCTAACCATACAGGCACAACAGGCAAACCCTCTTGCCAAAGCGCGATCGCTGCTTAAAATTGTCCGGAGCATTGTCATAAGGAGAGTTAATAATAAGTTGAGCGATGGTTTTTGATGACATATTCTACTGTTTTGATTTGCTTAACGCTTACCAGATTAGCCATATATTTATTTACTCGCCATTAAAAATTTGCTGTGCGGTCAAATTCAACTCTGGAAATACCGCCGACTCAATTCTGTCATCTCCCCGAAACAGCCTAATCTGATACTCATCATCTACCAATTGACAAACCGACAAAGTAGGCTGTTTAGGAGAACCAATATAACGGCTACCTCCCAAACCCAGATAATCGACAATCCAGTATTCAGAAATCCCTAATGCTTCATAATCGCTCATCTTGTGTGCATAATCATCGCGCCAATTTGTGCTGACAACTTCAATCGCGAGAGGAATAGATGAGCCTTGAGTAATTGTTGAGGATTTTGCCCATAAAGGCTCTAGCGCTAAAGCATCACGATTAACGGCTAAAACATCAGGCAAATAACCCGTTTCTTGTTCTGGAGATTTAACGAGGGCATTCTTGGGGAATCGATAGGGAAGTTGCAGCCGCCGAGTTTCTAGGATTAGTTCTGCCTGCAAAAATTCAACAACTTCTTCGTGTTTTCCTGTTGTCTGCATCTCAACAATAACTCCGTTATGCAATTCATAGCGTCCGTTTTCTGGCTTCCACTCCAGAAAGTCATCGAAAGTCATTAACTTAGATATCGCTTGAATCATAGGAAAACCTCCAAAGCTATAATATCAATTTTATTCTGAGTTAGTAGGGTGCCTCAGATTTTTAAGTTAATTATCTAACTAATAGATTAATTGTCTGACGCACCCTACAGCTATTATTCATGGCTGCAACGGGATAATTTTCAAACTTTCAATCCCTCGATCGTCTACAATTTTGACAGCAACACGCTGATAATCGCCCATTTCAAAAGGCAACGAAACAGTCCCTTGATAAGATTCGATTAAATCTTCGTCAATTTCAGCTTTGAGATTGCGGGCTAGGCGCGACCAAGCATCTTTTTCTCCTGCCAACACCAGAATTACAGGCTGACCTTGAGCTAAGGAAGCGATCGCCTCTTCCAGATCAAAGCTTACCTACTTAAGCGCATTTTCCCCACAGCTTCAACTGTGTTTCTAATCGCTGGTGAATCACATCCAACCATACAGGCACAACAGGCAAACCCTCTTGCCAAAGCGCGATCGCCCTTTGCATATCAAACTCAACCAAATCAAAAGATTGATTAACGGGACTGCCGCATAACATCCACCGCATTCTTTGGGATGGGTTAAAAAACTCCGAGTCCTTATCCTTGAGAGTTTTCTTTGTTATCGCGGACAAATAATGTGGCAATCGACAGCCTCGGTTAGTTACGGAGTTATCAATTGTCACTCATGCGGATGAAAGGACTTGAACCTTCACTTCTTGCGAAACTAGAACCTAAATCTAGCGCGTCTACCAATTCCGCCACATCCGCTTACTGGCGTTTACTATCATAGCAGAAACTATCGCCACTACCAGCATTTCTCTAAGGTTAAATTCCCGATTGATTAAAATGCCTCTGTTTTAACCCACCAGCAGCGACTGGGCACCATCAATCCAGATTTCGGTGCCGCTGATGTGGCTAGAATTATCTGAGGCTAGAAACAATACCAACTGGGCAACTTGCTCAGAGGAGCCGGGTTTACCGTCAGTTAGCGGTATTTTTCCTGCCGGATATTCCACGGGTTCACGAGCCTCCTCTAAGGCTCGCCGTTCGGTGTTTTCGTCAATTTTTGTTTCTATTGCGCCCGGACAAATCACATTGACGCGGATGCCGTGTTTGGCTAGTTCTAGCGCCACCATTTTTGTGAATGCGACTTGGGCGGCTTTAGTGCAAGAATAGGCAGTTGCGCCGGTATTGCTGAACATCCGCGTGCCATTAACGGAGGAGGTGATAATGACAGATCCACCTTGTTTTTTGAGATAAGGCACGGCATATTTAACGGTGAGGAACGTGCCTTTCAGATTGACTTTAATCGTTTTGTCCCATTCTTCTGGCTCTAGCTGTTCTATAGGTGCCCAGACGCCGTTAATTCCAGCATTTGCAAATACAATGTCGAGGCGTCCCCATTGATTGGTTACTTGTTGCACAGCTTGTTGCATCTCCTCTGGTTCGGAGATATCGGCGAGTACCGACATGGCTTCTCCACCGGCTTGTTGGATTTGGGCAACGACTTTGTTAAGTTCGTCTTCAGTTCGCCCTAAAGCTGCAATTTTCGCGCCTTCTTTTGCCAGCAGCACTGCTGCTGCTTTGCCGATGCCCGAACCTGCACCTGTGATCAGTGCTACTTTGTCTGTTAGTTGCATCGCCCCTCCTCTGCTTTAACGTGCCTAAACAGATGGTTGAGCAAACAGGGGGACATCACATCCCTCTTGTGGGAGACGTAGTAGTAATGAATCGTGGGTAATAGCCTTTTTCTGCTTCAGTTGCAAACAATCGGCTAACCGCTGCACCCGCAAGGGAATGAATTCCTTTAGCGAAAGTCCACGCTTAGGGGACTAAACAATTACTTTGAGTCCTCTTGAGAGGACTTTAACTGTTAGCCTGGGATTTGAATCCCAGGCGGGTGAGAAGGCTTATGCTTCGACTTTGACGCCTTTCCAGAAGGCGATGTATCCTTCGATGTTCTTGGCGGCGTCCTTGGCTTGGGGATAGTACCAAGCCGCATCTTTGTTGACTTGCCCATCGACTTCGATGCTGTAGTAACTGGCTTTGCCTTTCCAAGGGCAGCTGGTGTGGGTGTCGCTATCTTTGAAATATTGCTGCTTGATAGCGTCAGCGGGGAAGTAGTGGTTGCCTTCCACGACTTCGGTGCGATCGCTTTCTGCTAAAACTGTACCATTCCAGATTGCTTTCGGCATGGGTTAATTTACTAATAGACTTTCCAAGTATCATTATGATTCGTAAAGCAGGCTCTCGTTAGCGCTACCAATTTAGGGCAGCAGTTTTCGATGCCCACACCATCCTGAAACTCCCTTGCGGAGAATTCGGAATTTCTTAATTCATCCTTCATCCTGCGCTGACACGCCGCTTTGCTAACATCCTTCATCCTTCGGAAGATGCCCCAGTTTCATTCTCTCGAACAGGCACTCAAACATTTTTTTGGCTACGACAGCTTTCGCCTAGGGCAACGTCAGATTATTGAAGAAGCGCTACAAAACCAGGATTTGCTGGTTGTTATGCCTACAGGTGGGGGAAAATCTTTGTGCTTTCAGCTACCAGCACTACTAAAATCCGGGTTAACTGTGGTAGTGTCGCCGTTGATTGCCCTGATGCAAGATCAAGTGGAAGCGTTGCGGGATAACGGCATTGGCGCGACGTTTCTCAATAGTAGTCTCAGTTGGGGACAAGTGCGATCGCGCGAACAAGATATCCTCAATCGTCGCATCAAACTACTCTACGTTGCCCCAGAAAGACTCTTGGGAGAAAAATTTCTGCCGTTTTTGGATTTGGTGCAACATCAAATTGGAATTCACTCCATTGCGATTGATGAAGCGCACTGCGTTTCTGAGTGGGGACACGATTTTCGCCCAGAATATCGGCAACTGCGACAATTGCGCCAACGCTATCCGAATGTTCCCTTTTTAGCACTCACCGCCACCGCTACCGATCGCGTCCGTCAAGATATTATCCAACAGCTAGCGCTCAGGCAACCTAGTATTCACATTGCTAGTTTTAACCGCCCCAATCTTTACTACGAAGTTCAGCCAAAAGAGAAACAAGCTTACTCCCAACTCTTAAAGCAAATCCGCACTACTGAAGGTTCTGGGATTATTTATTGCCTCAGTCGTCGCCGCGTAGATGAAATTGCCTTTCGATTACAAAAGGATGGCATTTCAGTGCTACCTTATCACGCAGGGCTAGATGATGAAGAACGGACTTCCAATCAAACTCGCTTTATTCGAGATGACGTGCGAGTGATGGTAGCAACGGTTGCCTTTGGCATGGGGATTAATAAGCCAGATGTGCGCTTTGTGATTCATTACGACTTGCCGCGCAATTTAGAAAGTTATTATCAAGAAGCCGGAAGGGCAGGAAGAGATGGAGAACCTGCGCGTTGTACTGTCTTTTTTGGCTACGGCGATTTGAAGACTATTGAGTATATTATCGACCAAAAAACCGACCCGCAAGAACAAAGAATTGCCCGTCAGCAATTGCGACAAGTAATTGATTATGCGGAAGGTACAGACTGTCGCCGCACAATCCAATTGGGTTATTTTGGCGAACGTTTTGCGGGGAATTGTGGCAACTGCGACAACTGCCGTTTTCCTAAACCTGTGCAAGATTGGACAATTGAAGCGCAGAAATTTCTTTCTTGTGTCGCCAGATGCAAAGAAAGATACGGGATGAATTACATTATCGATGTGCTGCGCGGCTCAAAAAATCAGAAGATTTATCAGAATGGACATCAGGAACTTTCTACCTACGGCATCGGCACTGATAAAAGTGTAGAGGATTGGAAGATGTTAGGGCGATCGCTTTTGCATCAAGGACTTGTCGATCAAACCACTGACGGTTATTCTGTCTTGAAGCTCAACGCTTTAAGCTGGGAAATCTTGCGGCGTCAGCGTGAGGTGCAGATTGCTGTTCCCATTGTTACAGCAATTGATGAATCACCGCAAATGGCAGTAGAAGTGGAAATGCTCTATGAACAATTGCGCCAGCTTCGCAAACAACTCGCTGATGAGCAATCCGTGCCTCCCTACGTCGTCTTTGCCGATTCTACCCTAAAGCTGATGGCTCAGATGCAACCTCAAAGCTTAACTGAATTTGGCAAACTTTCCGGTGTTGGAGATTATAAATTAGCTCAATACGGTGAGCGATTTGTTGCTGAAATCCAAACTTATTGTCAAGAACAAGGGTTTTCTAAGTCTACTTCTGTTGCGTCAATTCCTCAAAAAAACCACCCTACATACACCCAGTTAACTACGCTGGATTTGTATATGCAAGGTTTGAGCATTGAAGAAATTGCTCTAAAACGTAACCTGCGGATAGGCACTATCTTAGATCATCTAGCGGAACTGATTTCGATGAATCAGCCTGTGGATTTAAACTCATTAGTACCTCTAGAACGTCAGGAACCGATTTTAAAAGCTATTCAAGCTGTGGGTGCTACTTCACTCTCGAAGATTCGAGATTTTCTGGGGGAAATCTATACGTTTGATGAGATTCGACTGGTGCGGGGACTGTGGAAACGAGAAAATAAAGGTTGATTTGATTTTTCAACGCAAAGGTAGGAAGTAGGGGCGGATTTAAAAACCGCCCTTACTTCGTATGCGTTCTCTCGTTACCAGTTTCAGCCTGGGAATAAGATGCCAAGATGACTGCATCAGCCGTCTGATGGTCAAGTAGCGGTTAAACAAGGCGATGCAATCGTTGAGGGTCTAAAATTTGTGCTTGAACGCTTTAGCTGAAGGAGTCAGGAGGCTTCGCCAACCTTTTAAACGGCAACGGCAGGAGCTTTCTGACTCATCTAGTCTTAGAACCAATGATATTGCCTGAATCCTCAAGGATGGATGTGAAGTTAAGCTTAGAGGATGTCTGAAAAGTTATTGTTGACACGCTTACCCACTGACGCTCCCCCTCGCATCCCCCGATAAATTGGGGGACTTTGAGCGGCTCGGTTCCCCCCTTTTTCAGCTCTGCTGGGGGTATCGGACACTCTGGGGTACTTCGAGAGATATCCTCTTAAGCGACTCAATGACAGATTTCGCAAGCTAGTTAGGAGAAGTTAGCAGATGACCCATCACGTCAATCAGCTTGACGAAACTATCCCCCAAACGCTCAACGGATATGACCCTAACGTGTTTCCAGCATTTCATGAAACGCTGCAAACTCACTTTCCAGGGGCAGTACCTATGAGCAAGTACATGAGAAAGACTTTCCAAAGCTTGAGCGCCTACGGTTTTTGTGACGAAAACACGATGGGAATGATAGCAATTTGTCGGGATGAAATTGCCGAACCCCTCTTCATTGAAGTAATTCGATACTGGGGTAAAACTTTTAATTGTTGCAGCTTAGCCGGGTTTGTCATGATGGGGAAAACTGGGTTAGCCGCTGCGACTGACCATACCCCTATCGTTGATGGTCTCCGTCGTTTTACCTTCTATGCGATGCCCCATATCGCTATTTCTAGACATGGTGAGATTGGGAAGGTCTATCGAGATGGCGTTCAAAAAGTTTCCCATGCCTGTGGAGCATTAGAAACAGTCGTTAAAGAATTGGCATCTGGTCATCTAAAACTAGAAATGGATATGCAGGATATTGAACAAACAATTATCCGGCAGAAAATTCTTTCAGCCCTTACCTATGGCGACAAACCCGATTTGATAGAAGTTACAAAATTGGCATCTAAAATTATTTCCAACGATGTCGAAACACTCTTAAACACTCTGGATCGCGCTGTGTTTAACTACGCCGTCATGACCGGAATTCAAATTCATGGGCCTCTAGGCACCCATTGGATTTATCCACAAGATTTTTATGTCGTTGGCTCTAACTTTCCTGGGGGGAAGGAACAGATAGAAGCATTTCAGCAGATGCAAAATTAAAAAGGTAATAACAATGCGATCGCCAGAACGGAAGGGCGACTGTCACACTCTAAAACCGTCCAGTTCTTCGATCGCATGAAGCAAGAAAAGCGCTTTTTCAGCGACGTTTGGGGTGTGGCACTAAACTACAAGCAAGCAAACAGGTGCAAAAAGACAACTACTCCAAAGCCAAAGGATGGCGCGATGGGGTACATCAGTCGGCTAATGACCAAGTCTCGGTTAAAGAGGCGATGCCGCCATTTAGCGTCTGTGGTTTGGGATTTCAGGTATCAACTGAAGAATTCAGGAGGCAGAACCCAAAAGCCTCCTGAATCCTAAATTTTGTCATAACAGTCAGTTTTATGCTACATTATGTAATATATATGTATAAAGGGCGAGCGCGCTTTTCATTCTTAGCTAGGAAAGCTTTTTAGACCTTTAAAGACCATGTCATCACGAGTTCGGATTTCAACCAGTATCTTTAGCAACGCTTACCTCGCTGTAGCGTGGAAGTCACGAAATGAATTAACAGATTACGAAAGGCGGGGGTTTGCCCAGTTTTTTTACCTAACAATCTGTGGTCATATTGAGAGCCTCCTGTCCTCAATCATAAAGGTACGAATTCACTCAATACGTTATATGCTGCGATGGGAATCACTACCTCCAATGCGGTTTAATGATGGAGGTCAAATTCATCATTGTGAGCTTAAGCCTGTTATCGAATCTCTCTTACAGATTGTATCGTTCGTTGCAAATGATACCGAGAATGCACCTATAAATAAACTTGTTGAGTTGTATAGCAAGGTGTTTTCACAAAGCTTGAAAGAAATAACTGGAAAAGATTTATACGATGATTTAAATGCACTAGCATCGCTACGTAATCTATTTGCTCATGGTCGCGATTTGTTCATTGAGTTTGATGACCCCTTTGCAAACAAAGCAACTCTTGATAAGAATCCATTGCAAAAACCAGCTCAACGACTATACCAAGCAGGGATAATCAAAGATTTCAAGATTACTGGTCGGAATTATCATGAATTTCAAGCATTATTTTATAGTGACGATATACTATTATATTTTTATCGTTCCGTTCAAAAAATAGAAAATATACTGATAGAATCTATTGCATTTATTCCTGAAAAATCAATGATTTATATGCCAAGCTTAGTAGATTTAGAGGCATAAAAATAGGCTGCACTAGATAACTGTTTAAAGCATTAATTATGTATATAATTAAACTAATTTAGTTTGTAAATATTTGCTAAGTCAGAAAGTAAAATTATGCTATACAGTGGCTAAGAAATACCCTTTTAACCAAATAGGGATGTAGCGAAAAACATCACGAATTGAGCGATCGCATTCTTTCACTAACCTCTATTTAGATGCGATGGCTTCTCATAGCTAGTGGAGTATCAGTGGGGCGATCGCATAATAATATAAAGGTATTTCCAAATCAGATTTTTCTCTATGACTACTTTGTTAGAAATCGAAGCAGCAATCAAACAACTTCCAGAAGGTGATGTTCGTAAATTAGCAACATGGCTTCAAACCTATTTGGATGAAAAGTGGGATCGGCAAATCGAAGAAGATTTGATATCAGGCAAATTGAATAGCCTCATTGCTAAAGCAGAAGCAGACATTGCAGCAAATAACGTGAGGGATCTTGATGAAATCCTTCACAACACCTGAGTTTTGGAAAGCCTATGCAGCGCTGTCTTTAGAAATGAAACAGCAAGCTCAAAAAGCCTATCAACTTTGGAAAGAGAATCCATCGCATCCATCCTTACACTTCAAGAAAGTGGGCAAGAATCTCTGGTCGGCTCGGATTACCGATGGCTACCGAGCATTAGCTTTAAAAAAGGGTGACGATTATTACTGGTTCTGGATTGGCTCTCATCAGGACTATGATGCTTTGCTGAATTGAGTAGCGCGATCGCAATCAACATCAACATAACGAGAAACCGTTGGTTGAGATTACGCTATTCAACGTTTTTTACCAAACAGGTGTACAGCGAGAAATACCACGGATTGAGCTGAGCGCATTCTTTCACTAACCTAACCTGTATTTAGATGCGATCGCACATTCGGGACTTTAAAAAAATTTTATGGGTGTGGCTCTTTCAATTTTTCTTGGCCGCACGGATTCCCATTATCTAACGGGACTTAAACAGATTTCAAGCCCAAATAAAGCCCAAAGCAGCTTGATAAGCAACGAATACGTCGTGATTGTGGTGCAACCACTCCACGAAACGGAAAGACATCGCTGTCCGAAACGCTGAT